>NZ_KV917368.1:5157884-5508547 GCF_002019605.1 Alkalihalobacterium alkalinitrilicum | reverse complement strand
CCTTCAGATCCTGCGTCACCACAGGCACCCTTGCGTTAAGCTACTGCTACTTCTGCCTTCACAGTTCGGGACTTTCACCCTATAGATTGCACCCATGCTGGGCGCACTAAAAAAAAGAAGCGGAAAATCCGCTCCTTTAGTGTTATACTTCCATAATAATTGGTAAGATCATAGGTCTACGCTTTGTTTTTTCAAATAAGTAACGACTTAACACTTCTCTAATACTGCTTTTAAGTGAAGACCATTCATTTACATTTTCCGTAACACACTTTATTAAGGTTTGCTGTACCATATTAGTTGCTTCTTCTAAAAGCTTTTCTGATTCCCTTACATATACAAATCCTCTAGAAATAATGTCAGGACCGGATATGATTTCACCGCTCGTTTTGTTTAACGTAACAACAACAACTAGTATCCCGTCTTTGGAAAGAAGCCGACGATCACGTAAAACGATATTTCCGACATCACCAACACCTAAACCATCAATTAACACGTTTCCAGATGGAACTTTACCTGTTTTTCTACCTGAACCGTCTTGAATTTCGACTACTTCTCCTTTTTCTAGGAGGAAAATGTTTGAATTATTCATCCCGACTTCTAAAGCTAGATCACGATGAGCAATTTGCATACGGTATTCCCCATGAATAGGAACAAAATATTTCGGCTTCATTAGGTTGAGCATTAATTTTAACTCTTCTGCACTACCATGACCAGATGCATGGACTTTTGTATGTCCATAAACAACATCTGCACCAATTCGGTAGAGTTGATCAATAATCTTTGACACCGACTTTTCATTACCTGGTATTGGGGAAGCAGCGATCATAACTGTATCGTTACTCGATATCGTAATTTGTCGATGCGCTCCTCTGGCCATTCGAGTAAGAGCACTCATCGGCTCGCCTTGGCTTCCTGTTGTAATAATTGCCACTTGGTCAGGACGATATTTTTTTATTTGATCTATCTCGATAAAAAGATCATCAGGAGCTTTTAAATATCCTAGTTCATTAGCTATCGAAATCACTTTCTCCATACTTCGACCAACAATGGCTACTTTACGTTTTGCCTTTGCTGCAGCTTGAATAACTTGCTGAACTCGATGCACATTGGAAGCAAAAGTAGTAACGATAATTCTGTTCGTTGAATTTTGAAAAACATCTGCAATCCCCTGTCCAACACTTGTTTCTGAAAGTGTGTGTCCAGGGCGTTCCGCATTCGTACTATCGGATAATAAACAAAGTACACCTTGATTACCAAGCGCAGCCATTTTTCCAATTTCTGCATGTTTCCCATCTACAGGGGTTTGGTCAAACTTAAAATCTCCTGTATGAACAATGGCACCATGACCTGTTTGTATTACAACTCCTACTGAATCAGGGATACTGTGATTAGTTCTAAAAAAAGATACTTGTGTTGAGCCGATCATTATTTCTGAATTATTATCGATTAACTTTAGTGTTGTTGACGTAAATATTCCAGCTTCACGAAGTTTTGCCTCTACTAATCCAAGTGTTAATTTCGTTCCATACACGGGTACTTTTAATTTTTGTAAAATATATGGCAATCCACCAATATGGTCTTCATGACCATGAGTTAGGACAATGGCACGGACACGGTCAGCGTTATCTACTAGGTAGGAGATGTCTGGAATAACAATATCGACACCTAACATATCATCATCTGGGAACATTAAACCAGAGTCGATAACAATGATGTCGTCATCCACTTCTACTACGTACATATTTTTGCCTATTTCGCCGACTCCCCCTAAGGCAAAAACTCGAATTTTTTCTGTATTTACTTTTGACAATTCATGTTCCTCCTAATACAACAATAAAATATAATTACTAAATTTTTTTTAGTTTTACGACTAAATAAGGCTTTTTTAACATTAGGAATGACCCTACCTTCCTGCAATGAAAACTCGTCGTAGATAAGGTAGGTATTTCCTTTATTTTTTTGTTCTATTTCTATGAATTAAACCTTGTTCCATTAGTCATTTTCGTACATACAATCGTTTAAACACAATACATGTCCATTTGTTAGTTTTTAAAAATTACGGCGTGCCCTTTGCCATTATACGGTTCATTTCCAGTTGCCATTAAAATTTACCCGAACTAATCACTTGTATGTAGTATAACTTAAATCTTAATTAGAAAACAAGATGTATCTAGAAAAATTGGTATAATAAAACAGCTGAACCATTGGTTCAACTGTTTAAAATTTCGTATAATCTTTCTCTTTCCTCTTTTGTTAACGAAACGAGCGGGAGTCTGACACTCCCCACATCTAACCCTCTTAAATGAAGAGCCACTTTTACACTTGTTGGATTGGGAGTTAAAAACAAGCCTTTCATAATAGGTAGGTATTTACGATGAAGGCTAGCGGCCTTATTGATATTACCTGATAGAAAAGCTTCAGTCATTTCCTGTAATTCATTCCCAATAATATGGGAGGCAACAGACACCACACCGTTTCCACCGATGGCCAATGATGGTAGCGTTATACTATCATCTCCACTGTACAACGTAAAATCGTTATTTGTTTTGTCAATTATTGCAGCCATTTGTTCTAAATCACCACTAGCTTCTTTGACAGACACGATATTGCTCACTTTTGAAAGTTCAACAATCGTATCAACCGTCATATTGACAACAGATCGCCCTGGAATATTATAAAGCATTATAGGTAATGTTGTGGAATTAGCAATTGCTTTAAAATGTTCAATCATCCCTTGTTGTGAAGGTTTATTATAATAAGGGGCAACTGCCATTATTCCATTAACCCCGAGTAGTGTAGCTTCTTTCGTTAATTCAACGGAAGCTCTTGTATCATTGGTCCCAGTTCCAGCAATAACTGGGACTCTTCCATTCACAGTTTTTACGACTGTCCGAAATAGTGTCAGCTTTTCTTCTTTCGTTAACGTCGGTGATTCACCTGTTGTACCTGCAACTACGAGACCATCGGACCCATTTCTAATCAAGTTTTCAACAAGTAATTCGGTTTTGTGAAGATCTATATTACCCTTTTCATCAAAAGGAGTAACCATCGCTGTTAAGACCCGACCAAAGTTCACTTTGTTCAACTCCTTAAATTGTAGCTACAATACAGTATCATTCTTCTTCTGAAGTACTCGATGCAAACATACTTTCCTTCTCTAACTGAAACATGTCATGTAAAGCATTTACTGCTTTTACCATGTCCTCACCTTTTACGAGCACCCATATGGTCGTATGTGAATCTGCTGACTGTAATATTTGTACATTTTCTTTTGAAAGTGCAGCTACAATTTTTGCTGTTACTCCTGGAACTCCTGTCATCCCTGCACCGACTGCGGAGATTTTAGCACATCTGCGAGTAACTTGTGGTTCGTAGTTCATTTGTTCTAATACCTCTACTGCCCGATCTGCTACTTCCTCCATTACCGTATAAACGACTCCTAATGGATTAATATTGATAAAATCTACGCTAATTCTTTCATTCGCCATTGCTTTAAAAACTTTTTCCTGAAGGTCATATTGGCCTTCTTTTGCAAGAACTTTAATTTGAGTTACTTTTGCCAAGTGTGCTATACCTGTAATTAAACGATCTTGCACATCTTGGCCTTGCTGGTCTCCTACCATTGAAGTTACAAGTGTACCTTTACTATCCGAGTAAGTAGAGCGAATATGAATGGGGATTTTAGCTTGCATGGCAATTTCGACTGCCCTTGGGTGAATTACTTTTGCACCTTGGTAGGCCATATTACAAATTTCATTATACGTAACAACAGATAAAGGCCTAGCTCCCTCAACAATGCGAGGGTCTGCTGTCATTACACCTTCTACATCTGTAAAAATATCGACCCATTCTGCTCCAAGCGCGGCACCTATTGCTGTAGCTGAAGTATCACTTCCACCACGACCTAGTGTTGTAATTTCACCTGTTTTTGATTGTCCCTGAAAACCAGCTACAACCACTGCATCTACTTTTTCTAGGGTTTTCATTAGTTTTTCACATTTCATTTCAATAATTTTAGCACTAGAGAAATCTTCATTCGTACGAAAACCTGCTTGAGCTCCAGTCATTGCTTTTGCAGTAACACCATAACTACTAAGTAAATCTGTAAAAACGACTGAAGAAATGATTTCCCCACAAGATAACAAAAGATCTTGCTCTCTTTTTGGTACTGTTTTCTTATTAATAAGATTAAGTAGCGTGTCAGTAGCATAAGGGTCGCCACTACGACCCATTGCTGATACAACGACAACTACTTTATAACCATCATTTACAGATTTCTGTACATGTCGTGCAGCCATCCGACGTACTTCTTCATTTTTAACAGACGTACCACCAAACTTTTGTACAATTACCTTCATAGGACACCTACTCTTATTTCAATAATTGTAACTTCACTAAGCTTTCTGCGATTTGAACTGAGTTCCATGCTGCTCCCTTAAGAAGGTTATCTGACACTATCCACATATGGAAGCCATTATCACGATCTAAGTCTTTTCGAACTCTACCAACGAATACATCATTTTTTCCAACGCAATCAATAGCCATCGGATATACTTGATTTGCTGGATCGTCTTGTAACGTAATCCCTGCCGCTGATCCTAATAATTCTTTAATTTCTGAAACGGTTGCTCCACCTTTTTCTGTTTCAACGTAAACGGACTCTGAATGTCCTGTTTCTACTGGTAAACGAACGCAAGTAGCCGCTACTTCTAGCTCAGGTAGATGCATAATTTTTTTCGTTTCATTTATCATTTTCATTTCTTCAAAAGTAAATCCATTGTCTTGGAACTTATCGATTTGCGGAATCGCATTAAATGCAATTTGATAATGCTTCTTATCTCCACCTACAGGTAGGATTTCTGGAGTCACTTCTTTTCCTTCTAATACTGCTTTTGTTTGATCTTTCATTTCATTTATCGCATTAAGTCCTGCACCTGATACGGCTTGATAAGTTGAAACAACAACTTTATTAATACCATATTTTTCACGTAACGGTTCAAGAGCAACTACCATTTGAATTGTTGAACAATTTGGGTTTGCAATAATTCCTTTGTGAAGTCGTAAATCTTCTTCATTAACTTCTGGCACAACTAGTGGAACATTTTCGTCCATACGGAATGCACTTGTATTATCAACACAGATCGCTCCACGTTTTGCTGCTTCTGGAGCTAGCGCTTTAGATACTGACCCACCTGCACTAAATAACGCAAGTTGAACCCCTTCAAAGCTTTCTGGTGTTGCCTCTTCAACTGTAATTTCTTCACCTTTAAAAACGATCTTCTTTCCTGCTGAACGCTTAGAAGAAAGTAGTTTAACCGATTGAATTGGAAAATCTCTTTCCTCTAATGTTTTTAACATTTGTTGTCCTACTGCTCCCGTTGCTCCTACCACTGCTATATGATATCCTTTTTCAACTGCCATGTTGCCTATCTCCCTTCAAGATTCGTAGTTTAATAGTGGATGTTTTAATCACTCACCAAATAATAAGAAGTCATATTGATGAAATCTATTTTAACATACCCTAGCTTAAATGACAGTATCACTCAAGCGTTTCCTATTCAACTTTAAGGGAAATTTATTTTTTTAGCAACAACCCTATAGGACTAGTCTCTGAATTTTTCCACTAAAACCGGTTGATATTGTTTACCAGCAATGGCAGACTCAATAGTTTCAGGTAATGCTTCCATTCTCGCTACAAGTGAGTTAGGTTTTACCGTTGGATTATCTTGCCCAAATGGAACAAAGTATATATTTTTTGTGGCCATTAATCGCATGATATTTACTCCATTTAACCCTAGTGCATCATTTGTAGAAATAGCTAGCACAACTGGTTTTCCATTGCGGAGTGTAGCCTTAGCCCCCATTAATACTGGAGAATCCGTCATAGCATTTGCAAATTTACTAGTAGAATTCCCTGTCATTGGAGCAATCACCATACAATCTAATGGTGTACTAGGGCCAAATGGCTCAGCTTTTGGCATTGAATCCACAATTTCTTCTTTAGTAATATCTTTTATTTTTTGAATCCATTCTTCACTTTTTCCAAACTTAGTATCAGTTGAAGCAACTGTATGTGTTACGAAAGGAGTCACTTTCGCACCCATTTCTACAAGCTTTTTCATTTGGGGTATAACTTCATCATACGTGCAATGAGAACCGGTTAATCCAAAGCCGATGTGCTTTCCTTTTAATGACATGACCATGTCCTCCTTCTATTTTTTCTCTTGTTCTTTTAATAACGTCGCCAAGACGTTAGCTAAAATTTGACCAGCTGTTTTTGGAGCAACAATACCTGGTAGACCTGGAGCGAGTAACGCTTTTATTCCTCTTTTTTCTGCATAACGAAAATCAGTTCCACCAGGTTTAGATGCAAGGTCGATAATTAACGAGTTTGAAGGCATTTGAGCTATAACATTCGCAGATACAATTAAGGTTGGAATTGTATTAATACAAATATCTACATCTGACACATGGTCTACGAGATTTGTTGTCAGAAACGGTTTAAAGCCCATCTCCGTAATTCTAGCAATATGGCTTGAATTTCTCGCTCCTACTTTGACATCTGCACCTAATGCCGCAAATGTCCTTGCAACGGACATACCTACTCGACCAAACCCAATAACAACCACCTTTGAACTATGAATGGTTATGTCTGTATGTTGGATTGCCATCATAACCGTACCTTCAACAGTAGGAATTGAATTATAAATAGCTATATCATCACGTTCTAGTAATTTTACTAAGTTACGGTTTGCAGCTTTAACCGTTTGGTTCAAATAATCATTTGTAATTCCTGTATAAACTACACAATGATCTGGCGTTTTTTTAAGAATATCTTTTGTTATTTTTATACTTTCATTGGAGAAAATGGTTTCCACTTCTCCTTGGGGACCAGTTCCGCTAACGGGTAATAATAAGGCATCTACAGTGTCAAAATCAACTTCATCTAATTGCTTTTTTGTTGTCCCTACAAAACCATCATCAAGTTGTTCAAAACCAACCATTGAAATTTGGGCATCTAGTGTAGACAGCTTTCGAATAATTTCTAATTGCCGAGCATCCCCGCCCACGATAACAATATGCTTTCCTGTGAGCATTTCGTCCCTCCCCTTTCCTATTAAAATAAACTTCCATCAGAAGTCATTCCAAATTACTTACATAGCGATAATCTTATGTTAGATCGTTCCATTCCTTTAACTTATTAGTATTAACCATTGTCATTTCACAACTAGCATATGTATTTCATGTAAAATGGGTGAATATTTAGTGTGTATTAAAATTCCATTAGTTCATTAATGATTAAAGACAAATAAAGAGGCTGACATGTACGTCAGCCTCTTTATCTATATTTTCTTACATTATTAAAATTCAGCCATGTCAATAATGATCATATCAGTGCCGATCTTTTTGATTTGATGCCAATAAACTTTAACTTCTTTCTCTTTTTTCCCGAATCCAAACCACTTCATGGTCGGAATAATAAAGGCTTCAATCTGACCTGTAGATTCATCAATTACAAGATCCGTCTGTCCTAAAATTCCTAGCCGTGCACCTTTTTGAAAATCAATAATTTCTTTACCACTAATCTCACTTAATCTCACAAAGCTCCCCTCGCTTTCGTTACTATCCTTTATACTTCTTATGAACAAATGGACAAAAAAATACCGGGTATCTAAACCCGGTACTTAAATTATTACTGTAATCCTTTTGGTAACTCTCCAGTTGGACTTATAAGTGATACTGCTGGTGCGCTTTCAAAAATAGTTTTCGCTAGATCATTCACCGATTCAATCGTTACATTATTAATTTCATCAATAATTTCATCTAAAGATCGATGGCGTTTTAATAATAATTCATTTTTCCCGTTTCGACTCATTCGACTATTCGTACTTTCAAGACTAAGCATTAAGTTTCCTTTAAGCTGTTCTTTTCCATTTTTAATTTCTTTTTCTTTTATTCCTTCTTTACTTAATTGTTGCACAGTATGGATGACAGCTTCATATAGCTCATCAAGTTGATGAGGCGCAGTACCCGAATATAACGTTAAAACACCATCATCTTGATAGGCCGTATGATAGGAAAACACAGAATAAGCTAACCCGCGTTTTTCTCGGATCTCCTGAAAAAGTCTGCTGCTCATACTTCCACCTAAAATATTATTAAGTAAAACAAGACTATATATATCGTTATGACCAATTTGCAACCCTTGGTAGCCCATACAAATATGAGCTTGTTCTGTTTCTTTTTTCCTCGCTATTTGCTTTGCTAAGAAAGATGGCTTTTCAACCTGACTAGCTCCGTCACTTTTATGGACTGTAGCAAATGTTTTTTTAATCTTATCAATTAACTTTTCATCTACATTTCCCGCAATCGATACAACCACATTTTCAGCTGTATAATACCTTCTCATATAATCACGGAGTAAATCTGAATCAAATGAAGTCAATGTATCTACTGTACCTAATATCGGTAACCCAAGAGGATGTTCACCATAACTGGCTTTTGACAATAAATCATGCACAATGTCATCTGGTGTATCATCGACCATTTTAATTTCCTCAAAGACCACGTTTTTTTCTTTTTCTAGTTCATCGTGGGCAAAAACAGAGTTAAAGAACATATCCGCTAAAACATCAACGGCATAATCGGCATGCTCATCTAAAACTTTAGAATAGTAACATGTATATTCTTTTGATGTAAAGGCATTTACTTGACCACCAATGCAATCAAAAGCTTCTGCAATATCGGCAGCAGACCTTGTAGTCGTACCTTTAAAAAACATATGTTCTAAAAAGTGTGAAACACCATTTTCCCGTTTTTCTTCAAACCTTGAGCCCGTACCAATCCAAATTCCAATAGAAACTGAACGAACATGAGGTATTTGCTCAACGAGTACACGCAATCCATTTTCTAGTTCGATTTTTTGTATCAATATACATCCCCCTAACTTAGTCTAGGGTTACACCAAAATTTATCCTCGATTCATCCATTAAGTGTGATACGTTCCCAATTTGATATCCTTTGTTCTTAATACCGACAATCATTTGCTCAAGACCTGCTGCAGTTGAAGACGTCGGATGCATTAATATCATAGCTCCTGGATGAACATTATTTAGTACTCTTTGAACCATCGAGTGTGGATCGGGTCGTTTCCAATCAACAGTATCCACACTCCACATGATCGTTTTCATATTCAAGCTTGCAGCAATATCTACTACTTCTTGACGAAAGCTACCACTTGGAGGAGCAAACCACTTTGGTGTAACTTCTAATGTCGCATAAATCACTTCATTTGTTTTATTAAGTTCTTCGCTAATCCGGGAAGGTGAAAGTTGCTTCATATCAGGGTGTGAATATGCATGATTACCTATTTCATGACCTTCTTCTAGCACCATTTTAGCTAATTTGGGGTTGTTTTTCACCCAAGAGCCGTCTAGAAAAAAAGTCGATTTAACATCGTATTTATTCATAACTTTAAGCATATCAGGCAAATATTCATTTCCCCAAGCTACATTTACAAGAAGACTAACCATTGGTTTTTCTGGATTTCCTTTATATATAGGTGTAGGAGGTAAGTCATCTAAATGAACTTTAGGTTTTACTTCACGAAATACAAGTTTTTGCTTATCAAAGCTACCCTGCTTTTTCATTTTTTCATAAGATGCTTCTAAATCCACCTGCACCCCGTTATATCCAGGAACAGCTTTCCACACTCTATCTACAATTGCATCAATCGGTGGTTTTTCATATTTCTGCGCTTCTATAGCTATTTGTTCATAAAGTGGGTCTTGCATTTTAGTAACCATGATAGACTCTTGCTTTAGTTGGTCTATGTAATTTACTGTAAATGGGTTTTGGGTAGTCCCATAAGCAATTATAAAAATAAATACAAAAATAATTAGATGAACACCGTACTTGCTTTTCATCATTCTACCCCCTTGTACTAAATCGTATGCACTATTAGGACAGGGTAGAACAGGCTTACTTTTAAAATTGACTTATTAATTTATGTAGTGCTTAAAAAGAGACTGGTCACTGTCCAGCCTCTCCTTATTAACTTTCTTGTTTTTGCTCTTTAAGTAAGACTTTCCGTGATAAGTTAACTCGTCCTTGAGGATCAATTTCAGTAACTTTCACTAAAATTTCATCGCCAATTTTTACAACATCTTCAACTTTATTTACGCGCTCCTCAGCTAACTGAGAAATATGCACAAGACCATCTTTTCCTTTGAATAGTTCAACAAAGGCACCGAATTTTTCAATACGCTTTACTTTTCCTAAATACGTTTGCCCTACTTCTACTTCGCGAACAATGTCTTCGATTATTGATTTAGCCTTTAAGTTCATTTGATGGTCAACAGAAGAAATGTACACTGTTCCGTCTTGCTCAATGTCAATTTTTACTCCAGTATCTTCAATAATTTTATTAATCATTTTTCCACTTGGTCCAATGACATCACGAATTTTATCTGGGTTAATTTTCATTGTTAAGATCTTAGGTGCATATGCTGAAAGTTCAGTGCGTGCTTCGCTAATCGCAGCTAACATACTATCTAAAATGACCATACGACCTCTTTTAGCTTGAGCTAATGCTTCCTTAAGAATATTACGATCGATTCCACTAATTTTAATATCCATCTGTAAAGCTGTTATTCCATCTTTTGTACCTGCTACTTTAAAGTCCATATCCCCTAAAGCATCTTCCATACCTTGAATATCGGTTAGTACGGTAACATCGTCTCCAGATTTAACGAGTCCCATGGCAATACCAGCAACTGGTGATTTGATAGGTACTCCTGCATCCATCATTGCTAATGTACTCGCACAAATTGATGCTTGGGATGTTGAACCATTTGACTCAAGAACTTCAGATACTAAACGAATTGTATACGGGAAGTCATTTTCATTCGGAATAACAGGCTCTAAGGCTCGTTCTCCTAGTGCACCATGTCCAATTTCACGACGCCCAGGTCCTCTAATCGGTCCTGTTTCACCAACACTAAACTGTGGGAAGTTATAGTGATGCATAAAACGCTTGGATTCTTCAATACCTAAACCATCTAGAATTTGAACATCACCTAATGCACCTAAAGTACAAATACTAAGAGCTTGTGTTTGTCCGCGTGTGAATAAACCAGAACCATGTGTTCTTGGTAATAATTTTACTTGCGAAGATAGTGAACGGATTTCATCAATCCCTCGCCCATCTGGCCTTACTTTTTCTTTCGTAATTAAACGTCTTACTTCTTCTTTTACAATTTTATGTAAAATCTCTTTCACTTCTGATAGACTAATTTCTTCATTATCCTCGAATTTAGCAACCGTTTCAGTCATAACCGTGTCTATTGCAGCTTGACGAGCATGTTTTTCCACAACTTGTACGGCTTGCTTTAATTCTGCCTCAGCTAATTCACGAACATGTTGTTCCAATTCTGGATTAACCTCTCGTAAGACGATTTCCGACTTTTCTTTCCCAACTTTTGCAATGACTTCTTCTTGGAAAGCAACCAGTCTCTTAATTTCATCGTGACCGAACATAATCGCTTCTAACATGATTTCCTCTGGAACCTCATCTGCTCCTGCTTCGACCATATTAATCGCTTCTTTTGTCCCTGCTACCACTAGATTAATATCACTTTTTTCTAATTGCTCTGTTGTCGGATTAATAACGAACTCATTATTAATTCTTCCAACAGTAACTCCAGCAATCGGTCCATCAAATGGAATATCTGAAATACAAAGAGCTAAGCTTGAGCCAATCATTGCTGCCATTTCAGAAGAGCAATCTTGATCGACACTCATCACAATACTAATTACTTGAACTTCATTACGAAATCCATCAGCAAAAAGTGGACGGATTGGTCGATCTATTAAACGGCTTGCAAGAATAGCTTTTTCACTTGGACGACCTTCACGTTTAATAAACCCTCCTGGAATTTTCCCCACTGCGTAAAGACGTTCTTCATAGTTTACTGTCAATGGGAAAAACGGTAAATCTTTTGGCTCTTTTGAAGCAGTAGCAGTAGAAAGTACAGCAGTGTCACCATATCTAATCATGACAGCGCCATTTGCTTGCTTCGCTAATTGACCCGTTTCAACAGTTAATTGACGACCTGCCCATTCAAAAGAAAATACTTGGTTTTCTTGTTCCATACAGGTTTGAACTCCTCTCATTAAACAAAATGTTTCAATATGTCTTTATTATTACCTATTTATACTTAAAATAAAAGAATAAATCGAAAGTGCAATAAACTGGATAAAAAATCCAATATTTTTCCCTAATAAAAAAGCGGGAATGCTCCCGCTTTTTATTAAGTGTTAACTTGTGATTAGCGACGTAATCCTAGCTTATCAACAAGGTTACGGTAACGTATAACATCTTTATTACGTAAGTACGTTAAAAGATTACGACGTTGTCCAACCATTTTTAAAAGACCACGACGAGAATGGTGATCCTTCTTATGAGTACGTAAGTGCCCATTTAATGTGTTGATTTGCTCTGTAAGGATAGCGATTTGTACTTCTGGAGAACCAGTGTCACTTTCATGAGTTTTGTACTCACTAATGATTTGGTTTTTACGTTCTTGTGTAAGTGCCATCCTATCCACCTCCTTCAAATTAATCACCAGTTACCTAGCAAAACGTCGGTGAGTCGATTTGCCAAGCAATGGTTCTAAAAATAATAGTACTTTAGTACAAATATTAGAATACCTTTTTTTTTACTTAAATGCAAGTTATTTCGCCTTATTTTCCTGGAAAAACATTTCTGTACTCGCCTTATCAACATTTATTTGTTGAACAAGTTCTTCTTTTGAACTGAATTTTTTTTCACTTCGTAAAAAGTGATGGAAAGAAAGAGTTATATTTTGATCATAAATATCATCGTCAAAATCGAACAGATAAACCTCAATCGATGGAACTGCTTCTTGCTCTTTAAACGTTGGACGGTACCCTATGTTGCAAACACCTTCATATGTTTGTCCATTTACTATTAAAGTAACAGCATATACTCCTAGTTTAGGAATTATATACCTGTTCGATAACCTTATATTGGCTGTAGGAAAGCCAATCGTACGTCCTCTTTTGTCACCGTGAACTACAATACCTTCAACTTCATAATATCTTCCTAACAGCTCGACAATTTCTCCAACTTCACCATTAGCAATTTTATTTCGAATTAACGTAGAACTAATCTTATGTTCTTGTAATTCGACCTTATTTACGGTAGTTTGCTCAAAAACTCCCCTTGCATGAAATGGTAAGGTTTCCATATTCCCTTTTCCAAGATGTCCATAACTGTAGTCAAACCCAGCGACAACATGCTTGACATTCATATCTATTAAAAAATCATCAACAAATTGTTGAGGAGTTAGTTTTGAAAATCCTTCATCAAAATGAACAACAAATAATTGATCAACACCTAGTTTCTCGATAACCTCAATTTTTTTTTCTAATGGTGTAATGTACATCATCGTTTCAGATGGCTTTCGTAAAACTTCCTTTGGATGAGGATTGAAAGTCATGACCGAAGTTAACAACCCTTTTTCGAACGCTGTATTTTTAGCGGTTTGAATGACTTTTTGATGTCCAATATGTACACCATCGAAATAACCGAGGGCCATTACAGTAGGCTTTTCATTTTTTAACTGGAGTGGATAAGATAAAGAAATAACGTCCATTGTATTTCACCTTCTTTTACGTTGCGTTCTCCTTTTTAACTCGAACACAACATTTTCTCTGGCTTCATTAAGCCCTCTTTTGTTGGGTGTTGTTGGTAGATTGCTAAACATTCACCATCTTCATTATATACAGTAAATCGTTTTTCAGCTATTGATTTCAATAAAGGCAATACAGAACCATTCCTTATTTTTGCTTCAATCGACGAATTTACAAGAACCGAAGGAAAATGTTCAATCGCCTTTTCTAGGGATAATAAAGAGTTTTGTACCTCATTATTGGAAATTAACGTTTCAATTTGTTCGAACGTATAACAATCAGAAAGCTTAAACGGACCTGAAGCAATTCTCTCTAGGTACGACATATGAGCTGGATACCCTAACTTTTTTCCGATATCAACTGCGAGGGTCCGAACATAGGTCCCTTTACTACATTTTACGCGAAACGAAAATGACACTGCATTATCATAAGACTTGATTTCATTACCTACTAATTGTAATTCATATATTTTTATTCGTCTAACAGGGCGCTCTACTTCTTTTCCTTCTCTCGCATATTCATATAACTTTTTTCCATTTACTTTTACAGCCGAATACATTGGAGGAACTTGCTCTATCTCTCCAATAAAAGTGTTTAACACTTCATTAATTTGATCAAGGGTCGGAATGATTTCAACAGGTTTTTGTTCCAATATTTCTCCACTACGGTCTTCTGTTGTAGTTGTCCAACCAAGGGTCACTTCTCCAATATATTCTTTCGGGTAATCGGTCATATACTCCGCAACTTTTGTCGCCTTACCAATACAAATAGGAAGAACCCCAGTAACATCAGGATCAAGAGTACCTGTATGGCCGATTTTCTTTGTTTTTAAAAGCTTTCGTAACCGAAAAACACAATCATGTGATGTCATCCCTTTCGGCTTTAACAAAGGAAGTATTCCATTATACTCCAAGTCAATCACCTCATCTAAAAAGTGAAATAAGTAACATAATAACTCTAAAATAAAGAGACTGACTCAAATAGTAAAGAGTCATTCACCACAGCGATATACAAAAGTTCAAAACTCCTTTGTAACCAATCAAATATGGTGTCAAGACACTTATGAGTCAGCCTACCTTGTTAATCATTCTTTTGTTTATTTATTTCAGTCAATAGTGTTTCAATTCTGTTTCCGTACTCAATTGACTCATCAAATTCAAATTCAATTTCTGGAGTTTTTCGAAGACGAATTCGTTTTCCAATTTCCGTTCGAATAAAGCCAGTCGCTTTCGAAAGACCTTGAATTGTGTCTTCCTTCTCTTTTTCGTCACCGAGGACTGTAATATAAACTTTCGCTTGTTGAAGATCCCCTGTTACATCAACACCTGTTACTGTAACAAAACGTACTCTTGGATCTTTAATTTCACGTATGATAATTTCACTTAATTCTTTTTTCATTTGTTCCCCAACACGGTTTGCTCTTACATTGCTCATTAAAAGTCACCTCACTAATAGCCCTACAGCCATTCATAGTTTGTAACTGTTCGTTCCAATTCAGTCATACGATCAATAAATGATAAAGCACGTTCTAATTCCTGTTCTGCTACTATTCGATCGGAAGAAACTGTAACTACTGCAATTTCGGATCGTTGCCATACATTTTGATGTCCTATTTCTGCTACCGATACATTAAACCGTTGCTTTAACCTCGTGATTAAACTTTTCAATACAGATCGTTTATCTTTTAAGGACTGGGCATCATAAATTAATAGCTCACAGTAAACAGCACCTATCATCATTTACGTTTAATTTCCTCCATGATATACGCTTCAATAATATCTCCTTCTTTAACATCATTGAAGTTCTCTAATGTAATACCACATTCGTAACCAGCTGATACTTCTTTAACATCATCTTTGAAACGTTTCAGTGCATTAATTGCTCCTTCATAAATGACAATACCATCACGAATTAATCGTACAGTAGAATCGCGTGTAACTTTACCATCTGTTACATACGAACCAGCAATCATACCAATTTTTGACACTTTAAACGTTTGACGAATTTCCACTTGCCCAATGACTTTTTCTTCATACTCAGGGTCAAGCATTCCTTTCATCGCACTTTCAATTTCTTCAATGACATTATAAATGATTCGGTGTAAACGAACATCAACGTTTTCTGATTCAGCAACTCTCTTCGTATTAGCATCTGGTCGTACGTTAAACCCAATAACGATCGCATTAGAAGCCGCAGCTAAAATAATATCAGACTCTGTAATGGCACCTACACCTGTATGAATGATATTGACTTTAACACCTGCAATATCAATCTTCTCTAATGACCCTTTTAAGGCTTCAACTGAACCTTGAACGTCACCTTTAATAATAACGTTGATTTCTTTAATATCCCCTTGTTGAATTTGATTAAACAAATCATCAAGACTGACTTTGGATGTTTCATTTCTCTCTTCATCACGTTGACGGATCATACGTGTTTCACCAATTTGACGTGCTGTTTTCTCATCTTCAAACACTTTAAATTGATCTCCAGCTTGTGGAACATCGTTTAAACCTGTAATTTCAACTGGTGCAGCAGGCCCAACCGATTTAACGCGGCGCCCTAAGTCATTCGTCATCGCACGTACACGTCCAAAGGTGTTTCCAACTACAATTGGATCTCCAACTTTTAATGTACCTGATTGAACTAATAAAGTTGCCACTGTTCCACGGCCTTTATCTAATTGTGCTTCAATGACTGTACCTCTAGCTAGACTGTTTGGATTTGCTTGATATTCTTCTACCTCAGCAACAAGTAGAATCATCTCAAGTAATTCATCAATACCTTCACCTTGTAAAGCGGATACTGGAACAAAAATCGTTTCGCCACCCCATGCTTCTGGTACTAACTCAAACTCTGTTAGTTCCTGCATAACACGATCTGGGTTGGCCGCTTCCTTATCCATCTTATTAACTGCAACGATGATTGGTACTCCAGCAGCTTTCGCGTGGCTAATTGCTTCTTTTGTTTGTGGCATAACACCGTCATCAGCAGCAACTACCAGGATTGTAATATCCGTCACTTGTGCCCCACGAGCACGCATTGTTGTAAACGCGGCATGACCAGGAGTATCTAAGAAAGTAATGCGTTTTCCATTAACTTCAACTTGGTATGCACCAATATGCTGTGTAATTCCACCAGCCTCACCTGCTGTTACCTTTGTGTTTCGAATAGAATCAAGAAGCGTGGTCTTACCATGGTCAACGTGTCCCATAATTGTTACAACTGGCGGACGTTCTTGTAGGTCAGCTTCATTTTCTTCTTCTACAAATTCTTCAAAATTCGTCGCATCGATAATGATTTCTTCCTCAACTTCAACACCGTAATCTCCAGCAATTAACTCAATTGAGTCTTTATCTAACTCTTGATTGATCGTTGCCATAACCCCTAAGAATAATAATTTTTTTATAATTTCTGACGGTTCTTTATGAAGCTTTTTTGCAAGTTCGCCCACTGATAATGTACCTGAGTATGTAATCTTTTCAGGAAGCTCTTTCTTTACGGGTTTTTGTTGTACTTGATTATGCTGTTGATGAGTATTTTTTCCTGTTGGTTTCTTATTTCCTTTTTTGTTATTATTATTTCTTTGCTGGTTATTGCCTTTATTATTACGGTCATTATTTGTTTTTTTCATATTAGTTGAACGTTCTTCCTTTTTTTTCGTAGAATTTCCTTCATTGTTTTCGCCTGTTGGCTTTTCATTACTTTCCCCTACTAGCTTTTTCATTGCTTCTTCATCAATGACTGACATATGGTTAGCGACAGAAAATCCTAAGCCTTTTAATTGTTCAATTACTTCCTTACTCGTAACATTTTTTTCTTTTGCATATTCATATATTCGCATCTTCCTCATATGTTTACCTCCACCTTTATTGATCGATAAGTGAGATCAACTTCTTTGCAAAACCTTGGTCGATAACACCTAATACGACTCTCTCTCTCTTCCCAATAGCTTGACCAAGTACTTCTCTCGTTCCAGTAACTCGAATAGGTGTATTATAGTAAGTACATTTATCATTCATTTTTTTCGCAGTTGCAGTTGATGCATCTGTTGAAACAATGACAAGTTGAACTTGTTTTTTTCGAACTTCTTTTAAAACAATTTCCTCACCTGAAACGACTTTTCTTGCTCTTGCTGCAAGACCTAAAAGAGACAACCACTGTTTATCATTCATTATTTCCCAACCTGTTCAATTAATTGATCATAAATTTCTTCACTTACTTTTACGTTAAGGTGCCTAGAAAGAATATCCTTTTTTTTGGCTTGCTCAAAATAATCTTTTCCGTTAGATATGTAAGCACCTCGCCCGTTCAGTTTCCCCGTTTTATCAATAGAAACTTCTCCCTCAGGAGAGCGGACAACTCGAATAAGCTCTTTTTTGGGTTTCATTTCATTTGTAACGATACATTTACGAAGTGGAACTTTCCGTTGCTTCATTGGCTCCATCTCCCTTACTTATCTACTTCAATTTCTTCCTCTTTAAATGTTTCATTGTCATCCGTTTCGAGTTCATCAATTTCAGTGTGTACTACACCTGCATTTACATCCTGCAATTCTTCTACAGGTTCTAATAAACCAAGCTCTTCTGCTTCTGATTCACTTTTTATGTCAATTTTCCAGCCCGTTAACTTTGCAGCCAACCGTGCATTTTGGCCACGTTTTCCAATGGCTAACGATAGTTGATAATCAGGGACAATCACGCGAGTCATTTTTTCTTCTTCATTTACTTGTACTTGAACAACTTTAGAAGGACTTAATGCATTAGCGACATACTCGACTGGATCTTCAGACCAGCGAACGATATCAATCTTTTCACCTTTTAGTTCATTGACAATCGTTTGAACACGTTGTCCTTTTGGACCGACACATGCTCCAACTGGGTCAACTTCAGGATTTTCTGCATAGACCGCAATTTTAGATCGATCCCCTGCTTCACGAGCAACAGACTTCACTTCAACCGTACCATCATAAATTTCTGGAACTTCAAGTTCAAAAAGTCGTTTTAATAGCCCAGGGTGTGTACGGGAAATCATAATTTGTGGACCTTTAGTTGTTTTTTCAACTTTTGTAATAAACGCTTTAATTCTGTCATTATGACGATAGCTTTCGTTCGGCATTTGTTCATTAACAGGTAAAATCGCTTCAACTTTACCTAAATCAACATAGATAAAACGACTATCTTGTCGTTGAACAATTCCTGTAATAATATCTTCTTCTCGGTCAATAAAGTCGGAATAGATAATTCCTCGCTCTGCTTCACGTACACGTTGCGTTACAACTTGTTTTGCTGTTTGCGCTGCAATACGTCCAAAGTTTTTTGGAGTTACTTCGATTTCGACAACATCATCAACTTCAAAGTTAGGGTTAAGCTCTTTCGCAGCTTCTTCAGCAATCTCTAATCTTGTGTCAAATACTTCTTCAACAACGGTTTTTCTAGCAAAAACTCGGATATCTCCTGTTTCACGATTGATATCAACACGAACGTTTTGAGCTTGGTTGAAGTTTCGTTTGTATCCTGAAATTAAAGCAGCTTCAATTGCTTCTAAAATAACTTCTTTACTTATACCTTTTTCTTTTTCTAAAGTAGATAGTGCTTCCATAAAATCGCTGTTCATGGAATTCTTTCCCCCTTTCAAATTAAAAACCTTACGTATTTCAATGCATTTCAGCAAAAGGTTCAATTTTGATTCGTGATTGCTGTCTTATTGTGAACTAGATTAAAAAATAATCGCTAACCTCGCGCTAGCTACTTTTGTATAAGGAATCGTAATTTCTTTTGTACGAGTTTTTATTTTCATTTGAATTTTCAAATCAACACCGTCAAAATCTAATAATTTTCCTTCAAACGCTTTTTCACCATCCAGCGGTTCATATGTAGTCACATGTACGTTCTTTCCAATAGCTTTATAGACATCTTTTTCTTTTTTCAAAGGTCGTTCAGCACCTGGAGAGGATACTTCAAGAAAATAAGCTTGTTGTATTGGATCTAGTGCATCTAGTTGCTCACTCAGACGTTCGCTTACAGTACCACAGTCCTCTATATCAACACCGTTATCAGAATCTATAAAAACTCGCAAAAACCAGTTTTTCCCTTCCTTTTTGAACTCTATATCGACTAATTCTAATTCAAGTTCGTCTACTATAGGTAAAACTAACTCTTCCGTAATTTCCGTAACCTTCTTACTCATAGGCTCCTCCTTTATTGCTTATGCCCTTTTATCCTCGTTACTATTCCTTACTTTAAGGAGGAATAAGAAAGAGTGGGTTTCCCCACTCTTCTCTCTTCCTATTCTAAGTATGACCATAAAAACAATATCATAATCTTCCTTTAATTGCAACAGAAGGGTATTGTTCCAACACTAGAATAGCGATAGTTGGTTCGATTCTGGTAACCCTTCAAGACAGCCATGATCTTGCAAATGTTCTATAACTGTTTTCGTTGATTTACTACGTTGTTGCAAATCTTCTATAGAAAGGAATTCTCGTTCTTCTTTTGCTCGAACGATGTTAATAGCAGCATTTGTTCCTACTCCATTCAATGCATTAAATGGTGGAAGTAGCGTATCTCCTTCAATAATGAACTCAGTAGCACTCGAACGATATAAGTCCACTTTCTGGAAAGAAAAGCCTCGTTCACACATCTCTAAGGAAAGTTCTAAAACCGTTAATAAATTCTTCTCTTTTGGTGAAGCATCTAAGCCTTTTGCATTAATTTCTTCAATCTTTGCTCGGATACTTGTTGAACCTTTAACCATTGTATCTAGATCAAAATCATCTGCTCTTACCGTGAAATATGCAGCATAGTAAAGTAGTGGAAAATGAACTTTAAAGTAGGCAATCCGAACAGCCATTAATACATAGGCTGCAGCATGGGCTTTCGGGAACATATACTTAATCTTCAAGCAAGACCCTATGTACCAATCTGGTACATTATTCTTTTTCATTTCTTCGATCCACTCTTCCTGAAGTCCTTTACCTTTACGAACGGATTCCATAATTTTAAAGGCTAGCGACGGTTCTAACCCAGCATAAATTAAATAAACCATAATATCATCACGACAACCAATTACGTCTTTCAGTTCACATGTACCACTATATATTAACTCATTAGCATTATTTAACCATACATCTGTTCCATGAGATAACCCTGAGATTTGAACTAGTTCTGAGAATGTACTAGGCTTCGTTTCTTCAAGCATTTGCCTTACAAATCGAGTTCCGAATTCAGGGATACCTAGTGTCCCTGTTTTACACATGATTTGTTCTTCTGTTACCCCTAAGACTTCAGGTCCAGAAAATATTTTCATTACTTCCGTATCATCAGTTGGTATTGTTTTAGGATCGATCCCACTTAAATCTTGTAACATTCTGATGACAGTCGGATCATCGTGTCCAAGTATATCTAGCTTTAACAAATTATCATGAATAGAGTGAAAATCAAAATGGGTTGTTTTCCATTCTGATGTTTTATCATCAGCTGGGAATTGGATCGGACAAAAATCATGGATATTCATGAAATCAGGAACTACAATTATTCCACCTGGATGCTGTCCAGTCGTTCTTTTTACACCCGTACATCCTGAAACAAGTCTGTCAATTTCTGCTGAGCGAATTTGTAAATTATGGTCACTTTGATATCCTTTTACATATCCGTAAGCTGTTTTTTCCGCTACCGTTCCAATTGTACCTGCTCTATAGACGTTTTCTTCACCGAACAACACTTTAGTATAGTTATGGGCGCGTGGTTGATATTCCCCAGAAAAGTTTAAGTCAATATCAGGTACCTTATCACCTTTAAATCCTAAGAAGGTTTCAAATGGAATATCTTGTCCATCCTTCACATATTTTGTGCTACATTCTGTACAATCCTTATCTGGTAGATCATAACCTGAACCTACAGATCCATCATTAAAAAAGTAAGAGTGATGACAGTTTGGACACACATAATGTGGTGGAAGTGGATTAACTTCTGTGATTTCAGTCATCGTTGCTACTAGAGATGAACCTACAGATCCCCTTGAGCCAACTAAGTATCCGTCAATAAGTGATTTTTTAACAAGTTTATGCGAGATTAAATAAATGACGGCAAATCCATGCCCAATAATACTTTTTAACTCTTTTTCTAACCGAGCTTCTACAATTTCTGGGAGTTCTTCACCATATATACTTTTCGCACGATTATAGCTCATTTGTCGAACTTCATCGTCAGCACCTTCAATGTTAGGAGTATAAAGGTCATCTGGAATCGGCTGAATATCTTCTACCATCTCAACTATATTGTTTGGATGTGTAACGACTACTTCCTTTGCCTTTTCATCTCCTAAGAAAGAGAATATATCAATCATTTCATTCGTAGTTCGAAAGTGAACAATGGGTAAGGAGTTTCTATTTAATGGATTAGCACCACCTTGGGAACCAATCAAGATTTTTCGATAAATAGCATCATTTTCATCAAGATAATGGACGTTGCCAGTAGCAACTACAGGCTTTTCTAACTTCTCACCTAACTTAACTATATTTCGAATGATGAGTTCAAGATGTGCTTCACTTTTTACGATCTCTCTTTCTAGCAGCTGCGGAAAATTAGATGGTGGTTGAACTTCTAAATAATCATAAAACTTAGCGATTTCTTCTACTTCATCTGGCGACTTTTGCATCATCGCTTCAAAAACTTCACCATTATCACATCCAGAGGCACCAATTAATAACCCTTTTCGGCGTTTTTGTAATTCGGACCTTGGAATACGTGGCGTTCGAAAAAAATAATTAACATGAGCGATTGAAACAAGCTCATATAAATTTTTCAATCCTTCTTGCGTTTGTGCAATAATCATGCAATGAAATGGTCGCTGTCTGAAAAACTCACCTTTACCCATGTTTTGGTTTAGTTGATCATGAGACTCAATCCCTTTTTCGATTGCATCTTTTACCATTTTCCACATTAAAAACCCAGTTGCTTCCGCATCATAAATCGCACGGTGATGACTAACTAACTCAATATCAAACTTTTTACAAAGTGTATTTAAACGGTGGTTTTTCATCTCTGGATATAAGAAGCGCGCTAATTCAAGTGTATCTATTACTGGGTTTGGTGCATCCCCTAAACCAATTTTTCGATAACCTACATTCAAAAATCCCATATCAAAACTAGCATTATGAGCTACGAGTATGGCATCTCCTACAAATTCCTGAAATTTACGAAGGACATCCTCTACTTCTGGAGCTCCCTTAACCATATCATCGGTAATTCCTGTTAGATCGATAATCGTTTGAGTCAATGTTTCGTGTGGATCCGCAAACGATTCAAAACGATCGATAATTTCACCATTCTTCACTTTAACCGCGGCTAATTCGATAATTGAATTATAGACAGCAGATAATCCAGTTGTTTCCACGTCAAACACGACATACGTATCTTCCAATAATGGACGAGGAGCTTCATTATAAGCAATCGGTACACCGTCATCGACTACATTCGCTTCTAGACCGTATAATATTTTCACTCCGTGTTTTTTACTTGCTGAATATGCTTCAGGGAAGGATTGAACAACTGCATGGTCGGTAATTGCAATAGCTTTATGCCCCCATTTTGCTGCTTGTTCCACATATCTTCCTGCATTAACCATCCCATCCATTTGACTCATAGTCGTATGGACATGTAATTCAACCCTTTTTTCATCTTCAGCTGCAGTGTCCAGCCGTTCTATCGGTTTCACTTGATTAATATCTTTAGCAATCATTACAAGGTCACGTACAAATGTATCATTTTGAACCATACCTTGAACTTTTAACCACATTCCTTTTTTAACACCTTGCAGTAATGGGACATCTTCTTTATCTCTAGAAAAGATTTTAACAATAATTGAATCAGTATAGTCCGTAATTTTAAAAGTAAGAAGTGATCGTCCTGAACGTAACTCCCGAATGTCCGTATCGAATACATAACCTTGTATCGCAATTTTACGTTCTTCATCCAAGATTTCACATATTGCCGTTGGTTCATCCTTAATTTTATAACCAATAACGAGCGATGATTGTGCCGTTTTCGTACCTGCTTCTTTTTCCATCTTTTTCTTTTCTAACATCGCTTCAATTACTTTAGAGTGATCTTCTTTCGCACGTTCTTCCATAAATTTATTCATTTCTTCTACCGACTCTTTTACTTCAGCCTCTAATTGAAATGGGGGTAAACCTAAAGATTCACATGTTTGTTTTAATGGTTCTGTTAATTTACGAAGCAAGGCTTCTTTTTCTGCTTCGTTCCTGGCTTGAATGACCAATTGGCGATTGTTTATCTTAGGGACTTGTTTTTCTAATAATGAAATAAATCCATGCGAAACAGATTTCAGCTGAGCAACAATTACGCTCCAATAGTCAGCGATCAAATGTTCATTAATTTGAGGGTTGTTGTATTGAATAGAAAACGTAACCGAAGCAATATGTTGGAAGGACTGAACGATTCGTTCTGAAAATGCAAGGTATACATTGGCTGGTAATACGGTATCTAAATAAAACTTGAAATGCCATGCTTTTTTCTCTTTTTGAATCGTCAGCTTCACAATTTGTCCATTTTGAAAGTACTGTTGTACAAGTTCTTCTGGTAGTAACATTTGTTGAAGGAGTAACTGAAATCGTTCTTTTCTTGTTTGCTGGTCCTGGTTATTCATAAGACTCCTCCCTCCCCTCTAAATTCTAAAAGGTAATGAGGCTAACTCAAAGCCAAGTGTTACATATCTCACTCATAAAAATTATGAAGTGAGCAGACACTTAAGAGTCAGCCTCATCAATTTTCCTGAAAACTATTAAAGCTTACTAATTAACGTTTGAATTGTTTCATTTAGCTCTGCTACAGAAACTTCTAGCATTTCACCGGTTTTTCGAACTTTCACTTCGACAATTCCTTCAGCAGCTTTTTTTCCTACACCAATTCGAATAGGTAATCCGATCAAGTCCGCATCTTTGAATTTCACCCCAGCTCGTTCAGGTCGCTCGTCATAAAGTACATCTAAACGATTGGCTCTAAGTTCATCATAGAGCTTGTCCGCAAGTTTTAACTGCGCTTCGTCCTTCACATTAATGGCAATGAGATGAATATCGAAAGGGGATACTGATTTTGGCCATAAAAGTCCATTTTCGTCATTACTTTGTTCAACAATAGCTGCTACAGTTCGAGAAACACCAATACCATAACAACCCATAATCATAGGCTGTGTTTTACCTTGATCATCAAGGTAATTTGCTCCTAACGCTTCACTATATTTCGTTCCTAATTTAAATACGTGTCCAACTTCAATTCCTTTAGCAAAGCGGATCGTTCCTTTGCCATCAGGGGAAGGATCACCTTCTTGAATAAGACGTAAATCAGTGAAGGTTGAAACCGTAAAATCTCGCTCAGGATTTACATTTTGAAAGTGAAAACCTAATTCATTGGCACCGCAAATTGCGTTTACAACATACTGGACAGCTACATCCGCGACAACTTTAATATCAGAAGGTAAACCTATTGGTCCAATATATCCTGTTTCACAGTTTAAGAATTGCTTTGCCTGTTCAGGAGAAGCTAATTCAACAACACCTTTATCAAAAAGATTTTTCACTTTTATTTCGTTTACTTCATGATCTCCACGAACGAGTACTAATAAGGGTTCTTCATTAACTGTATAAAGTATAGCCTTAATCATTCGATCTGAAGATTGTTTGAAGAAGTTTTCTAAATCCTCAATCGTTTTAACATTAGGCGTTTCTACTTTTTCAAGAGCTTCTTCTGTCTCATCACTCTTAGTATAGTTCACATGTACAGGTGCAATTTCTATATTAGCTGCAAATTCAGATTGATCAGAATAAGCAATTGTATCTTCTCCTACTTCAGTTAACACCATGAATTCATGTGTATCTGTTCCACCAATAGCACCACTATCAGCTTCAACAGCACGAAAATCGAGGCCAAAACGCTTAAAAATCCGAGTATATGCATCATACATTTTTTGATAACTGACATCTAAACCTTCTTTTGACGTATCAAAAGAATAAGCGTCTTTCATAATAAATTCACGGGACCTAAGGACTCCAAAGCGTGGTCTACGTTCATCACGATATTTCGTTTGAATTTGATATAAATTTATTGGTAACTTTTTATAAGACTTAACATCATCACGAACAAGGCTAGTAATAACTTCTTCATGAGTAGCCCCGAGAACGAAGTCACGTTCGTGGCGATCTTTCAATCGCATTAGTTCTGGTCCATAATCACCTAAACGTCCTGATTCTTCCCACAATTCAGCAGGTTGAATTGCTGGCATTAACACTTCAATCGCTCCTGAAGCATCCATTTCTTCACGAATAATCTCTTCTACCTTTTTTAATACTCTCTTTCCTAACGGTAAATAACTATAAATCCCTGATGCAGTTTGGCGGATCATTCCTGCCCGTAGCATTAGCTGATGACTAGCAATCTCAGCATCAGCCGGTACTTCACGCATCGTTGGGATGAAGTATGAGCTTTGTTTCATTGTTTTTCCCTTCCTTCAACACTATTAGATGAGCTTCAAAAAAGAATCTCTCCTTTGAGAAGCTCACATTTTATTTATAAAAAGAATTTATTTATATCATTCCAGGTCACCACTAGCATGAGTAACATTAATAATGCAAACCCAATGAAGTGAACTAATCCCTCTTTTTGTGGATCAATTGGTTTTCCACGAACAGCTTCTAATCCAATAAACATTAATCGTCCACCATCAAGAGCTGGAAGTGGAAGTAAGTTAATAATTCCAAGGTTAACACTTAATATAGCAGCCCACTTCATTAGAACAAAAATGCCCATTTCAGCTGCCTGACCAGTATAATTATAAATTCCTACGGGGCCCGCTAACTGATCCAACGAAAATTGACCAGTTACTAACATTCCAAGAGCTTCAAAAATGAGTTTAGCAAATACGTACGTTTCCGTTACTCCATATTTAATAGATCCTAAAACATTAAATGCTGTTGATTGACCGACACCTATAAACCCTTCAGGTTCTCCCATCGGTCCTGGTCGTTCATGCGGAGTAACAACGGCTTCAAATACTTGCCCATTACGCTCAACTTCAAATACTAATTCCTGATTCGGGTGTTGTTGAATAACTGAAGTTAAGTCTTCCCACGTCTCAAGAGGTTGACCATTAATCGACAAAATTCTATCATTTTCTATTAGTTCAGCTTTAGCTGCTGCTCCTTCAGGAGAGACCATACCAATTCTAGATTCGTCTACAGGCATTCCAGCTAATAATGCAAAGGCAGTTAAAATGATAAAAGCCAACACAAAGTTCATGAGAGGACCTGCAAAGATAGCAAGTGCTCGTTGTGGAACCGTTTTAGACCCGAACTGACGGTCAAGCGGTGCAATTTGCGTAGGTTCCTCATCATAGATTAAACACGCTTTATCATCGACTGGGTAAGAGACGAGTTCCCCATCTTCGTAGGCTTCGATAAATAAATCTTTTTCTAGATCGACACGCTCAACAGTTACAATTCTTGCCTCAGGATGTTTCGATTTATTATTGACAATGATTTCTGATATTTTATTTCTTCTGTTAAATACTAAGCCAACTTCATATCCTGGTTTGATTTGAACTAATTCAGGGTCCTCACCAGCCATCCGCACAAATCCACCTAAAGGTAATAGCCTAATCGTATATAAGGTTTCGTCTTTCTTAAAAGAAAACAATTTCGGTCCAAACCCTATAGCAAATTCTCGGCATAAAATCCCTGCACGTTTTGCAAAATACAAATGACCCCATTCATGGATAAACACGAGTAAACCGAAGATTATAATTATGGCTATTAAAGTATTCATGAACGTATCCCCACCTTTTATAACATGAGTGAGTGAACAAACCTTCTAGTTTGTTGATCCACTTCAATAATAGTTTCTAACGAAGGTTCCTTAATCAATTCATGTCTTTCTAATGCTTGTTCAATATAATTTTCAATTTGTAAAAATGTAATTTTCTTTTCGAGAAATGCGGCAACCGCTTCTTCATTTGCAGCGTTCAAAACAGTAGGCATTGTACCTCCGATTCGACCAGCGTCATATGCAAATTTCAAACAACGATAACGTTCAAAATTGGGTTTTTCAAAATGAAGCTTTCCTACTTCCCATAAGTTTAACCGTTCTTGTTTCTTGAAATCAAGCCTCTCGGGAAAGCTCAGCGCATATTGTATTGGCACTCGCATATCTGGTGTACCTAACTGCGCTATAACACTCCCATCAATATACTCAACCATAGAATGAATAATACTTTCCTTATGTAATATAACTTCAATTTGGTCATACGGCGTATCAAATAGCCAGTGAGCTTCAATTACTTCCAATCCTTTGTTCATCATCGTTGCTGAATCAATGGTTATCTTTGCACCCATGGACCAGTTAGGATGATTTAATGCATCTTCGACTGTTACATCAATTAACTCTTCACGACGTTTATCTCTAAAGCTACCACCTGAAGCTGTTAAAACCAATTTACTAACCTTTTTTACGTCTTCACCTTGGAGGCATTGAAAAATAGCTGAATGTTCACTATCTACTGGAAGAAGTGTTACCCCATTTTGTTTAGCCTTTTGTGTCACAATATGCCCAGCTGTAACTAATGTCTCCTTGTTAGCAATCGCAATTGTTTTTTTTGCTTCAATTGCTGCCAGTGTTGGACCCAAACCAACGCTTCCTATGACTGCGTTAACAAGAATATCCGCCTCTGAATACGTTGCCACTTCAACGAGACCATCTACACCGTAGATTAACTTCACTTCACTTGGTACATCGTGTTTAATTTGTTCATATGTTTCTTTCGTTAACACAGATAAAAGCTTCGGCTTAAATTGCTGAATTTGCTTTAATCCTAAATCCACATTTTTACCAATCGACATTGCAACAAGTTCAAAGCGGTCAGGGTGTTGATTAATAATATCCAACGTCTGAGTGCCAATAGAACCAGTAGCACCTAATAAACTGATTTTTTTCAACGAATTCACCCTTTACTACAAAACACATTTTTATATTAATTGTAACAAATGGAGGATAGGCATAACATAAATAAGACTATCAAAGCGATCTAACATACCTCCATGACCAGGTAAAACATTACCAGAATCCTTAACTACATAATGACGCTTCAATGCAGATTCCACTAAATCCCCCATTTGTCCAAATACAGAGGCAACTAAAATGACAAGCCCTAAGACAATATACGAGTCAAAGATTGGAAAAAGAAGTTGAAAGATAAAACCTATGACAAAAGCACAGATTATTCCTCCTACTGACCCCTCTATTGTTTTCTTTGGACTAATATCTGGCCATAGCTTTCGTTTCCCTAATTTTCGGCCGACAAAATAAGCCCCTGAATCGGTAGCCCAGATAATAAACATTACAAAAAATACAAGTGCTAGTCCATTCTCTGCTTCTAATCGCGTTGAAATCAAATAATGAAACCCAAAACCAACATAGACAGATGAAAGAATAATAAATCCTACTTCATCAAATGTGTATTTATTTTTCGTAATGACTGTTGTCATCAATAATATTACTATCATAAATACAAATATTTCAACTTTGGTCACGTGGGAAAGGAATGATAAGTCAAGCCAATTCGTAGGTACAAGCAAAATCCACATTAAAATTAAGCTCACAAGGCCTATAAAAGAGAAAGGAGGTATTTTTTTCATTTTTAATAGTTCGACCATTGCTATCGAAGCAACTAAAAGGATCGTCAATGTAAATGGTAATCCTCCTAGAACTATTAATGGGATAAAAACCGATGCAGCTATGACCGCAGTAATAATTCGTTGTTTCACTGATCTTCCTCCTCTCTATACGCCACCGTATCTACGGCCCCTTTTTTGAAAAACACGTATAGCCTCCTCAAAATGCTCTTCTGTAAAATCTGGCCATAAAACATCTGTAAACCAAAATTCACTATATGCTAACTGCCAAAGCATAAAATTACTTAATCGAAGTTCACCGCTCGTACGAATAAGCAAATCAGGATCACTCAAATCACTTGTCATTAAGTGTTGTTGAATGTATCCTTCTGAGATTTGTTCTGGTGAAAGTTTACCTTGTTCAACTTCAATGGCTAAAGCACGAATCGCTTTTACGATTTCAATTCGACTCCCGTAATTTAGTGCAAAATTTAAAATTAATCCTGTATTATCTTTCGTTTCTTCGATAGCCGTTTCTACAGCACGAAGTGTATGTGAGGGTAATTCTTCAGCACACCCCATCAAGCGAACTTTCACATTTTCCTTTTTTAATTTAGGGAGTTCGTTACTAAGATAACGTTCGGGTAATTTCATTAAAAAATCAACTTCAGTTTTCGGCCTTTTCCAATTCTCCGTTGAAAAAGCATACAAAGTTAATACTTTTACACCTAACTCGTTTGCACGGCTAACAATTTTATTTACAACTTTCATGCCTTCACGATGGCCAGCAACCCTAGGGAGCCCTTTATTTTTAGCCCATCGACCATTGCCATCCATAATGATGGCGACGTGACTTGGAATATTTTCTAAATCCACTTCAAGTGAGGGTCTGTCTATTTCATTAGACGATTTCCACTTTTTAAACTTCTCAAGCATTTCTAGCCCTCCAAAACAACACCATCCATTTTTTCCAGATGGAATAGCTATAATACGAATCCAAGAAAATGTACCATTTTCAATAGAACAGTGTAAAAAAACCCCCTGTATTAAGAGGGTCTATTTACATTATTCTATTGTACCGTGAAATCACTTATACTTCCATGATTTCTTTTTCTTTATTTAAAGCTACTTGATCGATATCAGCGATGTGTTTATCCGTCATTTTTTGTACTTCATCCGTTGAACGACGCAGATCATCTTCTGTTAACTCGCCATCTTTTTGTAACTTTTTCAAATCATCATTAATGTCGCGGCGAATATTCCTAACTGCCACTTTTCCTTCTTCTGCATATTTTTTAACCAGTTTCACAAGTTCTTTACGACGCTCTTCGGTTAAAGCTGGGATTGTAATACGAATAATCGTTCCGTCGTTAGAAGGAGTTAGGCCTAAATCTGATTTTAAGATCGCTTTTTCTATATCTCCAATAATGGTTTTATCGAATGGCTGGATCACTAACATCCGAGCTTCTGGGACAGAAATCGTTGCTAATTGGTTTAATGGAGTTGGAGCCCCGTAGTATTCTACAGTTACTTTTTCAAGTAAACCTGGGTTTGCACGCCCTGCACGTAAGGTAGATAATTCACGATTCAGTGCATCTATTGCTTTTTTCATTCGAACTTGTGCGTCTTGCATTAATTCTTTTGACATATTAACTCCCCCTTACAACTGTTCCGATTTGTTCACCTAGAACAGCACGTTTTATATTTCCTTCTTCCATAATTGAAAAAACAATAAGTGGTATATCGTTGTCCATACACAATGAAGAAGCAGTTGAATCCATTACAGCTAATCCTTCTTTCAATAAATCAAGGTACGTAATCGATTCGTATTTCTTTGCGGTTGCATCAACCGCTGGATCTGCACTGTATACACCATCTACTTTATTTTTAGCCATAAGGATCACTTCGGCTTCTATTTCAGCAGCTCTTAAAGCAGCAGTTGTATCCGTTGAGAAATACGGATTACCCGTACCTGCAGCAAAAATCACGACACGTTTTTTCTCTAGGTGACGAATTGCCTTTCGGCGAATATAAGGTTCTGCTACTTGTCTCATTTCAATCGATGTTTGAACACGTGTTTGCACGCCAATCGTTTCAAGACTGTCTTGAAGAGCTAGTGAGTTCATTACCGTTGCTAACATACCCATGTAGTCAGCCGTCGCGCGGTCCATTCCTTTTGCACTACCTGCCATACCGCGCCAAATGTTTCCTCCACCTACAACAACAGCTACTTCAACATCTAATTCAATAATTTCCTTAACTTGAGTTGCAATCGATTGGATGACTGCTGGGTCAATCCCATATCCTAAGTCACCAGCTAATGCTTCGCCACTTAGTTTTAGGACTACGCGATTATATTTGCTCATGTTTACCTCCATTAGCGCCAAATAGGTCCATCTATTACCTTAAGGGCATCAAATGCTCTTTTTGAAAAATAGGGAACACAGAGTGCTCCCTACAGTTAAGTTTAATAATTATTTCTTCACTTGAGACATTACTTCTTCAGCGAAGTTGTCTTCACGTTTTTCCATACCTTCGCCTACTTCATAGCGAATGAATGTTTGAACAGATGCCCCTTTGTTTGCAACATATTTACCTACTTTATGGTCACTATCTTTAACAAATGGTTGGTCAAGTAAACATACATCTTCAAAATATTTGCTTAAGCGGCCTTCCACCATTTTCTCAACGATGTTTTCTGGCTTTCCTTCGTTAAGTGCTTGTTGCTTTAATACTTCACGCTCACGGCTTACTTCTTCAGCTGGAACTTCATCACGTGATACGTAAATTGGCTTAATTGCTGCAATATGCATTGCAACGTCTTTTGCTAAGCTTTCATCAGTTGTGCCGTCAAGAACCGTAAGAACTGCGATACGTCCTCCCATATGTAAATAAGAACCGAACACAGCTGTATCTGCTTTTTCTACAATTTCAAAGCGACGAAGAGAAATCTTCTCACCAATTTTTGCGATCTGACTGTTGATATACGCTTCAACCGTTTCACCGTTCATCGTTTGAGATAATGCTTCCTCAACCGTTGCAGGGTTGTTTGCTAACACTTGTTTCGCTAACTCTGCTACTAAGTTCTTAAAGTTGTCGTTTTTCGCAACAAAGTCTGTTTCAGAGTTAATCTCAACGATGACTGCTTTGTTTCCTTCAGTTGCTACGTATGCTAAACCTTCAGCAGCAATACGGTCTGCTTTTTTAGCAGCTTTTGCAATTCCTTTTTCACGAAGGAAGTCAATTGCTTTTTCCATATCACCATTCGTTTCTACTAATGCTTTTTTGCAGTCCATCATCCCTGCACCTGTTTTTTCACGTAATTCTTTTACCATGCTAGCAGTAATTGCCATCATCAATTCCTCCTTATGGTTGTATGTAATTTTTTTGCATATAACATGATTTTTCAAATTCTTGACTGTATATATGTCGTTGTTTTGAATAGGCCAATCCTTATATGCATGTTCACTTTAAAGAAAAGTAACCTAACATTTGATTACTAGTCTTTTTGAAAAAAAGGTGATAAAGGGCAAACCCCTTTACCACCCTTTTGAAGAGCAAATGAAATTAAACCGTTTCTTCTACTTCTACTTGCTCTTGGCTTTCATTACCAGCAGCTGAAGTAGCTTCGATAATAGCATCAGCCATTTTACCAGTAAGAAGCTTTACGGCACGAATTGCATCATCGTTACCAGGAATAACATAGTCAATCTCATCTGGATCACAGTTTGTATCTACAATAGCAACAATTGGGATGTTTAGTTTATGAGCTTCTGCAATTGCAATACGTTCTTTACGTGGATCGATAATGAATAAAGCATCTGGAACTGCTTTCATATCTTTAATTCCACCTAAGAACTTTTCAAGACGATCCATTTCCTTCTTAAGAAGAATTACTTCTTTCTTAGGAAGTACTTCAAACGTACCGTCTTCTTGCATTCTTTCAAGCTCTTTTAAGCGTCCAACACGTTTTTGGATTGTAGTGAAATTTGTTAGCGTACCACCTAACCAACGTTGGTTGATGAAATACATTCCACAACGCTCAGCTTCTTCTTTAACAGAATCTTGAGCTTGTTTCTTTGTACCAACAAACAAAACTTTTCCTCCGTCTGCTGCTAGGTCTCTTACAAAATTGTAAGCTTCCTCAACCTTTTTAACAGTCTTTTGTAAATCGATGATGTAAATTCCGTTACGTTCTGTGAAGATGTAGCGAGACATCTTTGGGTTCCAACGACGAGTTTGGTGACCGAAGTGTACCCCTGCCTCTAGTAATTGTTTCATTGAAATTACTGCCACATCAAACACCTCCTTCAATGGTTTTTGTTTTCCTCCGCAATCGTCATCTTTAAGTAAGACTGAAAATAATTCAGCACCCCTACTTAAATTAGAATGCGTGTGTGATTAACACCGTGAATTAATATACCACAACGAGAAAGTAATAGCAAGGGAGCTAGAATATTTTATCGATAAAATTTTATCATTAACTCTACTTCGCCTTTTCCGAGACTTAATTTTTTTGCAATTTCTTCAGATGAAAACCCTTGCTCGGCTAGTAGTAACACTTTTGCTGTATTGGACTGCTCATACATATCTGGTTCATCTACTTGAATCGTTGGTGGTTGATAATCTTCATATTTATATTGATCCACTGTATGGCGCTGAGTAACATCTTCCTTGATCTCCTCTTTACTGTTTATCACAATAGGCTCATGTTCAACTTTTAATTGTTCCATTACTTTCTCATTAAGGGATACTGGTGAAGTATTTGCTTCTTGCAGCATCTTAACTTGTTCTAGCAGCTTTTCATTTTCTTCCTTCATTTCAGTTGTGTAAGCGACTAACAAATCCTCTATTTCGCGTTTAATTTTTTCATCATTAATTGGACTTATTTGTTGATTGTTAACTTTTTGGAGCAAAGTTATGATCCATAGGAAAGTAAGCAAATGTAATACTAGACTAGTAGTTAGTAAAAATTGAACCATATATGTTCTCCTTAACCTGAAAAATCGACATATTTCCCCTTATATGGGTGCTCTACATTTATTTCACGTTCTTTTTCTCGTTTATGTTTTCTAGGTTCCTGTTGCTGATGTTTTTCTTTTTCATTTTCTTTATCAGGTTCTAGCTTACTAGGGTCTGATGAATCAGACTTATTAACTTGCTTTCGCTTTTGGTCTAGTTCCTTCTTATGTTCATTAGCAATAATATCTTGTCCTACTTGACCACGTTGCTGTAATTGTTCTTGTATCTTCCCTGCTGTTTGAGCGCGTGGAAAAGATCCTTGCATTTCGACTGGTCTTAAACTCATCGATAGTCACACTCCACTGTTTTGTTAAATTCATTATAATGGAATGATTTGTATTTCACTATCAATAATAGAAACTTTTACATACTGATGATTAACTGTAATTTTTCTTCGATATTTACCAAAAGTTAAATTTACATTTGGATACATATGACGTTTTACTTTAACGACACCTGTCTGACTTTGTATTAGTTCCTCGTTCAATTCTAATAATTCTTCTTCAGCTATCGCTTTTTTTTCTTCTGTTTGATTGATCGTATTTTTTACTCGTAATTTCATTATTCGTTCTTTTGGCTGTAAAGCTTTTCCTTGTTGTTCCTTTAATTCAAAAACGAGTAGTAATTTATTAAGCTTTTCTAATTCTTCTGAGGCTAGCTTTAATTGCTTTTGGTGTGTTGTTATACTTTCTAATACCTGTTGATGGACTCCAATGAACAGTTCTGTTGTAGTGTGCATATTATTACCAATTTCGTTAGCGCTAATTTCATGGCCTGCCGATAATTGTCCACCGACAATATTACCTTTCCCTTTTGTACAGTCAATACTACCGTTAACGATGCATTTACTATGTAAGATCGATTGATTAACGAAAACATTACCTTCCGCTTCGACATTCCCTTGATTAATAAAACTTGTATGTATATCCTTTTTTGCCTTTACTATTCCTTTTCCTTGACCGACAATCCCAGCAGCTACGAATATTGAACCTTCTGAAATTAATGTAGCAGCTTCGACTGTTCCTTGAACTCGAATATCCCCTTTAGCCTTCACTTCAAAACCAGCTGGTACATTTCCTCGTATCGTTACATTACCTATAAATTCAATATTTCCAGTTTTCATATCAAGGTCACCATGTACTTGGTACACTGGGTACACATGAATCGTTTTTGTTTCTATACAGCGCTGCCCGTCTACTTGTGCGATTAATTTTAATTTATCTTCAGAAACGGATGTATTTTTTCCAGGGCGTAATATAAAATCCTTTCCAGATTTTGCAGAAATTTCTTCCCCTATTACATTTAAACCAGGTTGGCCGATTGTCGCTTCAATTTTTTTACCGACAACTTGACCTTGTTTTACAGAAGGAATATCAGCGACATTTTTCAAATCAACCCGGACCACTTTTTCGTTAATTCCATTGTTCATGTCTAACTGAACTGCATCTAGATATGCATTATTGCCGTTGATTGGGCTTTTCCCTTCTGCAATAACAATTGGAGATGTGATACTTCCGTTATCATCGACGATCTTTTTTAAGTTTTCTACATATATCCCAAAAATAACACCATGTTCTTTCACCCAATTTTGTAATTCTTCTAGGACAAGTTCTGTATTTTCACCAATTTTTTGATGTTGAAGCATCGTTGCTCTCATCTTATCATTACTAATTTGAATTTCAAAAATGTCATCTAAGTGACTCATTGTTTTTCCACCGCTTTCGATTAGCATTTGTTAGCTTATCGCACTTTTTAATACTTGCTGTAGTCTAAATAAAGCCTTAGAGTGAATTTGTGAAATACGGGATGTAGATAAGCCTAACACTTGTCCTATTTCTGTTAACGTTAATTCTTCAAAATAAAACAGACTAATTACCATCTGTTCTTTTTCGTTCAAATTTTGAATTACTCGAACTAATTCTTTTTTAGTAGCCCCTTCCATTACAGATTGTTCTGGGGTTAACGTTCGTTTATCTTCAATTGTTGCTTTATATGATTCATCGCGGTCAGATTCGTTCGTCTTTTCGTCCATGGAAAGCATATTCGCATAAAAACTTTCAGACATTATATGCATGACTTCTTCTTCTGTCATTCCTAATTCATTTGCTACTTCATTCGCTTTAACATACCGCCCTAATGATTGTTCTAGCCGCTCAATCGTTGCTTCTACTTTTTTTGATTTTTCCCTTAACGATCGAGGTAACCAGTCTTCTTTTCTTAGCCCATCAATTATGGCTCCGCGAATTCGAAATGAGGCATACGTATCAAACTTTAAATCCCGCCGTGAATCAAACTTTTCTAGCGCATCATACAAACCCATCATCCCATGACTCATTAAATCATCCTTATTTACATTGCGTGGAAGCCCTGAACCCACACGACTCACATGATACCGAACGAGTGGCATATATAAACGTATTAATGAGTCTGCAGCCTCACCATCTTTAGTACAAAGCCACTTATCCCATAATTTTTGTTCCTCATATAAAGATGCTTCAGGCATGATTAAACCTCCTTGTCACCGAGATGTTCATTCTAAATTAATAGTTATGATAAATTATTCCCTAATGAACGTAAAAAACGAATTGAAAAGTGAAGTTACGGAAGCATAGATGTTATTAAATTCCCTAACATTAAATTTCCTTAGCCCCTTGACTAACCGTTCGGATATGTAATTTTTTTGTTGAAGGATTAAATTCTATCGTTCGACCACTACTGCCCCCAACATCTTGTGCTACGATTGGTATTCTAAGCTCTTTCAATTTTTCTCTCACAGCATCAACATTTCTTGGGCCAATCCTCATCATATCGTTCGTACTTGAAAAATGAAACATTTGAGCTCCACCAGCGATTTTTGCTCTTAGAGCATGGGTTTTTGCCCCTGCACTTTTCAACTGCTGGATCAATTCAACAATGGCAGTATCTGCATACTTGGCAACGTTTAAAGTACCCGTCTTAGCAAGTGTTGAATCTGGAAGCATAATGTGTGCCATCCCTGAAATATATGAATAATCGTCATATAAAACAACTCCAACACATGATCCTAACCCAGATGTTCTAATCGTTTGTGGGGATTTAACTATATTTAGATCAGCCATTCCAACTTTTACAACTTCACTCATCCATCTCTACCCCTAAAGCATTAAATATTCGCCCAAACGCATTAGGATCTGGAAGTAAAAAGAAATGCCCACTTGAATGCTGAAACTCATCATTAACTTCATGAACTTCAGTATTAATAACAATAACATAATCACTTACTTGTGATACTTCAATTAACCCATAACTTAATATAGCACCTGCTAAATCAATACTTATCGCAGGAACTGATGGCTGTAAATTCAATCGTGTAAAATCTGAAAGAGCGGAGAGATAAGAACCTGCTAATATATTCCCCATCTCTTGTAAAGCAGACAACCCAATTTCATCAAACGGGGGTTCAGCTAACTGGAATTTTGAATTGCCAGTTAAACGTTGGATGAGCTGTTCTGCCTCAAAAATCGGAAGTAGTAAAAACATGCTTCCTGGTGCCTCTCCTTCTAATCTAAGAAAAATAGCTGCAACTACTTGATCCGCACCTCCAACTAACTCTGTAATTTCTTGGAAAGAGATGATTTTTACAGATGGTACTTTCATATCAATGCTTTTATTTAATAACTTTGAAAGTGCTGTCGCTGCATTACCAGCACCAATATTACCTATCTCTTTTAAAACATCTAAATGGTACGGCTTAATTCGTTCATAATAACTCATATCCAACCTCTCCCTACAACACTTTTTTATATTTCTATAGGGTAAATCAAGTAACTAACTCACTAATACGCATACTTATTTTCTTTAGGTGGACCACTTCATCTACTTGATTTGTTTTGATTGCTGCACGGGGCATTCCAAAGACAATACACGATTCCTTTGCTTCAGCAATCGAATACGTATTACATTGTTTTTTCAATTTTATTAGTCCTTGGGAACCATCTGCTCCCATTCCTGTCATAACAACCGTAAGAATGCTATAGTTTGAAAGGTCAGCTAAAGATTCGAACAAAACATCAACTGACGGCCGATGACCATTTCGTGGTGATAATTGATTTAATTGAACAGCTAACGTCGTCCCGATTTTCTTGACATTTAAGTGTGAACCTCCTGGTGCTATGTATGCAACACCACATTTTATTATCTCACCGTCCTCTGCTTCTTTCACTTCAATACTGCACAAAGAATTTAGGCGATTGGCCAAAGATTTCGTAAACCCTGCTGGCATATGCTGTACGACAAGGATTGGAGCATTAATTGCAGACGGTATCTTAGTTAATACTTCTTGTAAAGCTTTGGGGCCTCCTGTGGAAGTACCGATCGCAACCACCTTTTTCCTACTATCTGCCATAAATTGATAAGATGTTCCCGATTTATGACTATCCTTACTATGAATCGAATTAATTAAGTCCTTTCGGGCATTCTTCATAAAATTATTCACTTTTGATTGAGCTGCCAAAATCACTTTCTCAATCAATTCATCCTTAATTTTATAAATATCAAGTGATATGGCTCCAGATGTTTTGGTAATAAAATCAACGGCACCATATTCCATCGCCAACACCGTATTTTCAGCACCTTGTAATGTTATACTACTGACCATCACGACAGGAATAGGTTTTTTTTTCATTATCTTTCTTAACGTTACCAACCCGTCCATTACTGGCATTTCGACATCTAGAGTAATAACTGATGGCGTTATCGTTGTTAATTTATTAAGAGCATCCTGTCCGTTTCTTGCCGTACCAACTACTTCAATCCGCTCATCTTGTTGTAATAGATCAGTGATGACCTTCCTCATAAATGCAGAATCATCAACAACTAAAACAGTGATTTTGTCTTGCACAAAATCCCCCCTCACCATGAAACAAATTATCTATTGTAATTAAGAACTAAACAGGAGTTTAAAGCGCTTGATAAACGAATTAAAGTGAGGTTTTAATGGTTCTTCGTTTTGTTCACCTAAAAATTGCTGAACTATTAACTCCAGAGCCCTGCTCGACTTTGCTTTCGGGTCTAAAAGTAGAAACGGTATTTGAGATTTGACTGCTTTAGTAACCGTTTTGTCATTTGGAATATTACCAAGATACATTATGTCTTTTTGTAAAAATTGTTTGACGACACGTTGAAAGTTTTGAGCAGTCAGCTGCCCTTCTTTATCAGTTTCTGTTCGGTTTATAATCAATAAACACTGAATTTCATCTATTTTGATATTAATATATTTAAGCATCGCATAAGCGTCAGTGATGGAAGTCGGTTCAGGTGTCGTCACTAGAATGACTTCATTTGATGATAAAATAAATTGCATACTATCATCAGAGACTCCTGCACCCATATCAAAAATAATATAATCAAATTGATCTCTTAATAATTCAAGCTGTGAAACAAACCGTTGAAATTTTTGTTCGTTAAGTTTAAATAGTTGGGTAAATCCTGATCCCCCAGAAACGAATGATATATTTTCTGGACCTAACTCGATAATTTCCCAGATCGTTAATTCATTTTCAATCATATCAACAATGTTATATTTACTAGAAACGCCCATTAAAATATCTATATTGGCCATTCCAATATCCAAATCAAATAATAATACGCGTTTTCCAGCACGTGAAAGGCCTAAGGAAAAGTTAATTGCAAAATTCGACTTTCCAACGCCGCCTTTCCCACTTACTACTGAAATGACCTTTGTATCCTTCTTGCTGTCTTGGTTTTCCATTATTTCCCTTAAACTTTGTGCTTGGTCATTCATCATTTTTTACCTCAACTATAGAATTTACAATTTCTGTTGCACTACCTTCTACGATGTCATCTGGGACATTTTGACCGAGTGTAATATAAGCAACTCCAATTTTATATTTTTCAACAAATGTTAGCATTGTTCCGTAATATGAGGTTTCATCTTTTTTCGTAAAAATTACTTTATCAATATGAATCAGCGAAAACTGTTCATAAATCGCTTCCATATCTCGGTATTTGGACGTAAGGGCAAGAACCAAATACGTTTCAACTTCATCCGTGAAGTCCATTACTTTTTGTAGTTCCTCTACATACAGCGGATTTCTAAAATTACGTCCTGCACTATCGACTAGCACGAGGTCATAATTAGCAAATAGATTTTTTGCCTTTTTAAAATCTTCGATTGAATAAGCAACTTCAAGCGGAATATTTAAAATTTTGGCATATGTTTTTAATTGTTCAACGGCTGCGATCCGATATGTATCCGTCGTAATAAGCGCCACTTTTTTATGCTTTTTTAAAACACTATGCGCAGCAATTTTTGCGATCGTCGTCGTTTTCCCAACACCTGTTGGTCCAACAATATTAACAAAACGCTTAGTAAATGAAATCCCACCCATATGTAGGTCACTAAATGAAGATAGTAAATAATCTCTTAACCATGCATGCACTTCTTCTTTTGTTGGTGTTTCAGTTTCTCTTTCGTACCATTTTTTTAATAAATGCTTCATCGTTTTTAATCGAAGTGATTTACCTACCTCTTGGTCTTCTAGCAAATCATGTATAGACTGAAAAGGTTCAGGATAATCTTGTTGTGTTTCTGATGGTTTGCTCGTTAACGAAGAAATTAATGTTTTAAGATGTTTGATTTCTTTCATCAAGTGATCTTGATTTGGTTCAGGAACTTTCACTCTATTTTGCCGAAGGACGCCTGATGGTTCATGGCGCCCTTCCTTGTTGATCTGTTGTTTTTTGGGGTTTGGTCGTTTAATCGTGGGTGTCTGGTCAACGGCTGCAATAACTTCAATATTCTTCTTAGTAAAAAAGCCTAGAAATCCACCTGTTACAATTTCTCTTGAATTTAAAATGACTGCATCATGACCCAACTCTTCCCGTATTTTTTTCATCGCTTCTGGCATCGACTGAGCTATAATTTTTTTTACTTTCAATCTACATTCACCACCCCAACACTTTGTACCTCAACATCTGGTTCTAACTCGTTATATGATAATACAGGTACACTCGGCATATATCGTTCTAATAATTGACGAACGTACATCCTTACAGCAGGAGAGCATAGTATAATTGGAACTTGCCCCATTTGCGATAGACGATCCGCTTCCTGTGATGCCATTTCAACTATTTGTTGTGATTGATTTGGATCGATTGATAGAAAGTTTCCATGTTCTGTTTGCTGTACCGCTTCTGCAATTCGTTTTTCTACAGAACCACTTAACGTTACAACATAAAGAGGCTCTCCTGGTATAGAGTATTGCTTTGAAATTTGTCTTGATAACCCTTGTCGAACATATTCCGTAATAAGGTCCATATCTTTTGACATTGGTCCATAGTCTGCTAACACTTCAAATATAATCGGTAAGTTTCGTATAGAGACATTTTCACGTAATAATTTAGCAAGTACTTTTTGTATTTCACCGATGGTCAATGGATTTGGTGTCACATCCTCTACAAGAGTAGGGTATGCTTCTTTTAAATGATCCACGAGTTGCTTTGTTTCTTGTCTTCCGATTAACTCGTGTGCATGACGTTTAATAACCTCTGTTAAATGAGTAGAAACAACAGATGGAGGATCGACAACGGTATAACCTGACAACTCAGCTTGTTCTTTCATATCTTCCCCAATCCATAATGCAGGTAATCCAAATGCAGGTTCAATCGTGTCAATACCGACGATTGACTCATCATCAATACCTGGACTCATCGCCATATAATGATCTAAAAGCAGGTCACCTTTGGCAATTTCATTGCCTTTAATTTTGATGACATATTCATTCGGTTGTAATTGTATATTGTCTCTTATTCGAATAACAGGAACGATCATACCAAACTCCAAAGCAAGTTGACGTCTGATCATCACGACACGGTCTAGTAAATCTCCACCTTGATTTGCATCTGCTAACGGAATAAGCCCATACCCAAACTCAAATTCAATCGGGTCAATTTGTAATAAATTAACAACACTTTCTGGCGACTTCAAATCTTCATTTGTATCTTCTGTTTCATCCGTTTTAGATGCCTCTTCTTCGAGTGATTTCTTTTGTGCTCTCGATAAATACCATCCACCATATACAAGAAGTCCTGCAATCGGAAAAGTCACGTACGGTGTAATCGGTGTAATGACCCCTAATAAAAAGATCGTTCCACCTGCTACATAGAGCATCATTGGATAAGCTAACAACTGTTTGGTAATATCATGCCCTAAATTCCCTTCAGAAGTAGCACGAGTAACAACGATGCCCGTTGCCGTTGAAATTAATAACGCAGGAATTTGGCTGACTAGTCCATCTCCAACCGTAAGCAATGTGAACGTATTGGCAGCTTCCCCAATTCCCATCCCAAGTTGCGTCATTCCAATGACTAAACCAAATATAAGGTTAATAATTACAATAACAATACCCGCAATAGCGTCACCTTTAACAAACTTACTCGCACCATCCATCGAACCGTAAAAATCTGCTTCTTGTTCGATCTTTTGTCGACGCTCTTTCGCTTCTATATCTGAAATCATTCCTGCATTTAAATCAGCATCAATACTCATCTGTTTCCCTGGCATTGCATCTAATGTAAAACGTGCACCTACTTCAGATACACGCTCAGCTCCTTTTGTAATGACTAGAAACTGAATGATAATTAAGATAAGGAAAACGACAAAACCAACGAGCGCATTTCCACCAACAACAAACGACCCAAACGTTTCAATCACATTCCCAGCTTCTGCGTTTCCAAGAATTGAACGTGTTGTTGAAACATTAAGTCCCAGTCTAAACAGGGTAACAAGTAGCAAAAGGGTCGGGAAAATGGAAAATTGAAGTGGTTCCCGCGTATTCATTGCTACTAATATAATTACAAGAGCAAGAGAGATATTACAAATAATGAGAACATCCAGCATTGCAGGCGGTAAAGGAATGATCAACATAATAATGATTAAGATTACGCCTAGTAATACAGATAAATCTTTAATGGACAATTGAACCTCTCTCCCCTTCTACCAACATTTACTACTAAACTTCTTGCTTTTTTAGACGATACACATAAGCAAGGACCTCAGCAACAGCCATAAACAAATCCTCTGGGACTGGATTGCCAATATTAGCTTGTGCATACAAAGCCCGAGCTAAAGGTTTATTTTCAACGATTGTAACATCGTGATTTTTCGCAATGGAACGAATTTTAAAAGCAACATAATCGACTCCTTTTGCAGTAACAACTGGAGCATCCATCTTTACTCCGTCGTATTTTAAGACTACGGCATAGTGAGTTGGGTTCGTAATGACAACGTCTGCTTTTGGAACTTCTTGCATCATCCGAGACATCGCCATTTCCATTTGCTTTTGTTTTCGTTTTGATTTAACTTTTGGGTCACCCTCCATGTTTTTATGCTCATCTTTAATGTCTTGTTTTGACATTTTAATTTGCTTTTCATGGTCGTATTTTTGATATAAATAATCAGGAATGGATAAAATTAGTAACAATATCGCAACAATAATTCCCATAATGACTGTTAATTGTGCAATTTGATAAAACCCGTCAGCAACTGCCTTTTGGGATAAGATCATAACCGAGTCAAGACTCAGCCATAAAACCATAAAAACAACAGTGCCGACAAACGAAATTTTCAAAAGTGATTTTAATAATTCGACGATAGCTCTAACAGAAAAAATTCTTTTGAAACCTTTGATTGGATCTAATTTTGATAGTTTTGGTTGGATGGCTTCTGTTGAAAATAGCGGACCAACTTGCAAATAACTACTAAACACACCTGCTATTAAAGCGACAAGCATGATTGGTAATACCACTATGGCTGATGTATACGTTACTTCATTTAGAACCATTTGTAGTGTCAGTTCTGTTAAATCTAATAACATGTAGTTCTGAAACGTATGTTTCAACATCGCTAACAAATAATCACCGACGATATGGCCGATGAACCAAAGAAATAAAAAAACAAGTAATAAAATAATAGCTGTATTTACGTCAGTACTTTTAGGAACTTGACCTTTTTTTCGAGTGTCTTGACGTTTCTTCGGTGTCGCTTTTTCCGTTTTTTCTTGGGCGAAATATTGTAGATCTAATTGGATGTAAGGCACCGACTAGCCCCCCCCTAGTAATTGCATGAGCGTTCTCATCGTTAGAACAATTGTTTCAAACAGCTGTTGAACAATCATATAAAATACCCCTAAAAATAACATTAATAATGGCAGACCAACAAGAATTTTTAAAGGCATCCCAACGACAAATACATTCATTTGCGGAACCGCACGCGAAATCATTCCAAGAGCCACATCGACCAAAAATAATGATCCTACAATTGGAAATGCCATTTGGAAAGCGATAATAAACATTTTATTGAAAGTTAAAAAGATAAACTCAATTACATTTTCGTTTCCAAGTGGTAAAAATGGTTGCTCTAACGGAATAAACTGATAACTATAGAAAACACCATCAATTAACAAATGATGGGCGTCACTGACAAGAAGTAATAAAAGAGCAAACGTATATAAATACCCTCCAATTAAAGGAGATTGAGCACCCGTTCCAGGGTCTACAACGTTAGCAATCATAAAGCCCATCTTTATATCAATAAATGCACCCGCAACTTGAATGGCATATAAAAGAATCATAGCAACTAATCCGACGAGTAACCCAACCATAACTTCTTTTATAATTAGAAGAAAATATGTTTCATCCATCGGTAGTTCTGGTGCATCAAGCGTAAAGAACATAATCCAGGCTAAATAGACAGCAAGTCCAACTTTAAACGTATTTGGTATCGTTCGATAAGAGAAGATAGGCATGACTGTAAAAAAAGCCAGCACTCTAATAAAAATTAATAAGAAAGCAGGCAAAAAGTTAATCCATTCTAACATTACCCAACAACCCGGTGTAAGTTATTAAAAATATGGTACGTAAAATTAATTAATTGAGACAACATCCACGGACCAAAAAATACTAATCCGACGAATACCCCGACAATCTTTGGAATAAATGCTAACGTTTGTTCTTGAATCTGGGTTGTCGCCTGAAAAATACTGACGAGTAACCCTAAAGATAATGCAATTAATAATAACGGACCAGCAACCATTAGAACGGTCCATACTCCATTTTCAGCTAGAGAAATGACTTGTTCAGCACTCAATATTTTCACCTACTTTTATTGTTGGGCTAACTATAACTAAGCAATAATGATTGAACTACTAAATACCAACCGTCAACCATAACGAAAAGTAATATCTTAAACGGTAGCGCGATCATGACTGGAGGTAACATCATCATCCCCATGGCCATCAATACACTCGCCACAATCATATCGATAACAAGAAACGGTACAAAAATAAAAAAGCCGATTTGAAACGCCGTTTTGATTTCACTTATCGCAAAAGCAGGAACTAAAGCTGTTAATGGTATATCATCCAATGTTTGTGGTCTATCCATGCCTGCATACCCCATAAATAGTGCCAAGTCTTTTTCTCTCGTATGCTTGGCCATAAACTCTTTCATTGGTAAAACCGCACGATCAAAGGCCTCATCTTGTTCAATTTCACCAGCTAATAATGGCGATAGTGCTTGTTCATTTACTTCTGAAAATACAGGAGCCATGATAAAAAAAGTGATAAATAATGCTAGAGCAATTAACACCTGGTTAGGTGGCATTTGTTGTGTTGCAAGTCCTGTTCTAACAAACGATAGGACAATTATGATTCTCGTAAAACAAGTCATTAGAATAAGAATACTTGGTGCTAATGATAGTACTGTTAATAATATTAAAATTTGTATTGTAGTAGATAAATCATCATTAAATGTTGGCAAGAATTCTGTCATTTCTTATGCTCCTTCATCGCCTCGTGGATTTGTTTTTGCGACTTAGAAACATCTTTTAACTGTTTATTTAATAGCTCACTAAAATCGAGCTTATTATTCGTATCATTTTGACCCTTTTTTAACAGTATTTGATTAATCCACGTAGATGCTCTATTTAATGGTTGTTCAATTCGATCAAACTCAAATTCTGGTTGGGCCAATATTTTTTTAATTTCATCTTTGTCTTCAATTTCCTTAATAAGTTGAATCGATTCACCAACTCCAACCACGAGAATCCGATCTCCTAGTTTAATCATTTGTAAAGAACGGTTTGTTCCTAGTGGAACACCACCAATACTCTGCATTGTTTGGTGGTCCCTGAAAGAACGTGTTCGTTTACTAACAAAACGAAGCATTATATAGATTAATGCAATGACTACAACTAAAGCCGCAATCATTTGCAAGAATAACATAAAGAAACTTGTCCCACTTTCAAATGGCGTATCTGCAGTATCAGCAAATGGTGCATTTTCCGTTGGAACAGGTTCTGTTTCTATTGGTGCTACCTCAACTTCTTCACTGATTACTTCATCATGGGCTGGTAAAGAGTCAAATACCGAGCCAGTTCCAGTTTCCTCGGCAAAAACTGGCTCAGTGAAATTAAGTATCAAAACAACTAGTAAACCACATAGAAAATATATATAGTTACGGTACAAGGGGTCATCACCCTCCCTTACCCTAATGTCTTTTTAATTGCCTCTAACACACGATCAGCTTGAAATGGCTTCACAATAAAATCTTTTGCCCCTGCTTGGATCGCATCAATGACCATCGCCTGTTGTCCCATTGCTGAACACATAATTACTTTTGCATTAGGATCAATTTTCTTAATTTCTTTCAAAGAAGTAATACCATCCATTTCTGGCATTGTAATATCCATCGTCACTAAGTCAGGTGACAGTTCTTTATATTTTTCAACTGCTTGAGCACCATCCGTTGCTTCACCCACAACTTCAAAACCATTTTTAGATAATATATCTTTAATCATCATTCTCATAAACGCTGCATCATCTACAATTAGAATTTTTCCTGACATTTATTATCATCCTTTCTATTCACTGCAATTAGATGTTTGATTAAAGGGTCGGATCTAACCCTATTTAGAACACATTTTGATTAGCGGAGGTTTTTAATTCTTTCTTGTTGACTAACAATATCCGTTACACGTACCCCAAAGTTTTCGTCAATAACAACTACTTCACCTTTTGCTATTAATTTTTGATTTACTAAAATATCAACAGGTTCTCCAGCCAATTTATCTAATTCAATGATAGAGCCTTGGCCAAATTCTAAAATTTCCTTTATCGAACGTTTCGTTCGACCAAGCTCGACAGTCACATGTAAAGGAATATCTAGTAGCATATTTAAATTGCTGACCTCATTTTGCGAAAGTGAAGGTGGTTCAAAAGTCGAGAACGCAGCAGGTTGTACATCAACTTGTCGTTGTTGAAATTGTGTTCCCAAATATTGTTGTCCGCGTTGCTCATATTGTGGTTGTTCATACGGCGCAACAGGTTGGTTATCCATCGTCTGAGAAATCGGCTGCTTGTGTTGTACTGTTGCAGGTTGTTGCTGTGGCATTGGCTGTACAGGTTCTTGAACAGCTGGCTCATGAGCAGATTGTGTTACTTGTTGCTGTTCTAATTCCACTTGAACAGGCTCAGGTACTGGCGGATTCATAAGTTCATCAACAAGCTGCTTTGCAAATGATACTGTTAAAAGTTGCATAATCGATGAATCAACTAAATTACCAATTTTTAATCTAAACGAAATTTTAACCAAGATTTCATCTGTTGGGATACTTTCGATTCCTTTTTCTTCAGGAACATTCATTAACTCAATTCCTGGAGGAGAAATATCTACTCTTTTATTAAAAATCGTCGACATAGAAGTAGAAGCGGACCCCATCATCTGGTTCATCGCTTCCTGGACTGCACTAATTTGCATTTCACTTAAATCCGTTGATGCGCTTAAACCATCCCCACCTAACATAAGATCTGCAATAATGGCTGCATCTGTTGATTTAATGACAAGCAAGTTCATCCCTTCAAAACCTTCAGTATATTGAACAGATACCGCTACGTGAGGTTGTGGAAACTCTTTATCTAATGAACTTCGGTTTATTACTGTTACTTGCGGTGTTGTTATCTCAACTTTTTGATTAAGTAAGGTAGATAATGCTGTAGCTGCACTTCCAAACGAAATATTTCCAATTTCACCTAATGCATCTTGTTCAAAAGGAGATAAGTAATCCTCAATTCTTAATGTATCCGAACTATTCATTTCCTCTTCTTCTGAGGTTGGCTCATCATCTTCTTCGATTCCAACTCCCTTTAAGAGTTCGTTAATCTCTTCTTGGGAAAGCATATCGTCATTCATCTTCCATTGCCTCCTCCATAACCTCTGTTATTTGGATTGCCAATTTATTTTTGGACTTTCCTGGTTGAGCTTTATATTTAGGCTCCCCACCTACAGCCACTAACAGAGAATGATTTATACTTTGATCTAACTCAATCACATCACCTTTACTAAGTTGTAAAAATTCTTCAATCGTAATTTCTGATCGTCCAAGTTCTGCTTGAATAAGTAATGGCGCTTTTCGAACCGATGCTTCTAAAGATTCCACTTCACCAGGTTGTCGTTGTTTTTTCTTCGTTTGCATCCAGTAATGAACAGACAACTTCGGAAGAATTTCTTCTAACGTAACATGAGGTAAACATAAGTTAATCATCCCTGAAGTTTCCCCAATTGTGGTTGAAAGTGAGATGACAACAACAGTTTCATTAGGAGAAACCATTTGTAAAAATTGTGGATTTACTTCTAAATCTTCCATCACTGGATCTAATTCCACTACGGAACTCCAAGCTTCTGTAAAACTTTCTAATGTTCGTAAAAATAGCTGTGACATAATTCTAGTTTCAATCTCTGTTAAGTTGTCAATTTTATTAACCGCAACTCCTTTTCCGCCGAGCAGGCGATCTAACATCGAATAAGCGATATTCGGGTTGACCTCCATTAAAAATCGACCATCTAAAGGATAGGGTTCAAAGACATTTAGTATCGTCATTTTCGGTATAGAACGTATAAACTCTTCATAAGGTAATTGGTCAACTGAAGCAACTGAAATTTGGACAAATGTCCTTAGTTGAGCAGAAAAAAAAGTAGTTAATAGTCTGGCAAAATTTTCATGAATTCTCGTCAAACTTCTAATTTGATCTTTCGAAAAACGTAAAGCTCTTTTAAAATCGTAAACCTTCACCTTTTTTTCTGTTTCTTCTTTTTTCAGTTCCTCAGCATCCATTTCCCCAGTTGATAGAGCGGATAGTAACGCATCAATCTCACCTTGTGACAAAATGTCAGCCAAGAGCCTCACCTCTCAAACTATTCCAGACGTAAATTTATTGGATAATGAATCGTCGTGTATAAATATCAACGACAGTTCCTTCTGTCATTAATTCATTGATTTTAAATTTAATCTGGCTCTCTAATTTCGATAATCCTTCTGATCCTGAAAGTTCAGTGGATTTCATTCCAGCTAATTCATGTACAATAATATTTTCAATTTGAAAATCTCGTTTTGAAATTTCCGCTAAGGCTTTCCGGTTATCGACGTGAATTTTGAATTGCACCTTCGCAAATTCATTACTTAATAACATCGTTGTCATTTCAGGTGTATCATATGAATTTGCAATGATCTCATCAATTGTCGGTTCCGCAAACTCATTATCTTCAGTTGATAAATAATTAATAAGTACTAACGTAACAACTCCAATTAATGTAAGCGATACGAGGAGAATAATCATGATATTGACTAATTTATTTTTAAACAATCAAGAACCCTCCGAATCTTTGTTACTATAAATTGAAGCAAGACCGATCGTTCGATATAGTTCATTAGTCATAAGCATAACATCGTTAATGGACTCACGCACTACTATCTTTTTTCCATTGACAAGGGTAATAGTTGTATCAGGAAAAGCCTCAACTTGTTCAATTAGTAACACATTTAATAAGAACGTACTATTATTTAATCTTGTTAACTTAATCATCGTGATAATTTTGGAGGCTCGTTCAAGAACCGTTCTTTTCTGAAAACGCAGTCCAAAGAACTGCCTCCATCCTCCAATCCGTCAATGTTAATGGAACAGAAATATTCTTTTCCCATTAGGAAATATACGAAATTATCGTTTTAAGTTAACAAGCTCTTGTAAGATTTCATCGGAAGTTGTAATAATTCTTGTATTTGCTTGGAAACCTCGTTGAGCTACAATCATTTCGGTAAATTCTTCTGAAATATCCACGTTCGACATTTCTAATGTACTTCCCATCAAAAGTCCACGGCCTTCCCCTGGAACACCAATATTCGGCTGACCTGAGTTATTTGAAGCTTGGTAAATATTACTTCCTGACTTACTCAATCCACCAGGGTTATTAAATGTTGCTAGTGCCAGTTGACCAAGGAGTTGAACACGCCCGTTTGAGTAAACTCCAATAATTTCACCAGATTGTCCAATATTAAAGCTATCTAAAAAACCATCAATATTTCCAGTTACTTGATTAACATCCGCTGTGTTTGATCCAGAAAACTGGGTAAACTGTGAGAAGTCGAATGTTAACTGAAGTGGGTCAGCACCATTGAATTCTCCTGGTCCAAGTGGTCGATTATTAAGGTTTAAAGTTAGATTTACTTCCTTCATAGAATTGGTATTATTTGCATTCGGGTCATCTTGGATTACATAACCATTTGAACCGAATTTAATAAAATCATCGGTTAACCCAGGAAAAGGAGTATTAGCACTAGTTAAGCTTTCATATGTGTAGAACAACTGCCCTGTCAATGGGTCTTGATTTTGCTCTCTAGAAGCAGGATCAATTGATGGTCTTACAATCCCGACTGTCCATTCTCCAGTGGCTGTTTTTTGAAACGCTAATTTAACATCGTGTGTAGCACCTAGTGAATCGACAACTTTATGAGTAATCATAAATCCACTTTTCATAGCTTCATTAATTTGTTGTTGTGTTAATTCTTCTTCGCCATCAACTAAAGCTACACCACCTTCAGCAGTTCCTACAGGTGGAAGGTCCGCATTAAAGTTACCTTTATACGTAATATTTGTAGTCGCTTCAGGTGCCATTTGACTACCTGCTTGAATTTGAAGTGGTTGAATTTGTGTATAATCGAGTTGATCCGTCGTTCCCGCTTGCAATCCGTAACCCATTACACGAAGTCCATCACCATTCACGAGCGTACCATTTTGATCTAGATAGATATTTCCTGCACGTGTATAGGAATTGAGATTTCCATTATTTACAACGAAAAATCCGTCACCTGAAACCGCCACATCTAGAGATCGTCCTGTCGATTGCATACTTCCTTGTGTATGGATAGTATCAATTGTCGCAATTGTTCCACCAAGTCCTACTTGCATCGGGTTCGTCCCACCCCGATCAGCCGTCGGTGTTGTCGCTCCTGTTATTTGTTGGCTCATAATATCTTGGAACGTAGTTCGACCTTTTTTATACCCAAATGTATTTACATTAGCTATATTGTTCCCGATCACATCTAACTTGGTTTGAAAGTTTTTTAATCCGCCAATACTTGAATACATTGAACGCAGCATATATATTTCCCCTTCACTATCATAGTTCGTTGATTGCTTCTGTCAGTCCACAACCAAGGCTTCCTTTCGGTCCAGCCTCTTTAATCAATAAGAATGGTTCCATTTATGTTTGTAAATATTTGTGAGTTAGCTTCTTCACGACCTAATGCGGTGATTACAGTGTTGCTTTTTGCATTTACGACCAATGCTGCATTGCTTAGTACAACCAAAGAGTCGTTAATGCCTTTTAACTTTGCTTCACTTAATTTATCTTGAATAAGCGACCATTTATCCTGATCGATGGAAATTCCTCTTTCCTGCAAGCGCTTTTCAGCATGTTTACTAAGTTTGATTCCCTGGTTGCTATTAATCTCAGTTTGTAAAATTTCATGGAAATTTCCTTGCCTCGTAAGCGTGATGCTGTTTTTAGGATATTGTGTTTGAGGCAATGGCCTTAGTTGCTGTGAATATATATGAGGGTCCATCACATCACCTCCTATTCACTTAGTCTTTTTTACCAGCACTAATTTGCTTTACTTGGTCAACTAAGATCCAGTTTCCATTATCTAATTGAACAGATACATTACCATCACGTTGACGTATTGCTTTTACAACATTAGTTACTAAGTCTCTATCGGACATGGCATTTTCAGGTTGCCATTGAATTTCTTTACCAATTAGATGACTATTTTGAACAAGCTTATTCTCCGTTTGTGATTCGATAAAACTCTCTAGCAATTTGTTCATGTTCGTCATTTGTTCTAATGATGAAAATTGCGCCATTTGTGAGATAAACTCACGATCATCCATTGGATTAGTCGGATCTTGATTTTGTAACTGAGTAATTAATATTTTTAAGAAATCGTCTTTTCCTAATGCACCTTCTCCTGTGTTCTTTATTTCACGAGGACGGTTATGATAAAAAAGACTTTGATCAATTGTATTATTGTACATATTCAACACCTAAACTTTCTCATTTATCGTTATTTCTTCAAGTACTTGCGAGAATGTTTCATTGTTGGCTTCGTTATCATCTTCTTGCTCTTCACGTTCATCACGGTCTGCTTGTCTTCCTTTGCCATCTTTATTTAAATTACTAGCAGTTTGTTGATGTTGCTGTGCTACTTCAATGCGTTCTACACTTAATTGTTGTTGCGCAAAAGCATGCCTTAATTGTTGAATTTGAGATTCGATTAGTTCACGAGCAGTACTTGAACTTGCAAGAATTCGCGCAGTAATGACACCGTTAATTTGCGACAAGCGAATATCCAGTCTTCCTAAATGTTCTGGGAAGAATTTAATCGATATTTGCGAACCGTTGTTTAAATTTTTCAAAACTCCTCTTCCAAGTAACTCTTGAAATTGACGCACAAATTGCCTTTGTTCAGCCTCTTTTGTCGGTTGTTCACCAATATGTATAACCATTTGTTGAACACGAGACATATTTTGGCCATCCGCATTTAACGTGATTCCTTGTGATCCATCCGACCTGCTTTCTCCTATCCCTGATCTTTGCATTAAAGACTGGAGAAATTGGCTTTGGTTTGGTCCTTGCACTTCTTTTTGAAGAGCTTGAATGAATTGGCGCATTATGTCTTTTGGGTCTTTAATTTCAATGACGCTCAATCTTTCCACTGTATTTAGTAGTTGCTCTATATGTTTTAGGAAATGGGTAATATCTTGATTCGATGGTGCTACATACTCTGACATTGACCTACTTAACGCAATGAAATAAGCAAGCATATTCGCAGGCTGGTTCATCATATCAGCTGTTTGTATGAGAGATTCGATTGGGAAAGCACCTTGAAAGAAATCCTCAATTTCTAGCTGCAAATCTTGGGGTAATAATTGGAGGAATTCTTGTACATCTTTATCGTAAAGCTTCTCTTTAGTAAGAAACCCTTCTTGAAATGGGATTTCCCCTGCTATTCTTTGTAACACATCTTGTAACTGATCTTTATTGCTAAGTACTTCATTTTGTTTATTTGCAATTGAGGTATTAGTTGCTTCTTTCTTCCCTCGTTCAGAAGTAACATTTCCGAGAAGCTTAGCAAAAGTTGAGTTACCCTTTGTCATTCTCTTCTCTCCAGATGGTCCACTGCCCGCATTTCGCTGAGCTGAATTAATAACTCCTGCTACGTTCATGTTTTCACCTCCTTTCAAGTAGATCATTCTTTACTGATTGGCTAACAACGACATAATTTCTGCTGCTTTTTCTGGTTCCATTTTAGCAAGGATCCCAGCTCTAGGTTGTGTTGAGATTTGAGAGATATGAAGGAGCGCTTCTGATGTTGGAAGTTCAGACAATATGTTAGCAGCGTTTTTCGTTGACATTGCCTCATATGTTTTGGCAATTTCCTTTAGATCCTGCCTAACTTCAACAACAGCTTCTTCTTGTAATTCAACTTGTGCTTCTAATGAACTTGCTTCCTGTTGAACTTGGAGTAACTCTTCATCTTTCTGGGTAAGTTGCTGTTCTAACTGGTCAATTTGTGCTTGTTGAGCGGCAATTTGTTCGTATAACTCATCGATGTTTACATCTTCGTGTTCTTGTTCTTCTACTTCTTCATCGAAATGTTCACCAATAAAAGGAAGGTTTCCACCAACTTCTTTTGCCTTTTCTTTCAAGTCAACCCCGAGAAAGATTAAAATTACAGCAAATAAAATAATCGCAAAAATAGTTGGGATTAAAATAACAAAGAAGAACCATTGGATTTTACTATACTCTTTTTCATTACTCATTAGCTTCACCTTGTTTTTAGCGGTTTACATATAGCTGTAAAGAAATTTCATCCATCCGCATATTGTCCATCCTTTTTTGTTCTTCGATATACTCTTCATACCTAATTTCTTTCATCTTTTCATACTTTTTTAATTCAATTGAAGCTTCAACAAAATCTTCTTGCTTTTGATACATGATATTACGCGCTAAGTTCGTTGACTGTTGTTGCCTATCAATATCGACATTTAAACGCATCAAAAGGGTTTGATGTTGTTGTAATTGATGAATCGGAATTCCTTGATTCATTTGTTGTTGACAACTAGATTCTAAGTCTTCTTTTTTCTTTAATAGATCATAAAGTCTCGTTGCCATCTCTTCAAATTGTTTTGTTGCCTTGTTATATTCATTTTCTGACGTTTTTTTTTCTCTGTCTTTTATATCAAGTACTTTTTGGAGAGTGTAGCGGAACGACATAACACTATTCACCTTTCCCAATCTGTTCTTGTAGCATGGTCACTGCCTTTACTAAATTACTGTCTTCTTTAATTCCCTGTTTCAAAAAAGAAATAATGTTTGGATATGCTTGGATCGCTAAATCTACTTCTCTTGATGAACCTCTTTTATATGCACCAATATTAATCAAATCTTCTGATTCATAGTAAGTAGATAACAGAGTCCTTAACCGTTCAGCAGCAACGAGATGATTTTGTGATACAATATCATGCATTACACGACTAACGCTTTTTAAGACATTAATAGCTGGAAATTGTCCCTTGTTAGCTAATTTTCGGTCTAAGACAAAATGCCCGTCCAATATTCCACGAACAGCATCCGAAATGGGTTCATTTAAATCGTCACCATCCACAAGCACGGTATAAAAAGCAGTTATTGAACCGTTTGCACTCGTACCAGAACGCTCTAATAGTCTAGGTAACATGGCAAAGACTGATGGTGTATAACCTTTTGTCGTCGGTGGTTCCCCAACAGCCAATCCAATTTCCCGCTGTGCCATTGCAAATCGCGTAACCGAATCCATCATTAAATTAACATGCATTCCTTGGTTACGAAAATATTCTGCAATTGCCGTAGCGGTCATTGCGCCTTTAACTCTCATTAATGCAGGTTGATCTGATGTAGCAACTACTACAATACTTTTTTTAAGCCCTTCTTCACCTAAATCCCGCTCTATAAAATCTCTAACTTCTCGTCCACGTTCTCCGATCAGCGCTATTATATTTAGGTCCGCATCAGAGTTTTTTATGATCATCGATAATAGCGTACTTTTACCAACACCACTACCAGCAAAAATACCAACTCTCTGACCTTTTCCGACTGTTAAGACACTATCAATTGACCGTATACCGATACTCATCGGTTCTGTAATTCTTGGTCTTTCTAACGGATTTGGTGGGTCGTTATCCGTAGGGAAAGATGATAATCCATCTGGTAAAGGGGAGCGATCAAGCGGTTGACCACAACCATCAATAATTTTTCCAATTAAACCAGATCCGACTTTTATTTGCAGCGGATGTCTTGTGGCTTCCACTAAACTTCCTGGTGATATTTCACCTGTACCATTAATAGGCATAAGTAAAACATGTTCTTCTCGGAAACCGACGACTTCAGCCATAACTTTCGTTTTTTGCAATTTTCCTAGATGAATATAACACAGGTCTCCTATCGACGCTTGTGGACCTTTTGACTCAATCATTAAACCGACTACTCTAGTTACCTTCCCATACCACTTATATGAGTTCAGGTGGGGAACAACATTAATTAAATCACGTGCTTCCATGCTTCCCCTCCTTCAATTTTTCGTGGAGTAAATGTTTAAGTTCTGTTAATTGGCTGTCCATGCTTGCATCAATACGCCCATAGGACGTTTCAATGACACATCCATTTTCTTGTAACTGTAAATCAGGGTATATAAATAATTGCTCTGTATGACTTAGGAGGCTCAACAATTCACTTTTATGATATAGTGTACGTTCGTACCAATCAGGATGAACATACACTTTTACTTCATCCTGGTCTCTGACTTCTAGAATAGCTTCTTTAACAAGTGTTAACCACGCTTCCTCCTCGTTACGAACCGCATTACCAATAATTTTCTGTGAAATCGTAAATGCTAAATCAATAATGGTGGGCTGAGCTTGTTCAATAACCTCATGGTAATCTTTTTTCGAAGCTTCTATTATCTGAATGGCTTGCTCGATAGTTTCGCGATACTGTAATTCCCCTGCTTCTAACCCTTGCTGAAAACCATCCTCGTACCCTTGTTGTCTTGTTTGTTCCTTTAATTGTTCGAGCTCATTATATACGTGTTGTCTCTCCAATTCTATTTCGTCACGACCTTGGTTTGCTGCGTTTTCGGCCTGTTGTATTATCAATTGTGCCTGTTGTTCAGCTTGTTCAATAAGCTGCCTTGCTTGTTCTTCCGTTTGAAAATCTGGATGATCTCCATTTGATGTATCGGGTTCTCCATCAGGAAAAAGACCTTCATTCGTATCCGAAAGATTAATTTTCTTAATTGCAATTGTTTTCGATCCATTGCTTTCTGGACTAGCATAAGAGGATTTAATTATTTTAGACAATAATATCATCTCCTCCGCCACGTGCTATAACAATTTCGCCTGCTTCTTCAAGTCGACGAATAACCGCGACAATTCGAGATTGAGCTTCTTCTACATCACGTAAACGAACTGGACCCATAAACTCCATTTCCTCTTTGAATGTTTCAGCCATTCGTTGAGACATATTCGTAAAAATAATATCTTTAACTTCATCACTTGCGACTTTTAGAGACAGTTGTAGATCTTCATTTTCAACATCTCGAATGACTCTTTGAATAGAACGATTATCTAAAGTAACAATGTCTTCAAAGACAAACATCCTCTTCTTAATTTCCTCAGCAAGTTCTGGATCTTGAATTTCAAGTGCATCAAGAATTGTACGTTCCGTACTTCTGTCGACACTATTTAACACTTCAACAACCGCTTCAATACCACCAGCAGCTGTATAATCCTGTGTCACAGTTGCAGATAGTTTCTGTTCTAAAATACTTTCCACTTCGTTGACAATCTCAGGTGAAGTGCTATCCATGAGTGCTATTCTCTTCGCTACATCTGCCTGAACTTCTTGTGGTAATTCAGACAATATTTGCGCTGCTTGTACTGAATCTAAATAAGATAGGATAAGTGCAATCGTTTGCGGATGCTCATTTTGAATAAAATTTAAGATTTGTGAAGGGTCGGCTTTTCTTGCAAAATCAAATGGCCGAACTTGTAAAGTTGATGTTAGGCGATTAATAATTTCCATCGCCTCCGCTTCTCCTAACGCTTTCTCTAGGACACTTTTTGCATACCCAATCCCACCTTGTGCGATGTAGTCTTGAGCCATTGCTAATTGGTGAAATTGATCAAGGATTTCTTCTTTTAAAGAACTATCTACTTTTCTTACATTAGCAATTTCCAACGTTAACTTCTCTATTTCTTCTTCTGTTAAATGTTTATACACTTGGGCAGACACATCTGGTCCTAGAGAAATAAGGAGGGTAGCAGCTTTCTGACGTCCTGTTAAGCTTCCTTTTTTTGTCACACTCACACGATCACCCTCTTAGTCATCTGCCAGCCATGTTCTAATAAGCTTGGCGAATTCATCTGGTTTTTCTCTTGCCATTCTTTCAAGCTGTTTTCGTTTTGTAGCTGATATACTATCATCTTCATTTGGTAAATCGGGAATCTCATTACTTACAGCCTCTTCAATTACTTCTTCCTCTTCTTCACTCTGCTTCTTCTTTCTAAACAATAAGAAGATTAATAGAATAATAATAGCAACTAATATACCACCAATAACATATAACCAATTGGGTACCGTTTGTTCTGGAATAGCTTCAATTTCAACTTTTCCTGCAAACTGCTGTGAAGAGACAAAAATCTTCTCGTTAATTTCTTCAGGTGTAAGTTGCATTGCCAAGTTCCCATCGATACTTGTGCGGACGATCGTACTTAATATTTGCTGTATATCATTAAGACGTTCAATTGGTAATTCGTCTTCACCATCAGGAGGCTCAACCATCACTTGAATTCCTAAATCGCGAATTTTATAAGGACTCTCGACGATATCACGGCGAATTCGATTTACATCATTATTGACTCGTTCTTCAATTCTTTCATAAGATCCATTTCCACCACCAACAACACCTGGATAACCTGGTATCGCTTCTCCTGTACCAGCTACTCCACCTTCAGGAACATCTTCGCCTTCGTACGTTTCAGTTATCCTTTCAATACTAACAGCAAGACCTTCCATATTTTCTTCATTAACTGGTGTAACGATCTCTTCTTGGCGATTTTCTTGAGTGAAATCAATGTCTGTCGTTACAGAGACTAATACACTATCACGGCCCATCATCGTACCGAGCATTTGCGTTAATTGTCGTTGTAAATCTCTTTCAATGTCTTGTTTAATTTTTCTTTGATGTTCATAAGCTGTCATTGTTGAATAATCTTGGGAATTTTCATCTCTATACTCATAATGCTCAAACATTTGGTTCATGATGACGATATTATCTACAGGAAGGTTTGGTACACTCTTTGAAACTAGATGGTATAGAGCACGAATTTGCCTCGGCTCAAGTTGGTATCCAGGAGCTGTATTTATAACAATCGATGCTGATGCTGTCATTAATTCATCAGAAACCCAAATTCGTTCCTCAGGTAAAGTTATCATGACATTGGCACCATTTACACCATCAATATTCCGGATTAAATTTCCTAGCTCAGTTTGAACTGCTGCTCTTTCCATAAGGGAAAATTCATTATCAGTTATACCGATACCCATTCGGTCTCTAAAAAATCCATAATCAATACTACCACTTCTTGGAATTCCTTCAGCAGCTAACTCCACCTTTAATGTGTCAACCATCGTGTCTGGAACACTAATTGTAGTTCCATTATCTGAAATCTCAGATGCGATTCCTCTAGCATCTAACGTTTCTTTAATTTGCCCTGTTTCTTGAACTGTTAAATTGCTATAAAGTGGAACAAAACTTGATTTTGTTCCAAAAATAGTTAATAATATTAGCATAGTAATTAACAGTAAAATAGAGCCGACAATAATACCCTTTTGGGCACTAGTACGCTCTTTCCAAAACGATGTTCCTTTTTCTTTGTATTGTACAAGCTTTTCGTTCATGTGCCCTCCCACCTATACGACGTAAACCATCATTTTGTTACACTTGCATTCGCATGATTTCTTGATATGCTTCGATTACTTTATTACGAACTTCCACAGTTGCTTGTAATGTAATGCTAGCTTTTTGTCCTAAAATCATGACTTCATGAAGATTATCTGCTTCACCTCTAGCAAGTCGTAACGTGGCTTCTGAAGATTCATTTTGAGCTGCATTAACATTTTTTATTGCGTCGCTGAGGGCTGCCTTAAACTCATTCTGTGCTACTGCAGGTGTTTTTTTAACCACTTGTGTTTCTATCGGCTGTCGTTGAATCGTAAATGGTGAACTTATTTTATTCAATTCCATTTTCGTTACCTTCCTTATCTACCTATTTCTAATGCTTTCATTAACATATTTTTCGTTGCATTTAAAGTAGTTACGTTCGCTTCATACGAACGAGTTGCACTCATTAAATCAACCATCTCTCGTAAAGGGTCAACATTAGGTAATTTTACATAACCAATTTCATCAGCATCAGGATGTTCCGGTTGGTACATCAATTTAAAGGGTGTCTGGTCCTCGATAATGCGGGATACTTTCACTCCTTCACCTGGATTATTCGTTTGTTTCATAGCCATATTTAAATAACTAGAAAAATCTTGTTGATTAGGCTGCATTACAACCATTTTACGTTGATATGGTTGCCACTCTCCATCTACAAAATTCGCACGTGTAGTTTCAGCATTAGCCATATTCGCTGATATAACATCCATACGTAACCGTTGTGCAGTTAACGCTGATGCCGAAGCATTAAACCCATTGAAAATCGTCACGTTTATTTCCCACCTTTTATTACAGTTTGAAGACTATTAAATCTACCATTTAACCGGTCAATTAGTGCATTATAATAGATTTGGTTTTCTGCAAGAGCCGACATTTCTTTATCAATATCCACATTATTCAAATTATGATTGTACATTGTATTGTTCACACTAGTAACGTAGGCCTCTCTTTGTTTACCTGTGCTAAAATTCATATGCCTATTGTCCGTTCGTATAGCGTTAAATGAATTTTGCGAAACTGCTTGATCTAACGTGTGCTGAAAGTTCACTTTTTTCGTCTTGTAATTTGGTGTATCCACATTTGCTATATTATGAGAGATTGTTCTCTGTCTTAATGCAGCACCATCTAATGCCTTCTCCAGCGTACTAAAAGAAAGATTTGTAAATAAGTTCATTTTAGTCGCTCCTTGTCGTAAATTCGCGATAATTGGTTAATCCTGCTAATAAATTGTATTAGATCTTAAAGTAAATGTCTAATAATCAATTAATTTTTGTCGGAATGGATTAAAAAGTCCTGCATCCCGATGGTCCTAAAGTCCTATTAAAGCTTCATTTCAGGAACTTCCAATGTCGAATTGTGTAACACTATGTATAGTATAATATAAATTAAGTAAAAAAAAGTGTTTTTATTGTTTCCTTTTAATGTATTTACGGTATTGTCACTTAGTTTAATCCTACTATTTCCTAATTAAAAAGACGTAATAAATTTTTCACTCTACAAACCCTTGATAATATTAGTGATGAAATATAATAATTTATTTTTTCTAATAAATTAATCTGTAGGATTTTACTAAAAAATGTTACTCTCCTTAATAAAAAAAGAAAAAGAGGTCATTTCAAATTGAAATTGACCTCTTTAGTATTATACAACCCTCTAAAATCTAAAGGTTATATATTTAATTCCTGTAACAAGTTAAATATGAACTGTTGTATTAGCCTTGTTTAATCTTATCTAACTCAGCTAGAAACTTGTCGTTTAGTACTTTAATATAAGTCCCCTTCATACCGAGTGATCGCGATTCGATTACACCAGCACTTTCAAGTTTACGTAATGCATTTACAATTACAGAACGTGTTATTCCAACTCGGTCTGCAATTTTACTAGCTACGAGTAAACCTTCTTTGCCTTCTAGCTCTTCAAAAATATGTTCTACCGCTTCTAACTCACTGTATGATAGTGAACTAATAGCCATTTGTACAACTGCTTTACTACGCGCTTCTTCTTCAATTTCCTGCGTTTTTTCATGAAGAATTTCCATTCCAACTACCGTAGCTCCATATTCTGCTAAGATTAAATCATCATCATCAAATGACTTGCTTAATCTCGCTAATACTAGAGTCCCTAATCTTTGGCCACCGCCTAAAATGGGCACGATAGTTGTTAAGCCCGATCCGAATAAGTCTTTATTCTCAACTGGAAACGCTGTGTATTCACTACCAATATCGAGGTTCGCACTCGTTTCTTCTAGTTTGAATAAGTTAGACGTGTACTCTTCAGGAAATTGTCGTTCTTCTAACATTTTTTTCATTCGTTCGTTTTCAATCTCTTGTTTGATAGAAAAACCGAGTAACTTCCCACGACGGCTTACAACAAAAATATTTGCTTCAATTACATCGCGTAAGGTTTCAGCCATATCTTTAAAGTTAACGTGTTGACCTCCTGACTTTTGTAGCATCTCATTAATCTTTCTCGTTCTTGTTAGTAAATCCATTCCTTTTCCTCCTAAAAAATCCATACTATAATATATATTGGCTTAAATCTCTATTTTTTGCGATCGTTGCTAACTTTTCTTCAACATAAGCTGGTGTAATAACAATCTCTTCTAGTGTAATATCAGGTGCTTCAAATGATAAATCTTCTAATAATTTTTCTAAAAGCGTATGCAATCTCCTTGCACCAATATTCTCTGTATCTTGATTAACATCTGTTGCAATTGTCGCAATCTTATGAATAGCTTCGTCAGAAAACTTTACTTTTATACCTTCTGTTTCTAATAAAGCAGTATATTGTTTAATTAAAGCAGTATCTGGCTCCACTAAAATTCTTACGAAATCATTAATTGATAAATTTGAAAGCTCAACTCGGATCGGAAAACGTCCTTGTAGTTCAGGAATTAGATCAGAAGGCTTTGCCATATGAAATGCACCTGCACCAACAAATAAAATATGATCTGTTTTTACAGGTCCGTATTTTGTAACAATGGTCGAGCCTTCAACGATAGGAAGAATGTCACGTTGCACCCCTTCACGAGATACATCAGCACTATTCTGACTTTTGCCAGCAATTTTATCAATCTCATCTATAAAGATAATACCCAGTTGTTCTGCTTTTGAAACCGCTTCTTGATTAACTTCATCCATATCAATAAGTTTTTGAGCTTCTTCTTCAAGAAGATATTTTCGTGCTTCTTTCACAGTTAAGCGCCGTTTCTTTTTCTTTTTCGGCATCATATTACCTAACATATCTTGCATGTTAATACCCATCTGTTCCATGCCAGATCCTTGGAACATATCGAGGAATCCTGATGTTTGCTCCTCTACATCTATCGTTATAATATGATCTTCAAGTTCACCTAACGCTAATTTGTGAGCTGTTTGTCGTCTTTTTTGTTGAATATCCTGACTTTCAGATGACTCGTTCGTATCTTGGACAGGTTGTCCTTGATTACCGAAGAGCATTTCTAGTGGATTTTTGTATTGTGTTTGCTTTTTAGCTGAAGGTACAAGTAAATCCACAATTCTTTGGTTGGCTTGTTCTTCTGCTTTATCACGGACACTATTCATCTTTTCTTCTTTTACAATCCGAATAGACGTATCCACTAAGTCACGAACCATTGACTCTACATCTCGTCCAACATAACCTACTTCAGTAAATTTTGTTGCTTCTACTTTTACAAAAGGAGCACCTACTAATTTAGCAAGTCGACGAGCAATTTCAGTTTTCCCTACACCTGTAGGCCCAATCATTAAAATATTTTTTGGCGTTACCTCATCTCGTAGTTTTTCATCGAGTAAACTACGACGATAACGGTTTCTTAGGGCAACGGCTACTGATTTCTTCGCTGATTCTTGACCTACAATGTATTGGTTTAAACGTTCAACAATTTGTCTTGGCGTTAAGTTATTTTGCATCTCAACATCCTCCGCTCTCAAAGTTTTTATAGCTCTTCGATGACAATTTGTTTATTCGTGTACACACAAATATCGCCTGCTGTTTCAAGTGCAGCCATCGCAATCTCTTTTGCCGAAAGTTGTGGTGCGTGCTTTTTCAACGCACGACCAGCTGAAAGAGCATAATTACCACCTGAGCCGATTGCTAATACCCCATCGTCTGGCTCAATCACTTCTCCAGTTCCAGAAACGAGTAATAAATGTTCTTTGTTCATGACGATTAGCATCGCTTCAAGTCGTCGTAGAACTTTATCACTTCTCCACTCTTTTGCCAATTCAACGGCCGCTCTTTGAAGATTACCATTGTATTCTTCTAAACGTCCTTCAAATTTCTCAAATAAAGTAAAGGCATCAGCAACAGAACCCGCAAAACCAGCAATTACTTTGCCTTGATATATTTTTCTTACTTTTTTTGCGGTATGTTTCATAACTACAGCATTACCAAACGTTACTTGTCCGTCACCTGTCATTGCACATTGCCCGTTATGTTGAATAGCAAAGATCGTTGTTGCATGAAAATTCGCTTCCGACATGAGAACCCTCCTCTTTAGAGATCAGTAATATTCATTAGTTGTAATTTCTCGTTACAGTTGTACATACGGATATGATGAGTTCAATATGTATTCATTTATGCTCTTGGATGGTGTTTATTATATACATCTTTCAGTCTATCCTTTGTGACATGAGTGTATATTTGCGTAGAAGATAAATGTGAATGTCCTAATAACTCTTGCACTACACGTAAATCTGCACCATTATTCAATAGATGTGTTGCAAACGTATGACGTAACATATGTGGACTTACGTGCATGATTAAAGATGCTTTTTCTACGCGTTTTTTTAAAATATCCCGTACACTTCTGTCGGATAAAGGTCCACCGCGAAAATTCAGAAATAACACATCATGAGGGCCAGACTTCGACTTACTCAACAATTGATTGCGTCCATCTTCTATATAGTTCTGTAAAGCATCTAGAGCATAGCTTCCTACTGGGACATAACGTTCTTTTCTTCCTTTACCTATAACAAATGCAGTACCAATTGAAAAATCAATATCTTCTGTTTTTAACTGACAACATTCACTTACTCGTAATCCTGAAGAGTATAATATTTCGATCAGCGCCTTATCCCGTTGATCGAGTACCTTTGAATCGTCAAAAGAAGAAAATAACTGTTCCATCTCTTGTTCATACAAAAAAGTCGGTAATCGTTTTCCAGTCTTAGGGGAGTGAGTTGAAGCGAATGGGTTCTCATTCACTTTATTTTCTCTTAATAAAAAACGATATAAACTTCGCAATGCTGAGATTTTCCTCGCAATTGTAGTCCTAGCATATTTATATTCATGTAACGCCGATAAATAGCCCCTAACGAAATGATAAGTTACAACCGAAAACTCACTAAGGTTATTCTCCTTCATATATGAGACAAAATCTTCTATATCAAGCAGGTAATTTTCAATTGTATGTTTCGAACAATTCTTTTCAACTTGTAAATAAAAAACAAAATCATCAATCGATTTACGAGTGGTTGTATCTCCCATATTAACACCTCACAAAAGCTACTAAATTGTAACACAACTTAGTAGCCCTTTCAAGGAAGTTTACATTTTTTTCACAAAATTCTGAATTGTTTCCAATGCACGGTTAGCTAATGCCTCATTACGCTCTTTTTTATTTTTAATTCGCTGTTCTAATGGTTTAAGCAATCCAAAGTTAGCATTCATCGGTTGGAAGTTTTTTGGATTTGCCGTCGTAATATATTGGGCCATGCTACCAATCGTCGTTTCTTCTGGGAAAACACATAATTCTTTCTGCTCGACAAAACGCGCTGCGTTAATCCCAGCAATAAGTCCTGATGCAGCTGACTCTACATATCCTTCAACACCAGTAATTTGTCCTGCGAAAAATAAATCGTCTCGTTCTTTAAATTGATAAGTTGGTCGTAACACTTTTGGGGAATTGATAAATGTATTTCGATGCATGACACCATAACGAACAACTTCAGCATTTTCAAGACCAGGAATAAGTTTAAGAACTTCTTTTTGCGGTCCCCATTTTAAGTGCGTTTGAAATCCAACTATGTTATATAACGTTCCTGATTGATTGTCTTGACGAAGTTGAACAACAGCATATGGTCTTTTCCCTGTTTCAGGATGTTCAAGTCCAACAGGTTTCATCGGTCCAAATAGCATCGTTTTTTTGCCTCGCTGTGCCATCACTTCAATCGGCATACATCCTTCAAAGAAAATTTCTTTTTCGAACTCCTTAAGCGGAACAGTTTCAGCAGATATTAACGCTTCGTAAAAACGGTCAAACTCCTCTTCTGTCATAGGACAGTTTAAGTAGGCCGCTTCTCCCTTATCATAACGAGATTTTAAATACACTTTATTCATGTCGATAGAATCTTTTTCAATTATAGGGGCTGCAGCATCATAAAAATATAAATATTCTTCTCCTGTTAGTGCTTTTAAATCTTTAGAGAGACTTTCTGACGTCAATGGACCAGTCGCTATCACAGTTGGACCGTCTGGAATTTGACTAACTTCTTCGTTCATAACTGTAACCAATTGATGATTACGGACTCGACTCGTTACATGCTCCGCAAATTCATGTCGATCAACAGCTAAAGCACCCCCAGCAGGAACAGAGCACGCATCAGCTGATGATATAATAACAGAATTTAATATGCGCATTTCTTCTTTTAATACCCCTACCGCATTTGTAAGTGTATTTGCTCTTAATGAATTACTGCAAACCAGTTCAGCAAATTTGTCTGTGTGATGAGCTGGGGTTTGTTTCACTGGTCGCATTTCATATAAATGCACAGGGATGCCAAGATTGGCAATTTGCCAAGCCGCCTCACTTCCTGCTAAACCAGCCCCTACTACGTTAATATGTATTGTCTCCAATAGATTTTAACCTCCGTACCGTGTTGAATCATTTTTGTATATCTAGTTTCCATTGTTTTAGGATGCCCCATAAAGTGAAACTTCCATCAGTGAGGGTTTTTCTTCCCCACTGATGGTAGAGACCACACGATGTGGGTCACACAGACGTGGCCGCGTCTGTGTTCAAATAGTTGTTATAGTTGTGACTGGAAATTATCCCCCACTTATCCTCCTTTGATTTCCTCGAAGTCTTGAAGTGGGGTATTACTGCCAGTTGATACGGGATAAATAGTAAATTCGATCATTAATTTTACTCACTTTTATTTAGTCATCCTATTTGATGTTTTACTTTGTATTAATTTTAGAAGTCAGACCTCTAATATCATATACTACTAATGCTTTACTTTCAATTAAGTTCACTAATTTGTCTCTTCTTTGTAATCACAAGATGTACATTGAACGTGTACACCTTTCTTCGTTTTCTTCTCCACCAGCATATGCTCACATTTAGGACACTTTCTTGCAATTGGCTTATCCCATGATACGAACTCACAATCTGGAAAACGGTCACACCCATAAAAAATTCTACGTTTTTTACTTTTTCTTTCGACGATATTACCTTCATGGCATGTTGGACACTTTACCCCAATATCCTTTACAATGGCTTTTGTATTTCGGCAATCTGGAAAATTAGAACAAGCCATAAACTTACCAAAGCGCCCCATTTTATATACCATCTCATGTCCACATTTTTCACAATCTTCACCCGCAGGTTCATCTTTTATCTCGACTTCTTTCATTTCTTCTTCGGCATGTTTTACTTGCTTCTCAAACCCACGATAAAACCCATCAATAACTCGGACCCAATTTTCTTTCCCATCTTCAACTGCATCCAAATCATTCTCCATCTTTGCTGTAAAGTCTACATCTAAAATTTCTGGGAAAAATTCATGGATTAACTCAATAACAATCTCACCTAGTTCTGTTGGCACAAATCGTTTTTCATCGAGGGCTACATAGCCTCTGCGTTGAATTGTATCTAATGTTGGCGCAAAGGTAGACGGTCTTCCTATACCGAGCTCTTCTAACGTTTTTACGAGTCTAGCTTCCGAATATCTAGGTGGTGGTTGCGTAAAATGTTGATTTGGCGTAATTTCTTCTTTTTTTACGGATTTACCTTCTTCTAAATTTGGTAAAAATCGATCTTCTTCATTTTTTCCATCGTCATTACCTTCAATATAAACTTTCATAAATCCAGCAAACTTTACTTTTGAACCTGTTGCTCTAAAAACAACATCTTCATTTTTTAAATCAACCGTCATTGTATCCATAATCGCAGGCGCCATTTCACTTGCAACTAGTCGATCCCAAATCAACTTATAGAGACGAAATTGATCACGAGATAAGAAGCTTTTAACCGTTTTAGGGTCATTGTTTACTGAAGTCGGTCTAACCGCTTCATGAGCATCCTGAGCTTTCTTATCTTGCTTAACGATTCTCTCTCCTTGACGCGTATACTCCTTACCATACGTTTCTTCAATATAAGCTTTTACTTCTTGCTTTGCTGTATCAGAAATACGTGTAGAATCTGTACGCATATAAGTAATTAATCCGACGGTGCCTTCCTTACCCAAATCAATTCCTTCATATAATTGTTGAGCTAGCATCATTGTCTTCTTTGCCCGGAAATTTAACTTACGCGCCGCTTCTTGTTGTAAGGAAGATGTTGTAAACGGTGCCACAGGGTTTCGCTTTCTTTCTTTCTTTTTCACCGAGTCTATAATGAAGTTCTCACCCTTTAGTTTTCCTAGAACATCATTTACTTCAGACTCTGTTTTTAACTCAACTTTTTTTGAGCCAATGCCATAAAATTTAGCTTCAAAACTATCTTCATGCATTGAAAACTTTGCTTGAATACTCCAGTATTCTTCTGGAATAAATGCCTTGATTTCATTTTCTCGGTCGATGATCATTTTAACTGCAACCGATTGTACTCTTCCCGCACTTAAGCCTTTTTTTACTTTCTTCCATAATATAGGGCTAATATTATATCCTACTAATCGATCAAGGATTCGCCGTGCTTGTTGGGCATCAACAAGATCCATGTTTATGGTTCGTGGTGTTTTAAAGGCATCTTTTATCGCTTGCTTCGTAATTTCATTAAAAACAACTCGGCACTCAGAAGTCTCATCTATATTGAGACTGTGTGCTAAATGCCAGGCAATCGCTTCACCTTCGCGATCGGGGTCAGCTGCGAGATAAATTTTCTTTACCTTTTTAGCTGCTGCTTTTAAATCCTTCATTACAGGACCTTTACCACGTATCGTTATATATTTAGGATTGAAGCCCTCATTTACGTCTACTCCCATTTGACTCTTTGGTAAATCTCTCACATGTCCCATTGACGCTTTAACTGTGAATTTCTTCCCTAAGTATTTACCAATCGTCTTAGCTTTTGCGGGAGATTCAACAATTACTAAATAATCAGCCATGTTCGTTTCCTCCCCCTTTGAGGATTAATATAAATCTTCCCTATTATTAAATACATTTTTAGCATTTGTCAAACATTACTTATTAAATAATTTGAAATATAGATCAATTTCACCAAGTTTTAGTAATTTAATTCATCTAAAATATCACTTGCTCTTTGTATAAGTTTTGCACCATTTTGAATTAATAAATTAGTTCCCGTTGCGCGCTCTTCTAATATCGAACCTGGTACCGCCAAAACCTCTCTTCCTTGTTCTAAAGCCTGGTCAGCCGTTATTAGTGCACCACTTTTCTCTTTTGCTTCTACTACAAGTATAGCTCGACTTAAACCACTAATAATTCGATTTCGTTCAGGGAATTGCCATCGTTGTGGTTTTTGGTGAGGAGGATATTCAGATAGTAACAAGTGGTTTTTTGCCATTAATTGTGCAAGTGGAATATTTTTTTCGGGATAAATATGAAATAGACCAGACCCTAGTACTGCAATAGTGGAACCTCCTAAACGCATTGTTAATTCATGAGCTTTTTTATCAATACCTAAAGCAAGTCCACTCACGATCGTCCATTCCTTTTCAATTATTGGAGGTAACAATTGGTCAACACTAGTGAGACCACTTTGCGATGGATACCTAGTCCCAACGACAGCAAGCGTCCTTGTATTTGTTAAATAATCTATGTTTCCCTTACAATAAAGAACCCACGGTGGATCAAAGATATTCGATAGAAGTGATGGATAATTAGGATCTAATGGAGTAATCATCTTAATTTGATGAGAATGTAGAGTTTGAAGGATTTTATCTATATTTATATGGTGGAGATCGTAATGAAATAATTCTGCATGATTTCTCTTCATCGCGAAATTAGAAATTAACTCATGAGGGGATAACTGATAGATAAGGGCAAAAGTTGGATCTTGTTGAAAAAATGAGTGGATCGTTTTCCAGCCGACACCTCTACAGTGATGGATTTGAATTAAACGTTTTTTTGCAATATCCATAAAATCACCTTATTCAATTAAAATATAAAAACTATTGACTGAGCCTCATAAAGCAGTTAATCGGTATTTTTTAATATCTGTATCTCCTTTTTCGCTAAACAAGGGAAAAAGAGGCTGACAAGTCAGCCTCTTCTTATCAATTAGATTTTATGTGTAATACATTTTTCAAGTAGCCCTTGTTCTTTAAGCACAGAAATTAGCGTTTCACCCATAACAGATGGAGTTTCAGCTACTTTAATTCCGCAGCTTTCCATTGTTTTAATTTTCTCAGCAGCAGTACCTTTACCGCCAGAGATAATCGCACCAGCATGACCCATACGTTTTCCTGGAGGTGCCGTTTGACCGCCAATGAAACCAACTACAGGTTTTGTCATGTTTGCTTTAACCCACTCTGCAGCTTCTTCTTCTGCAGTACCACCGATTTCACCAATCATGATCACTGCATAAGTATCTGGATCTTCGTTAAATAGGTTTAATACATCGATGAAATCTGTTCCATTTACAGGGTCTCCACCAATACCTACAGCAGTCGATTGACCAATGCCGTTTGTTGAAAGCTGATGAACTGCTTCGTATGTTAACGTACCAGAACGTGAAACAACGCCTACATGACCTTTGTTATGGATATAACCAGGCATGATACCAATTTTACATTCTTCTGGTGTAATAACACCTGGGCAGTTTGGTCCAACTAGACGTGTTTTCTTACCTTCCATGTAACGTTTAACTTTGATCATATCGTTTACAGGAATTCCTTCAGTGATACAAATTGCTAAATCTAGATCTGCATCAACTGCTTCCATGATCGCATCAGCAGCAAATGCAGGTGGCACGTAAATAACCGTTGCGTTAGCACCTGTTGCCTTAACTGCTTGCTCAACTGTATCAAATACAGGAACACCTTCGATTTCTGTTCCACCTTTACCTGGTGTAACTCCACCTACAATGTTTGTACCATATTCTATCGCTTGTTGCGTATGGAATAAACCTGTAGCACCAGTAATCCCTTGTACAATAACTTTTGTATCTTTGTTAATAAGGATACTCATTCTCCACGTCCCGCCTTTCTATTTCACTAGAGATACGATTTTTTGTGCACCGTCAGCCATAGAATCAGCTGAAGTGATATTTAAACCAGACTCTTCAAGAATTTTCTTACCTTTTTCTACGTTCGTTCCTTCAAGACGCACAACAAGTGGTAATTCTAAACCAACTTGTTTTGTAGCTTCAACTACACCTTGTGCAATGATGTCACACTTCATAATACCACCGAAGATGTTAACGAAAATTCCTTTAACATTTTCATCTGAAAGGATAATTTTAAATGCTTCTGTAACTTTTTCAGCTGTAGCACCGCCCCCAACGTCAAGGAAGTTAGCTGGGTCACCATTGTAGTGCTTAATGATATCCATAGTTGCCATTGCAAGTCCAGCACCATTAACCATACAACCAATATTACCATCTAACGCAATGTAGCTAAGGTCATATTTAGAAGCTTCAATCTCTTTTACATCTTCTTCATCTAAGTCGCGATATTCTAAAATATCCTTTTGACGATATAAAGCATTAGAGTCAAAGTTTAGTTTCGCATCAAGTGCCATTACTTTACCGTCTCCAGTAGTAACTAGCGGGTTTATTTCTGCGATTGAGCAATCTTTATCAGCAAATACTTGATATAAGCCCATCATAAATTTAACTGCTTGGTTCACTAACTCTTTAGGGATGTTAATGTTAAATGCTAATCGACGAGCTTGGAATCCTTGTAAACCTACAGCAGGATCAATGTACTCTTTGAAAATTTTCTCTGGAGTAGCTTCAGCCACTTCCTCAATTTCAGTTCCGCCTTCTTCAGAAGCCATCATAGCTATTCTAGAAGTTGCACGGTCTAAAACAAGACCTACGTAATATTCTTTTTGAATATCACAACCTTCTTCGATAAGTAAGCGCTTTACTTCTTTACCTTCTGGTCCTGTCTGATGTGTAACTAGAACTTTCCCTAAAATTTCTTGTGCGTATGTACGAACCTCATCAAGATTTTTAGCAACCTTTACACCGCCAGCTTTCCCACGGCCACCAGCATGGATTTGTGCTTTCACAACACAAACGCTAGAACCTAATTCTTTTGCAGCTTCTACTGCTTCTTCTACAGAAAAAGCCACTTTTCCATTTGGTACTGCTACTCCGTACTTACGAAGGAGCTCTTTACCTTGATACTCGTGGATATTCATTCTCTCTCCATCCTCCTATCAATTATATCCGTTTTGAAAGACAAAACTTAAACAGCCAGTCCTTCCAATACAGATATTTCGTGATGAAATGTCAAATTCCTTTTTATTTTAACACTTTTTAAATTTTTTTGGAGGGAAAAACCCTCCAAAAATTTAAAAAATCGACACATTTTCTTCAATTTTCACTGTTATTCTCTTCATTTCCTATCTTTTCACTTTTTTTTGGACTCGTTCCTGTTAAACCATCATTACCATAGGAAACATTTATGGAAGGGTGCATGAACATTGAAGCTGGTGGAATCATTTTTTCTTCGACAACTTCACACTCTGAAGAATCGACAATACCTTTATTCTCTAATGGGGCATTTTCTTCTTGCACCCAATGGTCTCCAGACATTTGCGCAGGGTCTATATTTTCATCCCAATGGTCTAATGGTGTTTTCGGATTAGGATTAAATTCTCTGTCCTTCCCCATCATTCACAGTCCTCCGAACTTTTTTTTTCATTTGTCTCCGATATTACTTTTTTAGTCATATTTCGACTAACTGCGTCCATCTCTTGAACACTTCGATGGATTCCGAACTCACTTGCAATTTCTTCTCGATAATTCTGAAGCATTTGTTCACATTCAGGAACAACTAATAAATTCTTTTTTGCCATCATTTCACTCCTTTCATTTCATATACATAGTATGTCCAACGTGTATGAAACAATGAAAGAAGATTGTTTTAACATTGCTACGAATTTGAGTATTTGTTCGACTGGGTGTAGTCGACATTTTTATCAATACGATATATAAATGCAAAAACTTCAGCTACTATTTCGTATAATTCACTTGGTATCGTCTCATTAATCTCCAATTGACTAAGCAACTCCACTAATGAGGGGTCTTCTTGGATAGGGATTTGGTGCTCTTTTGCAAGCGCAATAATTTCTTCGGCAACAAAGCCTTTTCCTGTTGCTTTGACTCGTGGCGCGTTATCTGTTGTTTCACTATAAGTAAGTGCTATTGCTTTTTGGAATTGTTTTTCACTCATATTCTCACATCCACTCCTTCATATCCCTGTCTTTGTGCATAAGCTTGTTGAGCGGAATTGGCTTTCAATATTTTCTGTTCTTGGAATTGTACCCACTTAATCGAAGATAGAGTATACCCCATTTCTGATAGCTTTTTTTTCAATAAAGGTAGAAGTGCATGAATTAAACCATTTGGCTTTTCATGTTCATTAAACACTTGAACAGAAAGGACTTTTTTCTGGATGTGAACATCAATAATCGTCTCTTGTAACTGGGTTAAATTGAGATAAAAAAGAATTCGACAATGATCAGGATCAATTTTTCCGTTAGTTGATTTTCTTCCTTCCCATTGAACCGTCATTTCAGTTTGCCAATCACCTAATTGCAAAGGAATTTGCAATACAGTTTGTTGAATTGGCCCTTGTTGTTCTTGAGCTAACAGTTGCTGACCTGTTAATCGATGAAGTACCAATCCTACTTTTTCTTTCATCTCCTTCGATAATTGCAGCTGATTAAGTTGTAAAAGAAGACTTTTTAGCCGCGCTCCTCTATTTTCTTCATTAAACGAAAGTTGCCCCTGAAAAAATTGAGATAATTCTCTTTCTTGCAAATATCCGACGCCAGTAATAATTCTCATGAACTGACTAGCTATCGTTGAACGAACATTTTCTTGTTCATTACTAACCGTCTGATTCCACATATACGCAATAGCACTTTTTTCTTGTGATGAAAAATGCTGTAAGGAATGCTGCATACTTAAAAGAGTTTGCGTTACATTTTTTGCACTTTCTTTACTTTGGAACAATTGCAAAAGTAACTGCAATTGTTGCTGTTGATCTCCTTTGTTCACAGGTTGGTCGAGTCGAGAATGTAGTAATTGAAAAACAGTTTTTCCATCCATAGAATCTATCGGGATACCACCAGTACCATTTTGTAATAAAAACGGCCACAACTTACTTACACTAGCTCTATTTGTAGGATCTATCAATTGTGCCTTAAACAATTCAAAAAGCTTGTCCACTGAATCACTGCCTGTAATTAAACCTGTTCTCTGTAAAAGTTGTGTTGCTCCTTCTCGTATATCCTGTGAAACGCCTTGTGAAGATACCGAATGAAGTAAATGAAAGAGTGGATGTTTACCCTCTACCATTTGCGTTTCTTTCATGATGTTTTGTAAGCCATTCACATATGAACGAAGTGAAGGATTGTCTTTTTCGATTAGCTGTAAAGAAGAATGAAGTTCTGCTATTTGTTGAATTAATGGTGCTTGTGAGCGTTCAACCGCTTTTATTGCTTGAAAACTTTCTTGAGTAAGCGGTAAATTTTTCTGTAGTAAAGTCGTTAAGGTTTGAAGCCCTTCCTTTGTTATTGTTTCAGTTTGTAGTAATAGTTGAGCACCTTTTTCAAATACCTCTTTTGTAAACGGAATTTGTTCTGTTGCGAGATGTCGAATTAAAATATCATTTACTTTATTCGCAGGAATCCCCAATTGTTGAAGAACTTGCGCTTGTGTTTGTTGTTCACCCCTTCGAACAGAATTATCATCTAGTATTTTAAGCTGTGGGATTCCACCAGCTCGAACAACTTCTAACCAATAAGTCTGTCCTGCTGATAGCGGAGCTTCAAGTTTGGCGGATACGGTTTTATTTCCTAATTGCAGAGCGGCAATATTATTTGGGAAAAACTTAATGATTCTACCTTGAAACAATTGCCCTTGGGAAAGGTGCAGTTTTTGTGGTTTTGTTGTAGAAGCTTTCTGAGATGATTGCTGTATTTTGTTAAACAACGAGACACCCTCCCTTAAAAAAATTAACTTGAAATGCTTTCTTTCACAGGACTAAAGCTCATTCGATGCTCTCTATCGATAATCCCGTATGTATTTATTGCATGTAAATGCTCCTTCGTTCCATACCCCATATGACGTTCAAATCCATAAAGAGGATATCTGGCTCCAAGCTGTTCCATATAACGATCTCTTGTTACTTTTGCCACCACCGAACTTGCTGCTATTGTAATACTCGTTGCATCTCCTTTCACAATTGACGTCTGTGGAATTGAAATTGCTAGTTTCATAGCATCTATTAATACATGTTCTGGTTGAATCTTTAATCCGTTTATCGCTTCTGTCATCCCCATTTTTGTAGCTTCATATATGTTGATTTTATCAATAACAGCAGCTGAAATAATACTCGTTTCTACTGCAACTGCTTCTTGTAAAATAGTAACATAGAACGCATCTCTTTTTTCTTTTGAAAGTTTTTTAGAATCTGTTAATCCAGGTAAATAGAAATCTTTAGGAAGGATGACTGCACAACAGACAACTGGGCCAGCTAATGGTCCCCGACCAACTTCATCAACACCTGCTATCCACTCTACTCCTTCATTACGAAGATTGGTTTCATAACGACTCATGCCTATAAACATCTCTTTTAACTGCATTTCTTTTTGACGCTGTTTTTCATATCTTTCGACTAACTTTTGAACTCCTTTTCTCTCATCGATTTTTATACTTGAGAAAAGTTCATCTGAAAGCTCCGTCTCATTATTAAATAATAGTTGCTCTACTTGTTTAATTGTGAATTGATTCATAAAAGATCTACTCCTCTATCGACTTACTTTTTATATCGGTTGGTTATAGAAAATTATTTATTATGTAAGCTACTTTAAATAATGGTAGCGTAACCTATTGGTTGTCCATCAGGAGCTAAATAATCATACTCTCTTAGTACACACTTCCCCTAATAGAAAAATACACAGTGGCGACGAAAGACCACTGCGTGACATTTACTCTATTAATATTCATCTGGTGTTTCTAAAGTAATTCTTCCTATTTTACCTGAACGGAGCTCGCGTAAAATGACTTCAGCTGTTTTATCATAATCTATATATCCACCACTTTGTAGGAAACCACGTTTTTTACCGATTTCGTCAAACAATTGCAAACCCTCTTCTGGGATTATCTCAAGTTTAAATCGCTCTTTAACTTGTCCTTCATAGCGGTCTTTTAAATAATTAAGTACAAATAGGGCGACATCTTGGAAATCGAGTAACTCATCTTTGATCGCGCCTGTTGCTGCTAAACGAAAACCGATGGCTTGATCCTCAAATTTAGGCCATAAAATTCCTGGTGTATCTAGCAGTTCCATTTCATTACCAACCTTAATCCATTGTTGTTGCTTTGTCACACCTGGACGATCTCCTGTTTTAGCAATCTTTTTAACAGCCAATCGATTGATTAAGGTGCTTTTCCCTACATTAGGTATACCAAGGATCATCGCACGGATCGCTCGCGGTTTCATACCACGAGACTTCATTTTTTCTAATAATGGGGCGGCTAGTTCTTTACAACTCGGGCTAATAGCAGAGACACCTTTACCAGATTGACTATCAATCGCTAATACTTTCACATTTTGTTTTGTAAAATATCTCTTCCAGTTTTCGGTCACTTTTTGATCTGCTAAATCAGCTTTATTTAATAATACTAACCTTGGCTTATGAGCTACAATCTCATCAATCATTGGGTTTCTTGATGACATCGGGACTCGTGCATCAAGCAACTCGATAACGACATCGATTAATTTCAACTTCTCTGTTACTTCTCGGCGAGCTTTTGCCATATGTCCTGGAAACCACTGTATCGTCAAGTTAACACCTACTTTGCTATTCGAATATCTGCGAACGGCCAAAATACAAAATTAGCCTCTCCTACAACTTCTCCATATGGAATAAATCCAATATCACGACTATCTAAACTTCTTCTGCGATTGTCACCCATCACGAATAAATAACCTTCAGGAACTACAACAGAATTAGTTACTTCTTCTAATGAAAAATCATATGTAAGTGTAGCACCATTTAATTCTTCTTTTAGTTCGTCCAAATAAGGCTCTTCATATGCTTCGCCGTTAATATATAACGTATCATCAATAAATTCAATTTCATCCCCAGGTAAACCTATAACGCGCTTTATGTAGTCACTTTCTTCGCTTGCATGAAAAACAATAATATCAAAACGTTCTGGGTCTCCAATGGTATACCCAATTTTATTAACAATCATACGGTCACTATGATGCAATGTAGGGACCATTGATTCCCCCTCTACAACAATTGGGGCAAATAAAAAATAGCGAATAAGAACTGCTAAAAGTAAAGCAATTAAAACTGCTTTTATCCACTCATATGTTTCGCTTCTACCAAAATTCATATTTACTCCTCCACAATATAAATTCTCTATTATGAGGAATGTATTACTTCCCTATTTTAGATCATAACATAATTTTTTTTAGAAAAACACGATTAACACTAAGTATGACCAAGGTCAAAATCCTATTGTTACATGTATTCACATTATATTGTCCAAAAGGCAATGTCTGTTCTAACGAAGGTAACTCTGTAAAAAGTAGACTTTCAGAAAGTGTAAAAAGGAGCTTGATAATCAAGCTCCTTTCTTTTCAAACAATTATCGAATTTCTTTAATACGCGCGGCTTTACCACGAAGTGCACGTAAGTAGTAAAGTTTAGCACGACGTACCTTACCGCGACGCTTCACTTCAATCGTATCGATTTTCGGTGAGTGTAATGGGAATGTACGCTCAACACCTACGCCATAAGAAACTTTACGTACAGTAAAAGTTTCACTTACACTTGTTCCACGACGTTTGATGACTACACCTTCAAACACCTGAATACGCTCACGATTTCCCTCAACAACTTTAACGTGTACACGTAAAGTGTCTCCAGGACGGAACGCAGGAAGATCAGTGCGTAGTTGTTCTTTTGCGATTTCACGGATAATATTGCTCATCCTATTCCCCTCCTTCCATCCAAGATGTTCATACCAGTCTTCTACCTGCAGCGGAACATCGTAATCACGGGCCTTAGCCACAACGAATATAATAACATATTTCTCTCTTTAGAACAAGAAAAAAGAAAAAATTCTCTTTAAATCTTATAAAGTGAAACTTCCATCTAGTCATTTAATAGATCTGGACGGCGTTTCTTAGTACGTTCTAATGATTGTTCGTGACGCCACTTTTTAATATTTTCGTGATGACCCGATAATAACACGTCTGGAACCTTCATACCACGAAAGTCAGCTGGTCTAGTATAATGTGGGTGTTCTAGTAATCCTGTTGAAAATGAGTCAGTTACTGCACTTGTCTCATTTCCTAATACACCTGGTAACAACCTGGTAACACTATCGGAAATAACCATCGCACCAAGTTCACCACCCGTTAAAACATAATCTCCTATGGAAATCTCATCAGTGACAAGATGCTCACGAATTCGTTCGTCAAAACCTTCATAATGTCCACACACTAAAATAAGATGCTCTTCTTTTGCAAGTTGCTCTGCTTTTTTTTGTGTATATCGTTCTCCTTGAGGACATAGTAAAACAACTCTCGGCTTCGAGTCTTGTTCTATTACCAAATCATCGACCGCATCAAAGATTGGTTGTGGCATTAACACCATTCCTGCTCCTCCACCGTACGGATAATCATCCACTTTTCTATGTTTGTTTTGTGCGTAATTCCGAAAATCAACTACATTATAAGAAACAAGTCCTCTTTCCGCTGCATGCTTCAAAATTGAAGAACCAAATACACCTGAAAACATTTCTGGAAATAGTGTCAGAATATCAATCTTCACTTAAATTAACCCCTCGAGTAGTTCAATTATAACTTTCTTTTCAGCAATGTTTACTTCTTTTACAACATCGTCAATATATGGGATTAAAATATCTTTTCCACCCGTTTTGGATTGAATCACCCATACATCATTTGCTCCTGGTGAAAGAACTTCTTTTATTTTACCAAGCTCAAGACCATCTTCTGTAAAAACCTGACATCCGATTATTTCATGATAATAAAATTCACCCTCATCTAACTCACTTAATGCATCTTCAGATACTTTTAATGAACCCCCTTTAAATTTCTCGACGTGACTAATATTTGTATATCCTTCAAATGTTAGTAAATCGAAGTTTTTATGCTTACGGTGTGTTTCTACAATCACACGCACCATTTCTCGAAATTCAGGGTGTTCAATAAATAATTCTGCCCCAATCGCATACCGCTCTTCTTCAAAATCAGTCGTTGAAATTACACGTACCTCCCCACGAATTCCGTGGGTATTAACGATTTTCCCTACTTTAAACCATTTTGTCATAATCGTTTCATCCTTTTCTAATATCGTGAACGATTCCGTCCTTAATAATAATTTCTGCTTCTGAAGAAATATCATCCCAATTGTCGCCAATCTTTAGTTCACAGATTGATTGAATTTGACCGTCCCTAAGCTCTGTTCCAATTTCTAGCTTGTGAAGCTGGTGGCATTTAAAATCAATTCCTCTTAATTTTTCTTCGCGTTGATTGATCTCTTTTTGGAAACTACTTCTCAAGCTATGATTTTGTTCATGACTTGTATGCTGTTTTATTTTTTTATGTAATTGAAATTTTAATTGCTCTAATTCTTTTACAACTTGTTCCTTTTCAATGTGTAACTCATTTAACAGCTGACCTTTTCTGTTTTCTGTTAAAACTTGCTTTATGGCGACCGTTTTTATTATCTTCATAGTTCACCTCACATAAAAGGGTCTCATTCTTTTTTTAAACTCGTTTTAGCCTTAATAAAATTTCTTTTGTGTATTATTTAAAGAAAAACAACCTTCTTTTATTTTATAGAAGCTTATACAAAAATAAAAGGGCGAGGTTTCCCCCTACCCTTTTATTTCGTCTACAATATCAATGCGGACTCGCTTATTCGTATTGGTAGCAGCCGCATGCACGACAGAGCGAATAGCTTTAGCTATGCGCCCTTGCTTTCCAATGACTTTGCCCATATCTTCAGGATGAACCGACAAAGCAAGATGAACTGTTTCGTTGTCAGTCGTTGCTGTGACATGAACTCTTTCGGGATGGTCAACAAGAGCTTTTGCAATATGTTCAACTAACTCTTTCATTGCATTCCCTTTCGTTTCAGACATAATAAGGTTGTTCAAAAAGTCTAAGATAAGTAGCTATCGAATTTCTTCGTTGGCTCTTTTAGTCCTTCTTTTTGAACTCAAATTATAAATGCTGATTACTTACTGTTTTTTTCGTTGTGTAGCTTTTCCATTAAACCAGCTTTAGAGAAAAGGTTACGAACTGTGTCAGAAGGCTTTGCACCTTTTAACATCCAGTCTAAAGCTTTCTCTTCTTTAATTTCAACTTTTGCTGGTTGAGTTAACGGATTGTAAGTACCGATTTCCTCAATGAAACGTCCATCACGCGGTGCGCGAGAATCTGCTACTACTACACGATAAAATGGGGATTTTTTAGATCCCATACGTTTTAAACGAATTTTAACTGCCATTCGTTGTACACCTCCAAATAATTTCACACAATAATTTATATTATAGTAATTTTCACTAGCTTGCAACTAGGAAAAATTGAAAACTGATTTTAAAATGGAAACTTAAAAGGCATTTTTCCTTTTTTCTTTCCTTTCCCCATGTTTGTCATTTGCTTCATCATCTTCTTCATATCTTCAAACTGCTTTAAAAGTCGGTTGACATCTTGGATCGATGTACCACTTCCTTTAGCAATTCGACGACGACGACTTGCATTAATAACGCTAGGGTCTTGCTTTTCTTGTTTTGTCATCGACCGGACAATCGCTTCTACACGACCGATTTGTTTATCATCGACCTGCAGATTTTTCATGCCCTTCACCTTATTCATGCCCGGCATCATTCCAAGAAGTTCATCTAATGGGCCCATACTTTTAACTTGATCGAGCTGCTCTAAGAAATCGTCGAACGTAAAGTCCATCGTTCGCATTTTTCTTTCAAGCTCACGCGCTTTTTCTTCATCGACGTTCGATTGAGCTTTCTCAATTAAAGTTAAAACATCTCCCATGCCAAGAATTCTTGATGCCATTCGCTCTGGGTGAAAAGGTTCAAGTTGATCAACTTTTTCACCCATACCCGCAAATTTAATCGGAGTATTGGTGACCGCCTTAACAGATAAAGCTGCACCACCACGAGTATCACCATCGAGCTTCGTTAATACGACACCTGTAATATCTAACTGTTCGTTAAAGCTCTCAGCAACATTGACGGCATCTTGGCCTGTCATCGCATCTACAACGAGGAGAATTTCATCAGGTTTGGTAATTTCTTTTACCTGTTTTAACTCATCCATTAACTCTTCATCAATATGCAAACGACCCGCTGTATCAATAATGACATAATCGTTATGTTCTTCTTTTGCCTTCTTAATCGCTTCTTCAGCAATTTGCACTGGACTCACTTGATCACCTAATGAAAATACTGGCATATCAAGTTGCTTTCCTAATGTTTCAAGCTGTTTAATCGCGGCTGGACGATAGATATCTGCTGCAACGAGCATTGGTGTACGATTATGTTTCTTTCGTAAGTGGTTTGCTAACTTTGCCGTTGTTGTCGTCTTACCTGCCCCTTGCAAACCGACCATCATAACTATGGTTGGTGGCTTATTAGCAACCGCAATTTTACTTTGTTCCCCGCCCATTAAAGAAGTTAACTCTTCGTTTACTACTTTAATAACCTGCTGACCAGGCGTTAAACTTTTTAATACTTCTTGTCCGACGGCACGCTCTTTTACACGTGCAATAAATTCTTTTACAACTTTAAAGTTAACATCTGCTTCTAATAACGCAAGTCGAACTTCTCGCATCATTTCTTTAACATCAGCTTCTGTTACTTTTCCTTTGCTACGGATTTTCTGCATCGTACTTTGCAGTCGTTCCGCTAAACCTTCAAATGCCATTGGCCGTCGCCTCCTACTCTAGTTTTTCAAGAGCTTCGATGACGCTCATGATCTCTTCAGGAGTCGCTTCTGGTTTTAAGATTGCCGATTTTAACTGTGCAATATAGTTGGAACGCTGCTCGAATTTTTCGAGAAGCGATAATTTTGCTTCGTATTCCTCTAGCATTGCCTCTGTCCGCTTAATATTATCGAAAACGGCTTGACGGCTAATCTCAAATTCTTCGGCAATTTCACCTAGGGAAAAATCATCTAAATAATAGAGTTCCATATACTGTCGTTGCTTAGATGTTAGTAAGGACTGATAGAAATCAAGTAAATAATTCATCCTTAATGTTTTATCGAGCAAACGGACCATCCCCTTGTTAAGTGAATTCCCTTTACAAGAAATCATACTACACGAAAAGAAAATGAGTGTCAAGTTTTTTTCTTGAAAGACTTTTTACTTACTAAAACAAAGTGTTCATAAGGAGGATAAAAAGTGTCCGAGAAGGTTCACTCGCTATTTTATCTCACTTTTAGAACTACCTTTATTAAATAATTAATTTTCTTCTTCTTCTTCAAGCTTTTCTTCAAGTACATCTTTAAAAAGTCCATAAACAAACTGCTCGGCGTCAAATGGCTGTAAGTCATCCATCTTTTCACCTAAACCCACGTATTTAACTGGAATATCTAATTCATGACGGATCGCAAGGACAATTCCACCTTTAGCTGTTCCGTCGAGCTTCGTTAATACAATTCCACTAACATCTGTTGTCTCACTAAATTGTTTAGCCTGACTCATTGCATTTTGACCTGTCGTTGCATCGAGTACGAGCAAAACTTCATGCGGTGCATTGGGAACTTCACGTTCAATCACACGCTTTACTTTTTCTAACTCTTTCATTAAGTTCACTTTATTTTGTAATCGACCAGCTGTATCACAAAGTAAAATATCCGCATTTCTTGATTTAGCGGCTTGAACTGCATCGAACATGACTGCTGCAGGGTCACTTCCTGCTTGTTGTTTAATAACATCTACCCCGACACGTTCTCCCCATACTTCTAACTGCTCAATCGCACCCGCACGGAACGTATCCCCCGCTGCTAAGAGTACAGACTTCCCTTGTCCTTTAAACATATGTGCCATTTTCCCAATCGTCGTTGTTTTACCAACGCCGTTTACACCAACGAAAAGAATAACCGTCATTGCATTATCCTGAATGTTTAGTGAAGTATCTTCCTCTTCTTTTTGTAAAAGTTCAGCTAATTTTTCTGAAATGACAGGTTGAATTTCCGATGTATCTTTTATATTGCGAAGGCGGACTTCATCTTTTAAGTCATCAATTAATTCCATGACAGTTGCAACACCTACGTCTGAACTAATTAACAGTTCTTCTAATTCCTCAAAGAAATCTTCGTCTACTTTTCGGTAGCGTGCAACAAGTTCATTCATTTTTCCAACGAATGATTCTCTTGTCTTTTCTAGCCCGGACTTAAACTTCTCAGTAACTGATTCTGTTTGACCCGTAATTTTTTCTTTTAATTTTTTAAAGAAACTCATCTTATTTCCTCCTTAGCTTTCAATTAATTCTTTCGTTTCTTCTAATTTGACGGAAACAAGCTTTGAAACTCCAGACTCCTGCATTGTTACACCATAAAGTACATCTGCTTCTTCCATCGTCCCTTTCCGGTGAGTAATGACGATAAATTGAGTTTGACCACTAAAAGCTTTTAAGTAAGAAGCAAAACGGTTAACATTTGCTTCATCTAATGCAGCTTCAACTTCATCCAATACACAAAACGGTACTGGTCTTACTTTAAGAATCGAAAATAGTAATGCGATTGCTGTTAATGCACGCTCACCACCCGATAAAAGAGCGAGATTTTGCAATTTCTTTCCTGGTGGCCTAGCCATAATCTCTACCCCTGTTGTTAACAATTGCTCTGGATTAGTTAAAACTAAGTCAGCATGCCCACCACCAAATAATTGCTGATAAACAACTTTAAAATGGGCGCTAATTTGATCGAAAGTTTCTTTAAAGCGCTTTGTCATTTCTTCATCCATTTCCATAATAACATGATATAAATTTTCTTTTGCCATCACTAAATCTTCTTTTTGGTCGTGGAGAAATTGATGACGTTCACTAACACGGTCGTATTCTTCAATCGCACCTAAGTTCACTGTTCCAAGTTCTTCGATGGCAAGTTTTATTAATTTTACCCTCGTTTTTGCGTCATCTAGTGGGATGAGCAATGGGTGGTCGACTTTTGCCGCTTCGTAACTCAACTCATATTCTTCGCGAAGATGTGTTAAACGATGATCTAATTGTACATCATAACGGTTTGTTAGAACTTCACATTGATGTAATTCATCAAGTAGTAACTTTATATGACCTTTTTCTATTTTTAAACTCGCTTCTAGCTCATCTAATATAGTTTGTTTTGTAGTTCGCTCTTGACGAATTTGACTAATAAGTGTGATCGCTTCGTCTTTTTTCTTTCGGCTCACTTCAATTTTCTGTTCTAGATGACCCTCACCACTTGTACTATTATTCATTTCATTTTCAAGTAACCAATACTGTTCTTCGGTATCTTTTAACACTGCAGTTAATTCCTCAACTTCATGTTTGAGACGCACGACTGTCTCACGTTGATTAGCTAACCTTTCTTCATCTTTTGCAAGATTTACCTTTAAGTCGGTTAATTCACCTTGAATGGTTTCCTTGGACGTTTGCTGTAGCTTTTGTTTTGCTTCGATCTCTTTAACTTGACTTTCAAGAAGCGCAGTTGTAGCTGAAGATTGCTTTAATTCAGTAGATAGCGCTTCTAATCTCCGTATCGCAGCTTCCTCGTCTTTCATGTGTAAGTCCTGTTCTCGATCAAATAAAGAGAGGCGTTCATTGACGCTTTTCTCTTCTAATTCCACTTCACGAAGGAAGTTTCTCGATTCCCGCTCTGATTCACGAGCTACTTCTCCAGCTTCTCTTAATTGTTGTAATTTTTGTTCATTTTGTTGTAACTGTAGTTTCAACTCTTTTACATACGACTCTAATTTTGTTGTTTTGTCTTCCATTCCAATAAGTTTTTCGGTTAAACTTTCTAACTCTCGTTGCCGCCCGATTAAAGGGGTGGATTTTTGCTTAATAGCTCCACCTGTCATCGAACCTCCTGGGTTTACGACATCACCTTCTATTGTAACGATTCTGTAGCTGTAGCCAATTTTACGTGCTAACTCATTCGCTCCTTCTATACTCTTCGCTATAATCACATGACCTAACAGATTTCCAATCACTTGATCATATCTAGGATCAAAATGAATTAATTGTGAGGCAATCCCAATAAAAGCGTCGTGCCTTTCAATTTGCTGAATCACGTCTGCTCGAATTCCACGTCCTTTAATGACAGGTAACGGTAAAAATGTTGCTCGACCAAAGCCATTTTTTTTCAAAAATGCAATGGCCTGTCTCGCTGCTTCTTCTGTTTCAACAACTATATGTTGAGTAGCTCCACCTAGCGCAATTTCAATTGCTGTTTCATACTGTTTTGGAACGTTGACCAACTCTGCAATTGCACCAACAACCCCTTGGAGTTGTTTATTTTTTGCTTTTAAAATTTCTTTGACTCCTTGAAAAAAACCAGAAAAATCAGCTTGCATTTCTTCAATAACATCTTTCCTAGAACGAACTTGTTGAATTATGCGGAAGGCTTCATAAAGTTGTGTTTGTCTAGTCTCATACTCTTTATTTAATTTTTCAAGCTTAGATTCTAAAGCTCGGAATTGGTCTACTATTCCATGGAGGTCCTCTTGGCGATTATTTACGAGTCGTTCGTACTCTTCCTTCTTTAACAACACTTCTTCTCGTAACTGAAGAAGTTGTTCGTTATCTTCAATTAATATTTTCTTTTTGCGACTTGTTACAGTGACTTGTTCTTCTAGGTAACGAATTTCATTCCGAATCGAAGCTTGCTCATTTACAATCTCTATGTAATCTGACTTTAAACGGTCAAGTTCACCTTCTAAGTCTTCTTGCGCTAAGGCTAATCGTTCTTGACGTTCCGTTAACTCCATTGTTCTCGTTTGAAATTCTTTTTCAATTTTTCGTAATGACTCGTTTTCAGCCGTTAATTGTTTGTCGAGCAACTGCCTTTTTTCTTTGAGCTCGTTGATCGTTTTAATGAGTTGGTCTCGATTAAAGTGAAAGTTCTTCTTTCTTTCCTTTAGAACTTCCTTTTGCCCTTCACTTTTTTCTAGGGCCTGACTTGATTGAAGCAATTCGTCTTGAAGCTCATTTAATGACGTATCAAGTTGACGCAATTCCGCACGAACACTCTCAGACTTTTCTTCTTTTTCTTTAACCTTTAAAGAAAGTTCATCTCGACTCTGTTCTAACGATTGTAACTGCGCTTTTTCCGTTTTCCATTTTTCATGGAGTTCGGTGATTTCGTAGACCATTAATGCTACTTCAACTTCTTTTAACTCTTCTTTTTTTTGTAAGAAATCTTTAGCAACTGATGATTGAATTCGTAAAGGCTCAATTTGTCCTTCTAATTCGTGAAGAATGTCTTCTACACGGTTTAAGTTTTCTTGTGTTTCCCAGAGCTTCTTTTCAGCTTTAAGCTTACGGTTTTTATATTTAAGTACTCCCGCAGCTTCTTCAAAAATAACTCTGCGGTCTTCAGCTTTACTGCTTAATATTTCTTCTACTTTTCCTTGACCGATAATAGAAAAAGCTTCCTTACCTAAACCGGAATCCATAAATAGATCAACAATATCTTTCAATCTACAGGTTTGCTTATTAAGCTGATATTCACTTTCACCTGAACGATATACTCGCCTCGTGACACTTACTTCAGTGTAATCTATCGCTAAATGCTGATCTTGGTTATCAAGAACTAGCGTAATTTCTGCAAAATTTAATGGTTTTCTCGTATCACTACCTGCAAAAATGATATCTTCCATTTTTGATCCCCGTAGTGACTTTGCCGATTGTTCACCAAGTACCCAACGGATCCCATCCGAAATATTACTTTTCCCACTTCCATTCGGGCCGACGACAGCTGTTACTCCAGAGTCGAATTCTATTGTCATCCTGTCTGCGAATGACTTAAAGCCCATTACCTCGAATCGTTTGAGGAACATGTTCCTTCCCCCTCAATAATTAGAAAAACAGGATTTTTCGCCAAGAGTGGAGAAAATCAATGTCTTTTCATATACTTTAATTCTTTAAAAAAGTAACCTTTCCTAAAGTGTAAATAACAACTTTCCTATTTTATCATACCACTAATCGAAGTTGTTCAAAAAGTTCTCTGAATGAATGTTTTAAGACAAATGAGTTATTCTATGATATGATAACCGCATGAAACCTTCAAAAAGAAAGGAATGCTAAAATGGATTTATCTGTTTCGAGCCGTGAAAATATCGAATATATGTTAGAGGAAATAAAGAAGAAGTTACAAATTGTCAATGCAGGAGCCTTAAAAGCTGCAAGTTTTGAGACCGACAAATACGAAGATTTAAAAGATATTTATGATTTAGTACAGCGTCAAAGTAACTTTAGTGTATCTGAATTAGACGCGATCGTTTCTGAATTAGGTCGCCTTCGTAAATAACATAAATGGTGATGTAATTTAGAATATTTGTAGAAACCCCCACTTTTTTTTTCAGAAAAGTGGGGGTTTCTCAATACATAAGAGAAAGACTATTATCTCCCTCGTTTTTATAGTTTTTCACTTAATTTTAGTAATGCTTGTTGAGCAGCATGTTGTTCGGCTTCTTTCTTTGAACGCCCTACTCCCACTCCGAGGATTTGTTCATTTAATAATACTTCTGAAACAAACTCACGACTATGCGCTGGTCCTCTTTCTTGTACAATTTCATAATGAATTTGCCCGATGTTATCTCGTTGGACAAATTCTTGTAATTGGCTTTTGAAATCCATCATATGCGAAAAAGCACCGTCATTAATCTTTGGATATATCGTTTTATCGAGGAAACAGTATACAGAATCAAGTCCTTGATCCAAATAAAGTGATCCAATAAAGGATTCGAAAACATCAGCAAGCAGCGCCGGTCGTTGTCTTCCTCCTGTCATTTCTTCGCCCTTCCCTAATAATACTAATTCACCAAATGACAACTCATTTGCTAGATTAGCTAAGGAAGCTTCGCAGACAATGGCAGCACGCAGCTTGGTCATATCTCCTTCACTCATCGTATCAAACTTTTTATATAAATACTGTGAAACTGCTAACTCTAAAACCGCATCTCCTAAAAATTCAAGTCGTTCGTTATCATGACTTGAGTTAATTCGATGCTCATTCACATAGGATGAATGAGTGAAAGCTTGAATAAGCAATTTATTATTATTAAATTCTAGACCGATTTTTTGGAGCAACGCATCAAACTTCTCTTTTTGCTTTAACGACAAAGTAAGTCTACGTGGTTGTCTTTTTCGGTCTCCATGATGGTTTGTATATCTTTTTCGATAATGCCTTGAAGAATTTGGCATGTCTTACCTCCAAACTGCCTTAGCTGGGATGAAAAGCAAGAGGCTGACTCAAATTCGTGCAGAACTCCTCATTTTTCTGTATCGACTTAGAGGGGCGGACACATAATTTGAGTAGCCTCATACTATATATTTCCTATCCAAGAACTACTGTTGGCTTTGAATATAGCTAACTACATCTTGAACAGTAGAGATTTTTTCAGCTTCCTCATCAGAAATCTCAAGGTCAAACTCGTCCTCTAATTCCATAACAAGCTCAACCACATCTAATGAATCTGCACCAAGATCGTCTTTAAATGAAGATTCAGGCTTTACCTCTGATTCTTCAACCCCAAGACGGTCAACGATAATTTTAGTAATGCGCTCTAAAGTTTCTGCCATCTTCCGTTCACCTCCTCTCAAAAAGGTTACTTATTATCTTATTTTATGTACAAAATAACATCGTATCTATTTTGCATGAAACGATTAATAAAAGCAAATCCTTTCTAAAAGCAAAAAAGAAAGATTTATTATGGCATGTACATTCCGCCATCTACATGAAGTGTTTGCCCCGTCATGTAACTGCTATCCTCAGATGCAAGAAACCTTACAACACGAGCAATTTCTTGAGGTTGTCCTAGTTTCGCTAATGGAATTTGATTTAGCATACTCGCTTTAATGTCATCAGTTAATTGATCCGTCATATCAGTTTCAATAAACCCTGGTGCAACGGCATTGACCGTAATATTACGATTAGCAAGCTCACGAGCTAATGACTTCGTTAATCCGATTACACCTGCTTTTGCTGCAACATAGTTCGCTTGTCCTGCATTTCCTAACACACCAACGACAGAAGAAATATTAATAATACGACCTGAACGTTGTTTCATCATTTGACGAGTCACTGCTTTAGCACAATTAAAGACACCTTTTAAATTGGTGTTGATTACAGCGTCCCAATCTTCATCCTTCATACGCATGACAAGTGTATCGCGAGTAATCCCTGCATTGTTGACTAATATATCTAGAGAACCATACGTAGAAATTACTTCTTTAATCATTGCTTGTACATCTTCACTAATCGCAACATCCGCTTGGATCGCAAATGCTTCTCCACCGTTTTCGGTAATTTCATTCACGACCGCTTCTGCCTTTTCTTTACTTCCTGCATAATTCACAGCTACTTTTGCACCATTTTGTGCTAATTCAAGAGCAATTGCTTTTCCGATTCCTCTTGAGGCACCAGTTACTAGTGCGACTTTTCCGTTCAGCATGTTTTATTCTCCTTTCAACTTCGATAACATCGCATCTATGGATTCCATATCATTCACTGCAAACACATTGACTCTTCGTTCAACTTTACGCACTAAACCACTTAATACGTTCCCTGCACCTATTTCAATAAAAGTGTCGACACCAAGATCCAGTAAGCGACGAACTGTATCTTCCCAGAGTACCGGAGAATACACTTGTTCAATCAGTTTTTCTTTAATTTGTTTAGAATCGGTTACGACGGCAGCCGTAACATTCGCAATAACTGGAATTTTTGCTTCTGAAATTGTAATTCCGTCCAATACGTTTGTTAGCTTATCAGCCGCTGGTTTCATTAAAGACGAATGGAATGGACCACTGACTTGTAATGGGAGTGCTCGCTTAGCTCCTTTTTCTTTCGCTAACACCGAAGCTTTACGAACTCCTTCTGCAGTACCACTAATTACAATTTGTCCAGGACAATTTAAATTCGCTAACTGAACCGCATCACCATTGTTAGACACTTCTTCCGTAACTTCTAATAATGCTTCACGGTCCATTCCTAATATAGCAGCCATGGCACCTTCACCGGCTGGTACAGCTTCCTCCATAAACAATCCACGTTGTCTAACAGCATGAACAGCATCTTGAAACGATAAACTTTTCGCACAAACAAGTGCACTGTATTCACCTAAACTATGACCTGCAACATAATCGGGCGTAATATCATATGCTTTCAATGCTTCTAATACCGCTACACTCATCGTTAGTAATGCTGGTTGTGTATTTTCAGTACGTTTAAGCTGATCTTCGGGTCCATTTAACATTATATTTGAAAGTGCATAACCTAACTGCTTATCAGCTATGTCATAAATCGCCTGGAGCTCTGGTCTATTTTCAATGAGATTTTGTCCCATCCCTACAAATTGTGATCCTTGTCCTGGAAAGATAAACGCAATTTTTCCCATCTTTTTCTCCTTTTATTAGTAATGTTAATCAATCTTTATTAATCAGCTTGTTGATTATGTTTAGCGACTTCATTTTTAATCGTTGTTACAACTTGTTGTTCTACCATTTCTCTGGCTTGGACAATAGTATGATAGAACGCAACTTCATCAGATGAACCGTGCGACTTAATGACAGGAGCTTTTAATCCAAATAAAGCGGCCCCCCCATACTCAGAATAATCCATCGTTTTCTTTATTCTCATAAAACTAGGTTTTAACAAGCCCGCTACAAGCTTATTAAAAAGATTACCTGTTAATTCTCGTTTTAAGATGGTAAATAATGAAGTGGCAGCTCCCTCTGTCGCTTTTAGGACAATATTGCCTGTAAAACCATCACAAACGACAACATCAACAGCACCATTTAATAGATCTCTAGCTTCAACATTGCCAACAAAATTAATATTTAACTCTTGTAACAAAGGGAATGTTAATTTTGTTAACTCGTTTCCTTTACCATCTTCCGTCCCAACATTGAGTAAACCAACTTTCGGTTGCTTCACTTTTCGAACCATTTGCATATAAATGCTTCCCATAATGGCATATTGGTTTAGGTGTTCAGGTTTTGCATCCATGTTTGCCCCGACATCGAGAATTAAAAAACCTTTACCATTAACCGTCGGAAACATTGGGGCTAATGCAGGGCGATCAATGCCTTGGATTCTGCCAACATAAAGGAGTCCAGCTGCCATTAGGGCACCTGTATTACCTGCAGAAATACATGCATCGGCTCGTCCTTCCTTCACTTCTTTAACAGCAAGAACCATTGAAGCACCTTTTTTTCGTCGAACCGCGGTTGCTGGTGAGTCGTCATCTTCAATCTTTTCTTCGGTATGTAAAATCGTAATACGATCACTTGGTTGAATATATTTCGTTATTTTTTGTTCATTTCCTACTAATGTAATAGCAAGATCAGGAAATTCGTTTAACGCTTTTACGGCGGCATCAATAGAGGCTTTTGGTGCCTTGTCACCGCCCATAGCATCAATTGCGAGTTTCATGTTAGCAAACCTCTTTTCTTTCATCGGTCAATAATAGTTTAAATATCGATTGCCTTAATTCCTTCTTTTTCTTTACAAAAACCTGATAAACCTTTTGACAAACCTACCCAAAAACCGCCAACAATCGATGTTCATAATTTATGATTGTTTCGATCTGAACATAACAAACTCACCTGAGAATACTTTTTCTTGATTGACAAAACTACTCACTTCGACGATGGTCCGGTCTTTTTCATGTTTTAACACTTTCGCCTTTGCAATCACACGCTCTCCAACTTTAACTTGGCGAGTAAACCGGATTGTCGCTTTAGCAGTTAATGCGAGTTCATCATTAATAATAGCTACTGCTAACGAATTGGCTTGCGCAAATAAATGGTGTCCACGAGCGATTTTCGTTCGTGAAAAAACATGTTCGTTCCCAATTTGCAATAGTGAAATAGCACTTTCGTCAAGTTGAAGATCTATAATTTCCCCGATGACTTCTTCAATTGGTAAGGCTCTTACTTCATCAAGTTGCTGCTTAGCAACATCCTTAATTCGTTCTCTCAGTTCAGGTATAGATAACTCCATTCGGTCTAATCTAATCGTCTGAACACTAACTAAAAATGTTTTAGCTAGTTCCTCATCGGTTACAAATGGATTTGTTTCAATCGTTTCTTTTAACAGCTTTTGGCGTTCTTTTTTTGACTTTTTCATGTACGCCACCATCCATTAGAAAAACATAATTCCCGCAAAAAATAGCGAAAACGATGCCTTTTTTTATTCCTTAAGAGACATTAACTTTCTTAAAGTTAAATATATGACTAGGTACTAATAGTAGTATATAATTCCAACTATTGAATAGCAATAGTTAATCTAGTTTTTCTCCACTTAATATACCTTGCTCTTCTAAATAATAAACAAGTGATTTATACTCTTGATCTTTCCAAAAGCTAGTAGAGTTCACAAATTCGACCGCATCTTGTCTTGCTACTTCTAACGCTCGGTAATCATGAACAACATCTGCTACTTTAAAATTAGGAAGACCGCTTTGTTTGTGACCAAAAAAATCACCAGGTCCACGAAGCTCTAAATCTCGCTCGGATAGTGTAAAACCGTCAGTCGTTTCAGTCATAATCCTCATTCGTTCTTTTCCTACATCCGACTTTGGATCCGCTAATAATATACAATAAGACTGATGTTCCCCTCGTCCGACCCGACCTCTTAATTGATGAAGTTGCGCTAAACCGAACCTTTCTGCATCATAAATCAACATGACGGTTGCATTAGGAACATTCACTCCAACCTCAACAACAGTCGTTGAAACGAGAATCTGTGACTCGTTTTTACTAAATGCCTCCATTACTTCGTCTTTTTCAGATGGATGGAGACGCCCATGCATTAACCCGACTCGATAGTCTTTAAAGTGAGCTTGTAAAATCGCATGAACATCAATTGCATTTTGTACATCTAACTTTTCAGATTCTTCAATCAGTGGGCAAATGACATACGCTTGTTGACCTTTTTTTATTTCTTTTTCAATAAAATGTAATACACGCTCTAGTATATCGTGTTTGACCCAATACGTTTCAATCGTTTTTCTTCCTGCTGGCATTTCATCTATAACCGATACATCCATATCACCAAATACGGAGATAGCCAAAGTACGCGGAATAGGCGTTGCCGTCATAAACAATACATCAGGATTTTCTCCTTTATCACGAAGTATACGACGTTGTTCTACTCCAAAGCGATGTTGCTCGTCTGTAATGACGAGTCCAAGCTTCTTGAAGTGGACGTCATCTTGAATGAGTGCATGTGTTCCAACGACGACATGTATTTCCCCTGTTCGTACCCTTTCAAGTTGTTCACGACGTTTTTTTCCTTTTATAGACCCTGATAGAAGTGCGACTTCTATACCGTATGGAGATAATAATTCCGTAATGGAACTAACATGTTGTTCCGCTAGAATTTCGGTTGGCACCATTAAAGCGGCTTGAAAACTTGCTTGAACCGTTGCATACATGGCAATAGCTGCTACAACTGTTTTTCCTGAGCCAACATCTCCTTGTAACAAGCGGTTCATCCGATAATCAGATACCAAGTCTTTCATAATTTCTTTAACGACTCTCTGTTGTGCTCCTGTTAGGGGAAACGGTAAGGTCTGAATAAATTGTTCAACTTTTTCACGTTCAATCGGCATCGGTAGACCTTTTGTCTGTTCTCGCTTAAACTTACGAAACGATTGCATTTTTAATTGAAAAAGGAGAAATTCTTCGTAGACCATTCGTCGCCGAGCTTGTTTGACCAGTTCCAATGTTTGTGGATAGTGTAACCTTAGGACAGCATCTTTTTTGGATAGTAATTTATACTTTTTTAAAATAAAAGGAGGGAGTATTTCTGGAATTTCATTAGAATACTCCTTTAGTCCCTGATAGATTATTTTTTTTAACGTGGCCATCTTTAGGTTTCCTCCAACAGAATAAACTGGTGCTATTTCATCTTGTCGAGTTACGTCACCAAGCTTAAATTCGTTCACTGTTAAGGTCAAACGGTGACGATCCCATTTACCTGTTAGAGTAATAGAACTGCCAATCTGTAATTGTTTTTTTATAAATCCTTGATTAAAAAAGACAGCTGTAATCAGTACATTGTCGATTAATACCCGGACAGATAGTCTTGTTTTCTTTTTACCGAAATACCTTACGGTTGGCTCACTATGAACGATCCCTGCGATCGTTACTCTTTCATCGTGTTGTACTTCATGTATTTCTCTTATTCGATAATCTTCATAACGAAACGGAAAATATTCTAGCAAATCTCCAACCGTATGAATTCCTAAATTCCCCAACTGTTTTCCAGTTTCTTCTCCTACTCCCTTTAATATGGTTACAGGTTGTACTAAATGACTCATTTTTTATCAAGAGAAATCCCAAATATTTTAGCTTCTAACTCTCGGCCAGTTGGGGTAGCCGCTAATCCACCTTGTGCTGTTTCGCGCAAAGCAATAGGCATCGTCTGCCCTATTTTGTACATCGCATCGATCACTTCATCACACGGAATCCGACTTGTGATACCTGCTAATGCCATATCAGCAGCAACAATGGCAATCGATGCTCCTATTGCATTTCTTTTTACACAGGGAACTTCCACGAGACCTGCGACTGGATCACAAACGAGTCCGAGCATATTCTTTAAAGCAATAGCCATCGCTTCAGCAGATTGACTTGGTGTTCCACCAGCTAACTCAACGATCGCTGCTGCTGCCATACCTGTTGCAGATCCTACCTCAGCTTGACATCCACCTGCCGCTCCTGAAATGGAAGCATTATTAGCTACCACAAACCCAAAGGCCCCTGCTGTAAAAAGAAACCTTACTTTTTGTTCTTTTGTCGGATTAAGTTTATTTTGCAATCCAAATAATGTGCCAGGCACGACACCTGCGGAACCTGCTGTTGGTGTTGCACAAATCGTTCCCATCGCAGCATTGACTTCATTTGTTGCAATAGCTTTACTTACTGCATCTAAAACAACATCTCCAGAAAGTGACTTTCCTGATTGGATGTATGTTTGTAATAAAACAGCATCACCGCCAGTTAGACCCGATACGGATTTAATGTTTTCTTTTATTCCTCGATTCACTGCTTCTTCCATAATATCGAGGTTTTTTTCCATTAAAGAAAATACGGCTTCTTGACTTTTTTCCGATACTTCCATCTCTTGCTTAATCATCACTTCAGAAATTGGAATTTGATTGGACTCTGCTAACTCAATTAATTCCGCAACATTTCGAAACATCATTAACCTCCAATTTACTAGTCATGGATTTTAGTCACTTTATGAATATTAGGTAAAGCTTCCATCTCTTTTAGTAAAGACTCGTCTACATTTTGATCAACTTCAATAACCATAAGAGCTTCTTGTCCTTTTTCCTTTCTTGATACTTCCATATGACCAATATTAATTTGGTATTTGGCTAATATATTGGATACACTCGCAATGACACCATAGCGGTCGTTATGCACAACAAGTATTGCGGGATGATTACCTGAAAGTCTTAAGTCGAAACCGTTGAGTTGAATAACTTCTATTTTTCCGCCACCAATGGATATCCCAACTAACTCCAATTTATCTGTTTCATCACCAAGAATAATTTTTGCCGTATTCGGATGATCTGTCACCGCTTCCTCTTCATAAAAATTAATTTCAATTCCTTTTGTTTTGGAAATTTGAATGGCACTTGTAATACGTTTATCAAAAGTATCAAAATCTAAAAGACCACCTACAATTGCCACATCGGTACCATGACCTTTATACGTTTTTGAAAAAGATCCATAAAAGTAAATATTGGCCCATTTTGGTTCTCTGCCAAACAACGTTCGAGCCACGCGACCAATTCTTGCAGCTCCTGCAGTATGAGAACTAGATGGACCTATCATGATTGGACCAATAATGTCAAACACTGTACGGTACTTCAATCCTTTCACCTCACTTTAAAAATGAGGTTGACCAAAAGCAAAGTGCTAGGCATCTCTACACGAAAATGAAATACCGTGTAAGAGTAGAGCGCACAGAAACTTAGAGTCAGCCTCATTAATTATGATCTTATTCAACTGCTAATATAAACGAATACAAAGGTTGTTTACCTTCATGAATTTCTACATCTACATCTTCAAATTTTTCATTCACGAAAGAAGTTATATCAGCTACTGTATCTTCAGTTGCTCCTACTCCCCAGATAACCGTTAAAATTTCGGAATCTTCGTCTAACATAACTTGTAACAATTGTTTTGTTACATCAACTAAAGATGAACCAGCAGAAACAATTTCTTTTTCAGAAATTCCCATATAGTCATCTTTTTTAATTTCGATACCGTCCATATTCGTATCACGAACAGCATATGTGACTTGCCCTGTTTTTACACCTGCCATCGCATCCGTCATGGTTGTCCCGTTGTTATCGAGGGAAGTTAAAGGATTAAATGCAAGCAGCGCCGCTAACCCTTCAGGTACAGACTTGGAAGGAATAACAATAACTTCAGCATCTGCTACCTCTGCAGCTTGTTCAGCTGCCATAATAATATTGCCGTTATTCGGAAGCACAATCACTTTATGAGCATTTGCTTTATGTATTGCGGAAACAATATCTTCTGTACTTGGATTCATCGTTTGTCCGCCTGGTATGACCACGCTTGCCCCAAGCCCTTTAAATAAATCTTCAATTCCATCGCCCATCGATACCGTAACGACCCCATACTCATTCTTTTCTGTTGGAATTTGGCTAACCGCTTCATCACCATAAACCGCTTTCGTTTCATCTAATAAATGAGTATGTTGTTCTCTCATATTTTCAATTTTAATATTGATTAAGTTTCCAAAACGTTGTGCTCGATTTAGAATTTCACCAGGTGACTCGGCGTGAATATGTACTTTTAGCAAGTCATCATCGGAAACAACAAGAAGAGAATCACCAAATGAATTTAATTCTTGTCGGAAATCATTTTCACTAAAAGGTGTTAGTCTTAATTTTTCCTCGTCGAACTTAACCATCACTTCAGTACAATAGCCAAATTCAATATCTTCGGTAGCTAACATACTTTGAGCGTTATGATGTTCAACTTTAACGAGGTCTTCCATTGAAGGCGTTTCCACTTCTTGGCCTGAAATTGTTTCACCTTTTAAGACCGCTAGGAACCCTTCGTAAATATAAACAAGACCTTGTCCACCCGAATCAACAACTCCCACCTCTTTTAAAACAGGCAACAAATCTGGTGTCCGTTTTAAAGAAGCTTTGGCCTCTGTTAATACGTATTCCATTACTGAGATTGGATCTTCACTTTTTTTCGCAGCTTTTTCAGCTGCTTTAGCGCTATCTTTTGCCACTGTTAATATCGTTCCTTCAACTGGCTTCATTACAGCCTTATAAGCTGTTGTCACTCCTAATTCGAGAGCAACCGCTAAGTCCTTACCACCCATTGTTGTTTTTCCTTCGACACCTTTAGCAAACCCCCTAAAAAGCTGGGATAAAATAACACCAGAGTTACCTCTCGCACCCATTAAGAGTCCTTTAGAAAATGCTTGGGCAACTACAGCAATACTTTGTTGCGATGCTTGTCTAACTTCTTTTACTCCAGAAGTAATCGTCAAATTCATATTTGTTCCCGTATCGCCGTCTGGCACAGGAAACACATTCAATGAGTCAACGATTTTTGCATGTTTTGTTAAATTAGCGCCACCTTGAATAAACATTTGCGCTAATTGAATTGCCTCAATTCCATTTGTTGACACAAATCTTTCCTCCTAACTCACTTAAGGGTTGATCACTCGCACCCCTTGAACAAAAATGTTCACTGAGTCTACAACCAAACCTAACATTTTCTCTAGTTGGTACTTCACTTTCGTTTGCACATTATGAGCTACTTCAGAAATTTTTGTACCATAACTTACAATGATGTACATATCAATATGAATTTCTTCATTTTCTTCTCGAATGATGACACCACGTTGAAAGTTTTCTTTCCCTAAGATTTCACTTAAACCATCTTTTAATTGTTTTTGCGAAGCCATTCCTACGATTCCATAACAATCGACAGCAGCTCCACCAGCTATTGTTGCAACAACATCTTTAGAAACATCAATAACTCCCATTTGTGTTTTTAATTCTACAGGCATTAACATGTCCCCCTTTTATAATATGTTTGGGTATCGTCATTTTACTATACTATCCCTTAATTTAAAAGCTAACTCTACTGAAAGTTGCTGTCAAGAAACATCCATTGATAAAGTTAAGTTTTGATTCGTTATATTTACTGAATATTAGTTGGAAACTGTTGCATTATAAAAATCCCTATGCTAAGATATTCGAGTATGAATTAAAAACCGAACAAAAATTTCGGTTGGATTAATTGGGTTTAAGGAGGTGCGTATTATGGCACGTAAATGTTATATTACTGGTAGACAAGCACGCACAGGAAACCAGCGTTCACACGCGTTGAATAAAACAAAGCGCAAATGGGGAGCTAACGTTCAAAAGGTTCGTATTTTAGTTGACGGCAAACCGAAGCGAGTTTATGTTTCAGCTCGTGCATTAAAGTCTGGTAAAGTAGAACGCGTATAAGAATTATGTCTACTATCAGTGTAGACTAAACGAAGTCCTTTCATGCTTCGTTGAAGAAACAAGAGGCTGACACTTGTCGACCTCTTGTTTTTTTGTATTTTTCCTAGAATTATTTAATCAAAAGAGTGTTTTTTCAAACCAAATAATGCACCGTCTTTAGGCAGGTACGGTGCATTTTTGGATTCTTAATTTTTTTTAAACGAACCTAGGATCGCTCTTACAAACCCGCCAATAAATTTAGGCAGCTTGATCGTATAAAATTTCATAGCTCCTCCTCCTCAACATGAATTGCTACCGACTAACGAATAAATGAAGGATGATTTCATGAATGCTCATTTATACTAGTATATTCATCACTGACAAAATAGTACCCTTTTTTTTCATGTGAGTTCCCCACTGAGTTTCACCATTTAGTTCTACCCTACAACCATTCATATGCAAAACTACCACTCTTATGCAACTTGGTTTAAGAAATAGGACAAACCATTTTTTCATTAATCGATTTGGAGGAGGTATGTTCTTCATCCTCTAATCGCTTGAATAGCCGCAGAACGATCATCTTTATTATAGATAGCTGAACCTGCAACTAATACATTGGCACCAGCTTCGATACATAATTTTGCTGTTTCTTCGTTAACTCCACCATCTACTTCAACATCAATATTTAGTTTTTTTGATTTAGCCATTTCAGATACAGCAGTAATTTTCGGTAATACACTATGTATGAATTTTTGCCCCCCGAAACCAGGGTTTACAGTCATTAACAACACCATGTCTAGGTCACTAATGACATGTTGGATTGTATCTACAGGAGTGGCAGGATTTAAGACTACTCCCGCTTTGACACCATGTTCTTTAATCAGGTGAACGGTTCGATGAAGATGCGGACAAGCTTCAACATGAACGGTGATAATATCTGCACCTGCACTTGCAAATTGAGGAATATATAAATCAGGATTTTCAATCATTAAATGAACATCTAGTGGAAGTGTTGTAACTGGTCGGATCGCTTCTACAATTAAGGGTCCAATTGTAATATTCGGAACAAAATGACCGTCCATCACATCGATATGGATATAATCCGCACCTCCACGTTCCACATCTTTAACCTCTTCTCCAAGTTTTGCAAAATTTGCTGATAAAATCGAGGGTGCTATTTTTATCATGATTAATACCTCCGCTTTTGGCTTTTTATTTCATCTAAAAACTGTAAATAATGTTCATACCGATATTCTAGAATATCTTCTGCTTCAACCGCTGCCTTCACTGCACATTTCGGTTCACTCGTATGAGTGCACCCACGGAATTTACAAGCTCCCATTCTTTCTTTCATTTCTGGGAAATATAAGGACAAATCTTCTGCTTCAATCCCGACAAAATCTAACGAACTAAATCCAGGGGTATCTGCAACCAAACCTTCTCCGACTGCTAATAATTCAACGTGTCTCGTCGTATGTTTACCACGTCCTAAATGAGTGGATATTTCATTCGTCTCAATATTTAATTCAGGATGTAAAGTATTTAGTAATGATGACTTCCCTACTCCTGATTGTCCTGCGATAACAGTTACTTTATCCTTTAAGAACGGGATGACATTTCCAATCCCTTCCTTCGTTTCTATCGATGTCATAATCACCTGGTAACCAATACTCTCATAATCACTTTTGTATTTTATAATTTTTTGCTGTTTAATATCGTCTAATAAATCGACTTTGCTTATACAAATAAGTGGTTCAATATAGTGAGCTTCGATATGGACTAAAAAACGATTTAATAAAAGCGGGCTAAAATCAGGCTCTAAAGCGGAAAAAACTAAAATAGCCTGATCGATATTTGCAATTGGTGGACGAATCATTTCATTTTCACGTTCAAAAATGTCCAAAATATAGCCGTCTGTTCGGTTTTCTGCTTCAAAATGAACAAAATCACCAACAAGTGGCTTAATGTTTTGATTACGAAAAACACCTCGACCACGACATTGAAACATACCCTCTTCATTGTGGACATAATAGAAGCCACTCAGGGCTTTAACTATTCTTCCTTCTGGCATGAAATCCTCCTGATCTTTGAGACTGTCTCCTACTGATTAGACTCTTCATTCAGAATTGGCCATTAATACAACCAACGCCTGTTGAGTTATTTCCATTATTTTTATGAAAACAGCCTCATTATTAAATAAATTGTTAGTACGTGTAATCATACGTATTATAAAGTTCTCCATCGATGTAAAGTTTATAAGAACCATCTATAGTTGGCGTAACTGTTAACGGAATTCGAAATGTTACAGACTCTGTAATCGTATCATCAAAAAATACTTTTTCCCCATCTGTCGTAGCATCTTCATAACGTATCAATATATGCGGTGAATCTCCTTCATCTACTTGAACTGGAAGTACACTGGTAATCGTTTTCGTTGGTTCTTTTTCTTCTTCTTTCGGCTCCACTGGTTTTTGCGGCTCAGGACCTTTTGAAACTGTGATTGCTACTTCTGAACCTTTCCTAACTTGTGTAAAAGCACTTGGGGACTGCGAAATGATATGATCTTTTTGTACATTATTCGAGTGTTCATATGTTACATTTGCTAAAAGACCTTCTCCATCTAAGTAATTATACGCTTCTTGTTCTGTTAATCCTCGTAAATTATTTAAAGTTATAGTTTGCTCAACACTATATGTTAAATAAACCGTCGTTTCTTCGGCAATGATATGAGTGCCTGATTGTGGTTCTTGTGTTAAAATAATCCCTGGCGGTTCATCCGATTGCCGTTCCTGATACTCGATATTCTCGAAATCAATCAAGATGCGCTCTGCTCGATCTCTTTGCATACCGACAACATTAGGCATTTCATACTTTTCTTGACCTTCACTTACGAACAACTTCACCGTACTCCCTACTTTTACCACTGATCCCCCCGCAGGATCTTGACGTATAACATGATCTGCTTGAACTTCATCATCAGGAATTCTTTCCTGTACTACGATAAGGCCAAGGTCGTCTAACAAATCTTCAGCTTCTTGAATTTCGTTACCGATGACATCGATAACTTCTACTTCATCTACTTTTAAAAGAGTTGGAAAAATGGCAAAAGCAGCTATTCCTGAGCCAATAATTAAGAAAAATATAACGAGTAACGTCGTTAACCAACGTTTTTTCTTTTTTTTCTTTTCTGGTGGTTTGGCAGGCTTTTTTTTCTCAGTTTTATTATCTAAAGGCTTAACTTCTATCGTTTTATCTAAATTTTCTAAATGACCTTGATCTTTAATGACTGGAATCGCTTTTGTGACATCATCATCATCATCCGAAGCTGTAAATTTGGGTTCATTTGCACGTGACGAATCTAAAGCTGTTTCTAGATCCTCCCCCATTTCTAAAGCACTTTCATATCGATGAAATGCATCTTTTGCAGTAGAACGTAGAATAATATTCTCAACACTTTGCGGGATCAATCGATTGATTTGTCTTGGGGAGGGAACATCATTTTGAAGATGTTTTAAAGCAATTGTTACCGCTGTATCTCCCGAGAAAGGAACCTGACCCGTTACCATCTCATAAAGAACAATTCCTAGAGAGTAAATATCTGACTTGTAAGTAACAACTCCACCTCTTGCTTGTTCAGGTGATAGATAATGGACGGACCCCATAACAGAATTAGTATGAGTAATCGTCGCGCTTGACATTGCACGCGCAATACCAAAATCAGTAACTTTTGCTTCACCATTCTTACTAATCAATATATTATGCGGTTTAATATCCCGATGAACTATTTGATTTGCATGTGCGTGAGCAATTGCTGATGTAACTTGGGACATAATATCAATAGTTTCATCAAGTGAAAGGGCTCCACGGTCTTGAATTAATTCTTTTAATGTTGGTCCCTCTACGTATTCCATTACGATATAGTATAAATCTTCTTCTTCTCCAACATCAAATATACTAACAACATTCGGATGTGCTAGACTTGTAGCCGCTTGAGCTTCACGTCTAAATCGCTTAATAAACTGTTCATCTCTTGAAAATTGTGGCTGTAAAACTTTAACAGCAACGATACGATCCAAAATAACATCACGTGCTTTATACACAAATGCCATTCCGCCGCCGCCAATCGTTTCTAAAATGTGATAACGACCGTTAATGCGTGTACCTATCATAAACGTCACCCCTGTTCCTGACGGTCATGAGTATAGTGGACAATCGCTACGGTAATATTGTCTTCTCCTCCACGTTCATTCGCCATCTTTATAAGCTTGTCTACCTTTTCGTTAACGCTATGACCTTTAGTTTGGAGCAACTCCTCGATCTCAAGATCCGTTACTTTATTTGAAAGCCCATCTGAACAAAGTATAATCGTATCATTTTCTTCCCAATCGACCGTTTCTACATCAATTTTGATGGTAGGTTCTGTTCCAAGCGCACGAAGAAGCACGTTTTTTCTCGGATGGTGCTCCGCTTGTTCAACTGTGATTTGACCTGTTCGGACGAGTTCATTGACTAAAGAATGGTCAGAAGTTTTCTGTTGAAATCCACATCTGTTTAGCAAATATCCACGACTATCTCCAACATGACCTAAAGATACGAAATCATTCGTACAAACAGCAACAACGACCGTTGTCCCCATCCCTTGACAGTCTCGATTTTCTTTAGCATGCATAAACAAGGTTTCATTAACAACCTCAATCGATTCTCGTATCCATTGTTCAATTTCAGTTGGTTTCCGTAACTCTGATGTAGCTAACCATCTTTGTTGTAGAATATCACTTGTCATTTGACTTGCAACGTCACCAGCTTGGTGCCCCCCCATACCATCTGCAACTATTGCCAAAACGGCTCCTTTAGGGTGTAGGAAAATTCCTCCACTATCTTCATTATGGGGTCTCACTCTTCCTACACTCGTATTAAATGCATACTTCATGAATTCTTCACCTCGTCTCCTCTTTACGCTCCTTCGCTCGGAGCTGCCCACAAGCAGCATCTATGTCATGTCCTTGCTCTCTCCTGATCGTTACATTAACACCACGATCTTTTAGAATTTTTTCAAAAGCAAAGATTTGCTCTTTAGGTGTCCGCTTATAATCCCTTTCTAGTACAAAATTTACCGGAATTAAGTTTACATGACATTTTAGATTTTTAATTAAATCAGCCAATTCTTCAGCGTGTTCCGCTTGATCATTCACGCCTCCAAATAAACCATACTCAAACGTAACGCGACGTCCTGTTTTATTCGTATAATAATCAATAGACTCCATTAGTTTAGGTAACGAATATGCTCGATTGATCGGCATAAGTTTTGAACGTAGTTCTGTATTTGGAGCATGAAGTGAAATTGCAAAATTAATTTGCATCCCTTCATCAGCAAACTTATAAATATATGGAACGATGCCACTCGTTGAAACTGTAATATGCCGTGCGCCAATATTTAATCCTTTGTCATGGTTGATTGTTCTTAAGAATGAAACGAGTGCTTCGTAATTATCAAATGGCTCCCCAATTCCCATGACGACTACAGAACTGACTCGTTCATCAACTTCATCAATTGCGCGTTGGGCCTCTAGCACTTGGGCGACAATTTCTCCAGCTTCTAGGTTACGTTTAAGCCCCCCTAGTGTTGAAGCACAAAACGTACAACCAATTCGACAACCAACTTGAGTCGTTACACAAACACTATTACCATAGTTATGACGCATAATAACCGTTTCGATCGAATAACCATCATGAAGTTCAAACAAAAATTTAATTGTCCCGTCACTCGATTCTTGTTTCGTCACCGTTTTTAATGTGGTTAAATTAAATTGCTCTACTAGCTTCATACGTAGTTCTTTGGATAAATTCGTCATTTCCTCAAAAGATTCCACCCGTTTGCTATAAAGCCACTCATAAATTTGTCCAGCTCTAAATGCAGGCTCATTATTTTCTTGCAACCACTGTTTTAATTCATTAAATTGAAGCGAATAAATGGAAGGTAAGTTTCCAGTTTCGACCAACTTTGCTTCTATTTTTTTATCCTCCATAAGAACTCCCTTCATGTCCTCATTTTCATTGATTTACCGTTTGATCATTGAGGTTATAAAAAATCCGTCTGTTTGAAAATGGTGTGGCAAAATGGTTAAACTACCCTCATTCATTTCCACATTAATTGATACATGATCTGGTAAACGATCGTTAAGTGATGGATCCATCGTAAATTCGTTAAAATGATCTAAAAACCATTGTATCATTTCTTCATTTTCGGAATTGTCGATCGTACATGTGCTATAAACAAGCCGCCCACCTTGTTTTAATAGCGGAACAACGGCTGTTAATATTTCTTTTTGAATTTTTTGTATAGCCTCAATATCTTTAGCATTTTTTGTCCATTTTATATCAGGCTTTCTCCGAATGACTCCTAAACCTGAACAAGGAGCATCGACTAAGATCGCGTCAAAGCTCTCATTCTCAAAATGAGAACTTGCCAGACGTGCATCCATTGCCATTCCTTGGACAGATTTTAAATCAAGACGATTGCTTAGTTGATCAATTAATTTCACTTTATGTTCATGTAAATCAAGAGCAACTACTCGTCCATTATCATTCATTCGCTCAGCAAGGTGTGTTGATTTCCCTCCTGGTGCCGCACAACAATCTAATACGTTCATACCTTCTTTTAGACCAAGGGCTCTAGCTACTAGCATCGAACTTTCATCTTGAATGGTAAAGATCCCGTTTTGAAAAGCATTCGTATGTGTGACGTTTCCTTTCTTTATAATAAGGGCATCGTCAGAAAGATGGCCACGCTCCACATCAACGCCTTCTCCTTGAAGAAGCTCCATTGCTTCATCCACAGTAACTTTCGTTTGATTGACACGAACCGTTACTTGAGGGGGTTGCAAATTGGTCAAACAGATTTGTTCGGCCACTTCTGTTCCATACTGTTTAATCAGGCGTTTTACTAACCATAACGGGTGGCTTGTTGAAATGGCAAGACGACTCGTTTCATCTTTAATCTCATCAAACGACCGCAACTCTTGCCTTCTGATATTTCGCAACACACCGTTGACCATTCCAGAAATCCCCTGATGACCTCTTCGCTTTGCAATTGTCACGGCTTCATGGACAATCGCACGGTCGGGTACACGGTCAAGGTATACCATTTGATATAGGGAGAGTCGTAATAAAACGAGCACCCAATCCTCTAACTTCTTTTTCCCTTTTTTTATGAAAGGTTCTAAGTAAAAGTCAAGGGTATCCCTACGCTGAACGGTACCATACACGATTTCTGTTAACAAGCCGACATCTCTCGGGTCCAAATTTGATTTTTGTACCGTTTGATTTAAGAGTAAATTACTATACGCTTGATTTTTTTCAATTTGAAGTAACACATCTAGAGCTACTTCACGTACGGTTTTCATTTTCATGATGATCTCCTAATCTATCTCCTGTTGTAATACCAGCGCCTCGTAAAAACTGTTGCGCTAACATTCGTTTTTTTCCAGCGGGTTGAAGTTCGGTCACCTTAATCGCGATCTCGTTACCTGTTCGAACAATAAACCCGTCCTCTTCGACTGCTATTACTGTACCAGGTGCTTCCGCCTTTTTCACTCGTACTTTATTCCCCCACCAAATTTTCATAGGCTGTCCAGCAAATGTGGTAAAAGCAACAGGCCATGGGTGAAGTCCGCGAATTTGATTATAGATTTCTTCACCTGGTTTATGCCAATCGATTTTCTCCTGTTCTCGTGAGATGTTTCTTGCAAATGTTACTTCCGAGTCGTCTTGTTCAATGGGCTTTATTTCACCACGAATTAGAGATGGAATCGTTTCAGATAATAATTTCGCTCCTGCTGCACTTAGCGTATTATGTAAAGAACCGACGTGGTCTTCTTCTTCGATTGGAACGACAGCTTGTGTTAAAATGTCACCCGCGTCTAACTTTTCTACCATATACATAATCGTAATTCCTGTTTCTTTTTGTCCATCAATGATTGCTTGATGAATTGGTGCACCTCCACGATATTGAGGTAATAAAGAGGCGTGGACATTAATACAACAGTACTTTGGAGCTTCTAAAATTTCTCGCGGTAAAATTTGACCAAATGCCGCAGTCACAATTAAATCTGGCTCGAGTGCAAGTACTTTTGCTAATTCTTCTTTTTCTTTTATTTTTTCCGGTTGCAGGACAGTTAAACCATGCAAAACGGCTTCCACTTTCACAGGAGGTGGAGTTAATACTCTTTTTCTTCCTTTTGGTCGATCGGGTTGTGTAACAACACCGACAATATCATATCCATCCTCAATGAGCTGACGTAATACAGGGACGGAAAAATCGGGTGTACCCATAAAGACGATTTTCATTTTCTGAATAACCTACCTTTCAATGTAGACATATCTTTTCATATATTGTTACATGAACATCTGTGGGTTCATATCTATGGAAATTAGCAATTCTCCTTGCGAAACTTCTCGACTGTAATGCTGTTGTATTTCACGTAATATTTTACCAAGTGCTGGTTCATTTTTGTATTTTATCATGCATTGATATCGATATCTATCTTTTATCCGCGCAACGGGTGAAGCGACAGGCCCTAGGACATTCGCTTCATTGGAAAGTTGTTCTTTAATGAAATGAGTAATTTTTTCGGTCACATGAATAACCTTAGGAAGTTCCTGGTGTGAAACATTGATTAGAGCAATATGAAAATATGGAGGATACCCACTATTTTTCCTGATAAACATCTCCCGTTGAAAAAAGCTCACATAATCGTGCTCTTTGACAAGTTCAATACTATAATGTTCCGGTGTATATGTTTGAACGATAACTTCTCCAGGAAGTTTATGACGACCCGCTCTACCACTCACTTGGGTTAACAGTTGAAAAGTTCTTTCTGAAGAACGAAAGTCTGGTAGATGTAACATTGTATCCGCTGTGAGGACCCCGACAAGTGTAATGTTCGGGAAATCAAGACCTTTCGCGATCATTTGAGTGCCTAATAAAATATCAGCTTTTCCATTACCAAAGTCTTTTAACAATTTTTGGTGAGCACCTTTTCTTCTTGTCGTGTCAACATCCATTCGAATTACACGGGCTTCAGGTAAGACTTTCCCTAACTCTTCTTCTACTCGTTGCGTCCCCGTTCCAAAAAAGCGGACATGCTCACTTGCACACGACGGACAAGTCGATATCATCCGTTCTTCATGTCCACAATAATGACATTTAAGAGAATGGTTTGATTTATGATAGGTAAAGGAAATGTCACAATGTTCACAAGTTGCAACAAATCCGCAATCACGACACATTACAAAAGTCGAAAATCCACGACGATTTAATAATAAGACCATTTGTTCTTTTTTATTTAAACGATCTTGCATTTTTTCAAAAAGTGCAATTGAAAACATCGAGCGATTTCCTGCTCTTAACTCTTCACGCATATCGACAACGTCAACGGTCGGAAGTGGACCTTTATTTACACGCACTCCTAATGTAAGTAACTCATATCTACCCACTTTGGCCCTGGCAAATGTTTCTAATGAAGGAGTCGCACTTCCTAATATAACGGGACAATGATAAAATTGACCGCGAAAAATGGCTACATCCCTTGCATGATATCTGGGCATCTCCTCTTGTTTATAACTTCCTTCATGTTCTTCATCAATGATGATGACCCCTAAATTTTCAAAAGGAGCAAAAATCGCTGATCTCGCACCTACCGCAACTCTTACTTCTTTGCGATGAATTTTTCGCCATTCATCATATTTTTCACCAAGCGACAGACCACTGTGAAGAACAGCTACTTGTGAACCGAATCGCCCTTTAAACCGTTCAACCATTTGTGGGGTTAACGAGATTTCTGGTACGAGAACGATCGCTTCTTGTCCCTTAGATAATGCTCGTTCAATCACCTGTAAGTAAATTTCCGTTTTTCCACTTCCTGTCACGCCATGTAATAAAAAAGTATGGTGTACGTTTTCTTCAATCGAAGTAAGAATAGGTATTGTTACTTGTTGTTGTTGTTCAGTTAAAGGTAATGGTTTTGTTTGTTCAAACTGCTCATTCAAAAATGGATCTCTATAAAACTCTTCATCTTTTTCAATGAGGATGCCTTTATCAACAAGGGCTTTTACGGATGACCGACTACTATCGGTAAGTTCAATTAATCTAATTAACGGCACTTTACCTACATTATTCATAAAATAGTGGACAATCGCTATTTGTTTTTCTGCCCTCTGTGGGAGAGTGTCAATAAGACTTACTAGTTGCTCTTTTGAAAATAGACACTCAATCATTCGATGCGTTTGTTTTTTACCTTTATCTTTTACGGAATATTCAACTTCAAGTAATCCTTCTTTAACTGCTTCCTTAATTGTTTTTAATAAGCTTGGGTTCGTTTCAACAATCTCATTCCAGCTCATTATTGATTGTTTCTCAAAAAAAGGTTGTAGCAAAAAAGGTAAGTGCTGCGGTTTAAGACAAACTAGTTTTTTTTCTACTTTTGTTTTCAATGCTGCTGGTAGCATTACTTGATAGGCTGAAATTTTATAAGATAAAGTTTGTTCTGTTAGCCAATCACCTAGTTTCAATAACTCTTCTGTTAATACAGGTGTAACATCTAATATATCTTTAATTTCTTTCAATTTATCGACAGTTGAGGTTTCTATAATCTCAACAACAAAACCTTGTATAGATCTTGGACCAAATGGAACAACAACACGCATCCCTTTTTCTAAAATGTGTGACCACTCTGCTGGTATTTTATAATCAAAAAGGCGATCAGTTTGTCCACTTGGAACATCGACAACAACTCTAGCAATCATTTATTAAGACTTCCTTTTTGATATTGAATGACTTCGTCTAGAATTTTCTCAGCTACTTCTCGCTTTGTCATCATTGGAAGCTCTACAGCCTCCCCATTTTTCTTAAAGATGGATACTCGATTTGTATCCCCCTTAAATCCAGCTCCTGCTTCGGTGACATTATTTGCAACGATCATATCTAAATTTTTTCGTTCTAATTTGCCTTTTGCATACTCTTCAATTTGTTCCGTCTCTGCTGCAAAACCTACTAGCGTTTGATGGGTTTTTAATTCACCTAGTGTCGCTAATATATCTGTTGTTCGTTCTAACTCAATGACAGCATCACCAGGTTTTTTCTTCATCTTCTGATTGTGAGCCACTTTGGGACGGTAATCTGCGACAGCAGCCGTCTTAACGACTACATTCGCAGTAGCAAAGTGTTCCATAACCGAAGTATACATTTCCTGTGCTGATAAAACATTAATCCGCTTTACACCTCTAGGAGTATTAAGTTGAGTTGGTCCTGAGATAAGTGTCACTGATGCACCTAAATTAGCTGCTACTTCAGCCACTTGGTACCCCATTTTCCCTGAAGAATGGTTAGTAATATAACGTACTGGATCAATCTTTTCTTGAGTAGGTCCTGCAGTTACAAGAAATTGTTGCCCTTTCAATGGTTGATGTGATCGGTTTTGAAAAAATTGGTTTAATTGTTGAATAATTTGCTCAGGTTCAGCTAAACGACCTTTTCCAACATAACCACACGCTAAAAATCCTTCTTCAGGTTCGATAAAATGAAATCCGTATTGACTTAATGTTTGTAAGTTCTTTTCTACAGCAGGATGTGCATACATATGTACGTTCATTGCAGGTGCAATGAACACTGGTACGGTTGTCGCAAGTAATGTTGTCGAAATCATATCGTCTGCTATCCCATTTGCAAGTTTTCCAATCATATTAGCAGTAGCTGGTGCAATTAGCACAACATCGGGCCAATCGGCTAAATCAATATGAGCCACTCCACTAGGGTCTTTCTCATCGAAGGTATCATTATAGACGGGTTGCCTAGAAAGGGTTTGAAACGTTAACGGGGTAACGAACTTCTCAGCTGCTTCTGTCATCATGACTTTAACCGTTGCACCCGCTTGTGAAAGTTTACTCGTTAACGCAGCTGCTTTAAATACAGCTACACCACCTGTCACACAAAGTAAAATTTTTTTTCCGTTTAACATCTTCTCTTCCCCCCATACTTTTACTGTTCGTAGTAATGAATTATCGCCAATTATAAGCGAAAATCAATGTAGTTTCTTCTATTTTAACTCTTATTAGAAAATAATTTTTCATAAATTATTAGAAATAGACGAATTATCCGCTAAATAAGTGAGACTTGTTTAAAGTATAAAAGAAAACAACCTATTGTAAGAATAGGTTGTTATTTTTCAAGGCGCTCATATTGAAGTTGGTCTGATACGATTTCCTCTAAAGCAACCCCTACTGGCTTATGAGAAACTGGCTTAACCACTAATGGTCCACGTTTTTTATCCTCTTTAATTTCACGAGCTCGTTTTGAAGATACAGTGACGAGCGTATATTTTGAATCTAACTTATCTAATAATGAGTCAATTGATGGATATAGCAAACTATTCGACCTCCACTAACTGTTTATATTTTTCGATTAATCGTTCACGTTTACAATGTTCAGCTGTTACAATTGCTTTTATTCGATCAACAGCTAACTGAACTTCATCATTTTCAACGACATAATCATATTTCTTCATCATATCGATTTCTTCTTTCGCCACCGTCATTCGTTTATTGATTACGTCAGCTGTCTCCGTCCCACGCCCTTCAATCCGCTTTCTTAATTCAGCTAAGCTAGGCGGCATTAGAAAGATAAACACTCCCTCAGGTAGACGATCTTTCACTTTTAAAGCACCTTGAACTTCAATTTCTAAAATGATGTCCCTACCTTCATTGATCGTTTTTTTCACGTAATCAATTGGAGTTCCGTAGTAATTTCCAACATATTCAGCCCACTCTAATAAATCATCATTCTTAATCATTTCTTCAAATTCATCTCGTGATTTAAAGAAGTAATTAACACCATCTACTTCTCCTTCACGTGGAGCACGAGTGGTTGCAGACACTGAATATTGTATGTCTGTGTTCTCTTGTCGAAGTGCTGAACAAACTGTTCCTTTTCCTACACCAGCAGGACCTGAGAGAACAACTAACAACCCTTTTTCCTTTTTCATAAATACCTCCGTTTAACTTGTCACTCTTTTACAACGTACGTTACGACAAGCCTTTTGTTAAAAGTGTAAAGAAACTCGGCAAATGCGCCGAGCAATAAATATATGTATGTCTTAAGCGTCTTCTGATTCATCCTTGTTCGTTAGACGCTGAGCAACCGTTTCAGGTTGAACTGCACTTAAAATAACATGATCACTATCCGCAATAATTACCGCTCGAGTACGTCTTCCATACGTTGCGTCAATCAACATGTTTCGTTCTCTTGCTTCTTGTATAATTCGCTTAATCGGAGCTGACTCTGGACTTACAATTGAAATAATCCGGTTTGCAGATACGATGTTACCAAAGCCGATATTAATTAACTTAATATTCATCTATTCTCCCTCGCTTTTTGAGAGGAGTGAATTGGACCACTTTAGCTTTTCCCCAAAAATGGAAGTTGCTGACACGTGTCTTATTGTAAAAAAGAAAAACTCACTCTCATTATTTTTCCCATCCTAAAAATACTATATACGAAGAATGGGGGTTTTTCTATAAAATCATTCAATATTTTGCACTTGTTCTTTAATTTTTTCAATCTCACTCTTTAATTCTACCACATGCCGGCTAATATGTATGTCATTTGCCTTCGAACCGATCGTATTCACTTCTCGATTCATTTCTTGAATGAGAAAATCAAGCTTCCTACCGACAACCCCACCATCTTCCATTATTTTTAAAAACTGGAGGGTATGAGAGTCTAATCGGATCAACTCTTCATCAACATTCACCTTGTCTGAAAAAAAGGCAACTTCATTTAATAACCTGCCTTCATCGTATTCGACTTGACCTTGTAAAAATTCTTCTACTCGCTTTTGCAATCTCGAACGATAGTGATCAGCAACATTTGGCGCGTACTTACGCAACTCGTTAGCAAGCTGGTTTACAAGTTCTACTCGGGTTTTTAAGTCGGTAAATAATGAATGACCTTCACGTTGTCGCATTTCTACTAATTTAAGTGCAGCTTCTTCAGTCGCTTTAACTAGCAAAGTGAAAAGTCCTTCGTCCATCTGCTCTTGCTCGTGAACACTTACAATCTTTTCATGTAAAAGTAATCCGTCAACTGTTGGTTGGCCAGTAACGTTTGCTTGTTTTTTCATTTCATTCGCCGTGTGAATGTATTCGTGAAATAAATCCCAATCTACGTCAAGCCGCTTTTTAAAGAGGCCTTCGCCTTCTATGTTAACAAAAACATCGACTTTTCCTCGATTCACTTGTTTTTGGACCGCTTTTTTTAATTGTTCTTCAATAGGGAGAAGCTGTCTAGGCATACGAATCATTACTTCAAAAAAACGATGATTATAGGAACGCATTTCAACTGAAACTTTAAAGCGTTCATTGTCTAAGACCGCTTGACCGTATCCTGTCATACTTGTAATCATCTTATCACATCCACTTTTTCTATTCTATCTAATTTTACCATCTTCAACGATAAAGTGAAACTCCATTCAGTGGGAGGTTTCCTTCACCCACACTGATGGTAGTTGAGTCTTATCGGTGTAGGCCAGACAAATGTTCTATTAGAAGCATTAGTCCTTGTTTATATCCTCCTAGAACTGCTGGCGTTTATCCTTCTTTTTTTTCCAATACTTTGTCTTCCTTCAAGTAGGAGTATGGATGTCAGTTAAACAGGGTAAAAAAGAAAGGCTGTTAGAGGTAAAAAGTTACCTTTAACAGCCTAACGAAACTTTATTAAAATAGCAAGTCTGAAAACTTAGCGCTTACCAAACAATTGACCTGCCCCAAGTACTACAGTCGGAATGGCAGCCATACCGAGAATAAGAAGCCAGTCACGAGCATCCATGAACGTCGTATGGAAAACTGTTTGGAGTGGTGGATAGTAAATGACGGCAAGCATGAGTAAAATGGACGAGATTACCGCAATAACGAGATACATATTTTCAAAAGGATTTCGATGATATACAGAATATTCACTACGACAATCAAAAACATGAATAAGCTGTGCCATAACGAGTGTAACAAACGCTACTGTTTGAGCCTTAGTTAAATCATCTGGGTTCGCATTCAATGTTACCATGAACGCAATAAGTGTTACGATCCCAATCATAAACCCACGACTTATTATTTTCCATGCTAGTCCTCTAGCAAAAACGCCTTCATCAGGACTTCGAGGTGGTCGTTTCATCACGTCGCCTTCTGCTTTATCCATCCCTAACGCCATTGCAGGTAAACCATCTGTCACGAGGTTAATCCATAAAATTTGAATCGCAACGAGAGGTAAAGGTAACCCTAAGATCATCGCAAATAACATAACGAGAATTTCCCCAACATTGGAAGCGAGCATGTAACGGATAAATTTACGAATATTTTCGTATATATTCCGCCCTTCTTTTATTGCAGCTTTTATCGTTGCAAAATTATCGTCGCTTAAGATTAGAGATGAAGCTTCTTTTGCAACATCCGTGCCTGTAATACCCATTGCTATACCAATATTAGCTGCTTTAATGGCGGGTGCATCATTAACACCATCACCTGTCATTGCAACAATATGTCCTCGCGCTTGTAACGCTTTAACAATCTTTAATTTATGCTCTGGAGAAACGCGAGCAAAAACATACACGTCGTCCACGATTTCTTCGAGCTGTTGAACACTAATCCTCGATAAGGTTTGCCCGTCTAACACTTTTCCGTTTTCAGGAAGAATATCTAGTTGTTTTGCTATCGCCCGAGCTGTAATCGCATGATCTCCAGTAATCATAATTGTCTTAATCCCAGCCTCACGACATTCACGTATAGAATCTCGCACTTCTGGTCGTGGTGGATCAATCATTCCTTCAAGACCGATGAACGTTAATTCCTTTTCTACATCTAAAGGATGATCTACTTTATCCGCATTCGTCAGTGGACGATAAGCAATCGCTATTGTTCGTAGTGCTTGGCTAGCTAGTGTTGTAATTGCATCTTCAACTAACGTTCGACTACGATTTGTCATCTCTTCTTCGCGCGAATTCACAAAGATATTTTTACTATTTGCAAGGATAACATCTGGTGCACCTTTGGTTATAGCAAACCTTTTTCCATTTTTGTCTTGAACAATTATCGTCATCATCTTTCGTGTAGATTCAAAAGGAAACTCTTTCAAAATAGTAAATTGTTTTTTAAGTCCTGTTGACGAAACTCCTGCTTTCATTGCTGCGACAACGAGTGCTCCTTCTGTTGGGTCGCCGTCTAGTATATATTCAGTTTTCTTCTTTTTTAATAAACCTTCATTTACAGGTTTCTCATTTACTTTAGCGTTATTACATAAGTAACCGAACGCTAACATTTGTTGGAGTGCCCGTTCACTTTGAATATTGACTTTTTCACCATTAGCTAAGAAATCTCCTGTAGGCTCATAACCTGTTCCTGTCACATGCCACGTCTTACCGCCGATCCAAAGGTGAGTCACTGTCATTTTATTTTGTGTTAACGTTCCTGTTTTATCAGAACAAATCACAGAGGCACAACCTAATGTTTCAACCGCTGGTAATTTACGCACGATCGCTTTTCGCTTAATCATTCGCTGAACACCGAGTGCTAATGCAACCGTAACAATGGCAGGTAAACCTTCGGGAATTGCTGCTACCGCTAACGATACACCCGCGAGGAACATCGTGTAAACATCATGCCCTTGATACACACCAATAAGAACAACGAGGGCAGTTAGGAGTAATGCAACACCAATTAGAATTTTTCCTAATTGTTCGAGTTTTCTTTGTAAAGGCGTAACTAATGTTTCAGTGGACTGAAGCAAGTGGGCAATCTTTCCCATCTCTGTTTTCATTCCAGTAGCAACAATGACACCAATTCCATTTCCTTGAGTAACAAGTGTTCCCATGAATGCCATGTTCGCTTGATCACCAAGTTCAAGTTCTTCTCCTTGTAAGACCTTTTCACTTTTTTGGACAGGCACCGATTCTCCTGTCAGTGACGATTCCTCAATTTGAAGACCATTCACTTGTAAAAGACGCAAATCAGCGCCAATCCTATCCCCACTCGTAATTTTAACGATATCACCTACAACTGCCATACTCGACGGGATTTTCTTCCATTCACCGTTCCGAAGTACAATGAGTTGAGGCGCTGACAATTCTTTTAAAGCCGTTAATGACTTTTCTGCTTTTCTTTCTTGAACAAAACCTAATACACCATTTAATAAGATGATAATCATGATGGTTATCGCATCGATGTATTCACCTAATAAACCAGAAATAAGTGTCGCAGCAAGTAAGACAAGCACCATAAAATCTTTAAACTGTCCTAAAAAAACTAATAGTGCCGAAGGTTTTTCACCTTCATCCAATTTGTTTTCTCCATATTGTTTTAGTCGTTTTTGTGCCTCCTTATCTGATAAACCTTGTATTCCGTCTGTTCCTGTTGATCTTTCAACTTCATTTACCTCCATCTCATACCATTTCATGAAGACACCCCACATCTTGTACACTTTATACAAGCATCATATTCAGGCAAGTCCTAAAAAATGCTATACTGATGGTGGGAATGATTTAGAATTATAAATTTTTAGAGGATGTTCAATAAGTCTGGGAAAAATCTCTGTCGAATTTCTTCGTTGGTTTGCGGCTGTGTTCCTCACGTATTAACAGCATACGCTGTGGTACTCGCTACTGCACCACTTCGAACTTCTCGGGTCTTTTTGTCCTCCTTTATGAACTTATTTTAAGAACTTATTTTAAAAGATCGATGAGGAAGTTGGTGAACGTATGTCATTTGATGGATTAATGGCAAAAGCAATAACAAAAGAATTACAAGAAAAATTAGAAACGGGAAGAATTTCTCGTGTCTATCAACCTTATAAAACAGAGTTATTATTTACGATTCGAGCAAAAGGTACAAATCATTCTTTACTTCTATCTGCAAACCCTTCCTTTGCTAGGATCCATTTAACAACAGAAAAATATGAAAACCCTCAAGAACCTCCGATGTTCTGTATGCTTCTACGTAAACATTTAGAAGGAAGTTTTATTGAAAAAATAGAACAAATTGATATGGAACGGATTATCACAATCGATATTAAAGGAAAAGACGAGTTAGGAGATACAACGTATAAGACGTTAATTATTGAAATTATGGGGCGCCATAGTAATATTACACTCGTCGATAAAGATAGCAAAAAAATCATCGATAGTATCAAACATATTTCTCCATCGCAAAGTAGTGTTCGAACGGTATTACCTGGGCAAACATACGAATTTCCACCTGCGCAAGGGAAAATAAATCCTTTTTCAATCGATGAAGAAGGGTTACTTAGTAGACTTGATTTTAACCAAGGAAAATTAGATAAGCAAATACTCGAGACGTTTTCAGGTATATCACCACAAGTAACAAAAGAAATTGTTCATCGGGCCAAATTAACACAACAAAAGGCGGTTGCAGGAGCTTTTTTTGACGTGATTGGACCGTTAAAAAATAATAAATTTGAGCCACAGATGGTTTTGGCTCAGAACAAAGAAGCTTTTTCCCTTTTTCCACTTACGCACCTGCAAGGCGATGTACGATTTTTTACATCTGTAAGTGAGTTACTAGATCGCTTCTTCTTTGGAAAAGGAGAACGCGACCGCGTCAAACAGCAAGCCCATGATTTAGAACGTTTTTTACGAAATGAATTTCAAAAAAATGAAAAGAAAATCAAAAAACTTGAAAAAACATTAGTTGATGCCGAAAAGGCGCAAACGTACCAACGGTTCGGAGAACTATTAACGGCTAATCTTCACCTCGTAAAACGAGGTGATCAAGCAATTAACGTTCTCGACTATTATGATGAAAACGGCGCTACAGTATCGATTACATTAGACCCACAGAAATCACCGTCTGATAACGCTCAACATTATTTTCGTAAATACAATAAGGCAAAAAATTCTGTTGCCGTCGTCGAAGAACAAATCGAAAAAGCGAAACTAGAAATGCAGTATTTAGAACAACTCATACAACAAATGGAGGCGGCGTCACCGAAAGATATCGAGGAAATTCGAGAAGAACTAATTGAAGAAGGTTATGTGAGACGTCGTCAAAAAGACAGCAAGAAGAAGAAAAAACCGACAAAGCCCCAAATTGAGTCGTATGTTTCATCAACTGGCGTCGAATTTTTTGTTGGGAAAAATAATAAGCAAAACGAATATTTAACGAATCGATTAGCTCGTCAAGACGAGATATGGCTTCATACTAAAGACATCCCAGGCTCACATGTATTGATTCGCCATACTGACCCAGATGAAACGACATTAACAGAAGCAGCTACAGTCGCTGCCTTCTTTAGTAAAGCTCGGCAATCAAGCGGTGTTCCTGTCGATTACACAAAAATTCGCCACGTAAAAAAGCCCAACGGCTCCAAACCTGGTTTTGTAATTTATGACAATCAAACCACATTATATGTCACACCAAATGAAGATGTGGTGTTGAAATTACGTAAATAATAAGGTAATCATGATTAAAAGGACAGTCCCATTTTTATTTGGACTGTCCTTTCTCTTTTAAACATTAATTAAGTGGAAACTTCATTCATTGAGAGCTTTCCTTTATCCCCCACTGATTGTTAGTTCAGCCCACAAGATACGGATCACACAGATGTTGCCATAGGCGTAAGGGAACTTACCTGTAATAGGAACTTTATTTCCTCTTCACCTTTTCTATCCTCCAAGCCTTGGGTCGAGTTCTTAGCTCTAATAAATTAAGCTTCGCTAGTCAATTAATCCTACGTTACACTTCTTGTTGTATATAAATATCAAATGGCGTTTTTAAGAGTCGATTGTTTGCTAACCTTTCAACCATCATTTGATAGCCTCGACCGTATTCGTCGGTTCGATTGAGCAGCTGCTGATGAAGCATTTCCGCGTAATCCATTTCACCTAACGTTTCTGCAAAGTGAACTTCAATCCAACTCGCAAAGCCTTCAAGTTCTTCAAGTGTCATGTATTGAATATTTAAATAGTCAAATTGCCATACATGGGTCATTTCATGGGCAAACGTTAATAATGTCTGGATGCGTGGAGCACCATTTTCAATATAAACGGAAATGTTTTTCTCATCATCAATGACTGCTTTACCGACGATCCGAGGATCATAGTCATTGGTCGGAATAAATGGTAATCCGCTTAGCGCATGAAGTTGTTTCGCATTCATTAATTCAATATAGATATCTTTTCTTAATTGTACGCCAAATTGTTCAACAAAATAGCTCCTTACTTGTTCATAAAGGGATGATAGGTCAGCCACACGATTAATCGCACTTTGTTTACAATATTGACAACGGTGACGTCCATCATCTAATTCCTCAAATTCAGCTAATGGATATTGTCTTGCACAGAAATCACATTGTTTCATTTCCGTTTCTTCTATATCTTTCTGAACGATATGGTTTTTTTCAAAGGCCTGACGTACATTACTCAAAATATGATCCCCTAAAAAGTTCCGCACAAGTTTAGCTGCTTCTTCAATAGCAAATAACGAATTGACGGAATCTTTGCCGAATTTTAAGTACTTTTCATTTTTTGTAGGCTCTTTAAGCACCCATGTTAAATAATCTTCAAGAATTTCAATGATATGTGCACGGTTCATGAGAATACTTTCGATTAGACCGAGTTGTAAAGGCGAATCTTCAAACACATATAAAACAAGCTCATTTTCATTATTAGTTTCCTCAGACATTTCTAGTGTAGGAAAAATTTGTTTCATTTCGATATTTTCATTAAAAAAAGTCTCCTTCAATTGCGTCGAAACTTGAACATACATATAAGTGTTTGGATAAAGGGTATAAAACATTTCATTTAATAAGAATGAAAGTGTAAACGCGACTTTATCTTTTTCAACAAAAGCAGTTTGTAATGTGCGTAAAGTTATTTTTAAAACTTTCCCGTGAGAATACCTTCTTTTTACTTGTGACTGCTGTTCTTCTGTTAAAAAATGATATTTAGCTTTATTTTCATTAAACGTAATTTGTTGATCAAATGTGTAATAACCTTCTGTCATAACATTCACTTCTGCTTCAGCCAATTCAAATTGCCACTCCATCGTTGACCATTTTTCATATAGATTTTGCTCAGCATGTTTCCAATCCATTAATTGATACGTTCGATTTTGCCGGTACATGCCCGTATCCACAATTTTTTCGAAATTTACATTTAACGTAGCTAATTTCTCATCATAACTGCGAACACGATACAAGTGGCCATCAAAAGCATGAAGTTGCCCGAATAAATAGTTTTGATACAAATGCCCTTCAAATAGATGACCTAATACCTTACCTGCATGCGTTTTAATTTCTATAAACTGATGACGGTGTTCTAAAAGTCTTTCTCTAATTCTCGTCGTAATTTTATATGTAATTTCATCTTGGAACTTATTTTTGGCTGGGTAAAAAACGGAAGCTTTTCGCACTTCAATGGCATGACGATAATCTTCCCCCCGCTGAAAACATTCTTGAAATAACATATTTACTCCATCAATAATTGAACCCTTCTTAATATCAACACGGACAAGGTACGAGTGAACTTCCTCTTCCGTTAAATAGGATTGTGACATTCTTTCTAATAAAGCGTAAGCAGTTGCTGATTTCGTTTGTGCTAAGCGTGGTGCAATTGGAGATATTTTCCGATTATTATCTAAGTAAAAATCAATAGTAGCTGCTAAATAATCTCTTAATAAATAAGGCGGACTAACAATTTGCACGAATAAATCATTTTTCGCATTCGACCACCACTGTGATAGTGTATCAATTAAATTATAATTAACATCTCGCAATATTAAGAATGCATAATCACCGTATGGTACTAACCAGTACTGTTTATGAAATACACTCCTATGCCGGATCGTATCTAAAGCAACTGTCGGTACATCAATATTTTTCAACTGATCCTTATTATGGATCAGTTCTTCGATACTTTCATGAATTGGGTTTTTATCTTGGTAGATAAAGCGAATTTGTTCAATTTGATATTTTAATGCTAAAGCCGCCAAAACAGCTTCTGGTTCAATCGTACGATGGGTAAATCGCGGTAATATTGCTTTTTGAAAACGACCTTCCCCTTCTTTTTGCCAAATAATATAGAATAAATTTTTACTTCGTGAATTTCTAGCGTCCTTATTAACCATTGTCGTCTTTGTTACTTTCCGAGCGGACGTTTCCAAATCTTCATACCATTGCGATAACAGAATATACTGTGGACGTTTCTTCACGATATCTTCTAGTCGGTGAAAAAAAGTATGTAACAAAAGATTGTATTGCGAAATGATTTGCTCAGATTCTAAAATCAGTACAGCTTCATATTGCGTTGTACCGTTACCATTTTTAATAAAATCATAGCAAACGTTTTGTGTAATTTTATCCACGGAAACGATGAGCACATCCGTATCCACATTGTCTTCAAGCGCTTCGTCTAGTGATGAAATTTTCCATAAAAATTCAAATCCGTTGGATTGTTTGAATCCGTTTCTTAGCCACGTTTTACAATCATTGGTAGCCTCACTATTTTTCGTAATAACAAGTAGTTTTTTATTTTGCACGAGTAAATTTAATAATGCTGGAAAAAGAATATGTTCGATATGTCCGTAAACCGGGTCTTCAATAAGAACATCTTTTCCCTCTAAGAGTTGACCTAAAATTTCACTATCATTTGCTGATAGATTCACTTTTTTTGCCCGAAGTCTACGGCAAATTTCATCATACTGCTGTTTAATTTCGTTAGTTGAATGCATCATTTCTACGTGATAAGGCAATCCTTCCTGTATCGCTGAAGGGGATTTTATATAATCGTTTGCTAATATCCGATCTGGCCATTTCTCCTGATACTCTTCATAAAGTGCTTCATATTCGGTATGAATTTTACTTTCCACATCTCTACCTGTAATCGTTTCTTTTCGAAACTCAGGTGTTTTCCCACCTAAAAACCATGCACATTCCAACAATAAAATAATCGATAACGCAGGGTAGGTCGGTAAAAGTAGCATCAACCAATCAAATAATTGGACATGAATACTAACGATATAAAAGACGATCATTATTAGAGGAATGATACTCATCACTAAAAACAGTTTTCTAGGAAAAAACCATTCTGGTTTTAAGGTGACATCTCGAATATTTTGTTGATAAGCAATCGCAACCGTTCGATCTCCACCTTTTTTACGTATAAAACGTAAACGCCAATCTTCAGGTAAGGTTTGAACAAGTTTAGCAAATAGGTTCGCCCAAAAGCTTCTTTCTCCTATGGAGTGCCCTTTTTTCAATTTTCCTGTCACCCAAACTATTGTCTTATCTGAAAACTTCCAAGCTAACTTTACGCCTCCAAAAACTGAAAGTATGACAAAGTTATACAATAAAACCGTATGCCCTTCTAAACTAGGAAACAATGAAAACAAATAGGCAGTGACCGGATTGTTCATTATAAAGTCAGTCTTTATGACGATGAACGAAAATCCTACCGCTAATAATGGGAACGATATTTGTTTATATCGTTCATCTTTCTTATAGTTAGTAACAGCTAAAAAAAGAATGACCAAAATAAAACCAATTATTGAGTAAGTAATTAATTTCCATTCGCTCATAACTTATACACCTGATCTTTTTCAAATTTCAAACGTTCAAGCACAGTTAAATAACCACTATTATATGTTGACTTCTTTTGACCGATATGGAGATCGAACGAATTATTTTTTTGAACTGTCGACGAAACACAATCAAAAGGAGAATAGATCGGGTTATTTTCAATATTTTTTGTCACTTTAAACTTTGCATCAAAATGATGATACGAGTTTTGGTTTTCTTGATAAACCAATAATCCAAGGTTCCGAATTAAATTTTCACAGGATTCCAAATAATCCTGGATCTCACTTAAGTGGTAGCGATAAAGCGAATTCTCACGCTTCTCTTTGTCGTATTCTTCTTTGATAAGAAAATACTGTTGCATCGTTCGATACAATTCGTACAGCTTATTTAAATATTGATTGTATTGACTTTGACGACTGAGCTGTTCATCATACAGTTTCTTCTTTTCCGATTTAGTAATTGAAATAATTTTTTCAATTGGTTTAACCATTTTTTGTTTTACTATATAACCACACGACAATACCGCAATTGCTGTCAATAATGGAATCACTAAAAAGTCTAACCATTTTTCTTGAAATAACAAGAACTCCCAATTTTGAACATATAAATGGGGGCCTAGTAAGAACAACATTGATAATGATAAAGCAACTGCAACTTGCTTTTTGGTTGGGGATGCTTTAACGTGAATATCCATTTCAAAGTTTGCCTTTTCTGCATACGTTTCCCAACTCGAGTCTAGTTCAGAAACACCAGGTCCAATTTCCTCTAATTCCGAATAAATGACATCCATTTGCTGCTGAAGCTCCTCCATATACTCATGAAGATCAACTTGTTCATCACGAGTAATAGGCTTCTGCCTTTTAATTACCGATAATACATCGGCTCCTTTTGCAGCTTCTCTTAACATCGAGCGTTCACGTCGTTGTAACTCCTCTTCAACTTCTTGTACAAATACTTCCCATGTTTGATAATACGTTTTTTGGTTTCGTACCTTAAAAGGAGGTACTGAAAAGTCAGGTTCCGTTAAAAAATTAGCCGTGTGAGGCGTTACTTTTATCGGTTCAAACCTACGTTTCATAATTGACTTTCGTTGTAAAATTTGATTTTCTACTTTTGTTGCCGCGGTTTGAAGACTAGCAGAGTAATCAGACAATAGCTGTTCTAACTCGGCATCATTGACCACTGTAAGCAATTCGTATGTTGTTCCCTTTGGCAACTTTTTTATGAACTCGTTCGTTGTTGTAATTGCATTGATAAACAGCGCAACCGATAATAATGCTTTGGTTCTTCGTTCAACGGAATGAATGGAAGACAATTGACGAATGACTCTAAAATCAGAAATGACAGAAGGGAGCGCAATTTTTTCTTTTAAAATGTTCTCAAGTAATTGACCTGGAGAAAAAGCATCAATTTCTTTTGGAAGAGGCCGTTTCTGTAACATCGTCGTCACTTGATTTACAAACATTTCTTCAATTTCAGTTAACATCTCAGTAGATAAAACGTTTGCTTTATGTAGTACAGGTTCAATTTCAAGATTTTCTGCATATCGTTTTTTTTCATGTATTTGTGTCTGAAATCTGTCAATTACTCTTGTTCGTTTATCGAAGAGTAATTCTAGAAAAGACGTGTTCGGTTTTTCTAGAAGACCTGCTTCTTGTAAATTTATAGGATTCCCCCATATTTCATTTAGTTCAGTAAGTTCTGAAGCTACAAACATATTTTGAGGGTTTCCAATTTTTTCCTCATCATGAAAATATCCAAAATTATCGATTTGCCAGTAGCTATGACTTATGCCATCTTCTGGTGCTTCCATAGAGTCTCGTCTTAACGGATCTAGTATTAGTGCTGTTACTGTTTGCGGACTCATATCATGATCAGTAAATTTTCGTAACCATGTTTCTTTAATTTGATTCAGCTGGACTGTTAACCTCTTGTTACTATACATCGGCGAAGGGATGTACATCATAACGACAAAATTCCAGTGAGAAATTCTTTGCTGAATTAAATGGTGAATAATATCGTTATAAACCGTTTCGATGTCATCTTCTCGATTAAAGTTAGGTTTACATTGAAAAAAAGACAGCAGCCCAGAAGATTGGGCCTTATAGAAAAAAGGTTCTATAAGGTGCCAATCTTGGGGCTGATCTTGTAAATGTATAACAATAGTATGCATTGGTCATCATCCTTATGAATGCTGCTTGAGCTTACGAATGGTATTATCAATTGTATTTTTCCAATTGGAATATTCTGATGAGCCTTCATCCGAAATTTGACGGAAAGTTGAATCGAGCCATAGTTCTTCGATCATTGCTGCTGCATCGATTTGCGCTTGATACGCACGATGGTTACCATAAATCGCTTTATAATAATTAACAATTTCATTTAATAAACGGGTACGTAGACGCGTACCTCTTTCAGGGAGTGCTTCATTTCCTAATCCTTCAGTTTCATAAGCTAGCGTAATATCAAGAATACTAGAAATGCTATCTTTTTGTATTGATATTTGTTTTGCCCCTTGAATGAAAGCATGCTCTAAAATGTTAGCTGATCGACGTTTGTCATGCAGCTTTTGTTCTTCTGCTCTTTCTAAAATTTCTTCATAAATGGCTGGATTATGATTTAAAGCCTGGTGAAGATTGTATGTTTCTTCTGTTACGACAGCTCCACTTTTCAAGATGAGTGAAGAGCCAGATAACCCGTTATATTGATAAACGAAACGCCCAGCATCTCGAACGAGCACTAACCAGCCATGAATTAACCCTAACAGTAGAGCGCGATCGTTTCTTTCTGTATCCAACTCCACTTGTTGAGGGTTTAAATCTGGCATAAACGCTGGTAAATGCCAACGACGATCTAAATGCGGTGTTACTGTTGCTTCACCACGGTTTAACCGATCAATTCTTCTACGGTAAGCTTCGTAATAAACACCAGGCTGACGATTGTGTAAGTCCGAACTGTCTCCAGAGGAAAACTTAGCAAAGTCTTTCACTCCTAACCCATAATGAGCACGGTAACAAACGACTTCGTATTTGGAAAATGCATCATCTTTCACTTCTTTTCCTTCAAACACTTCTTGACTACTGCTTTCTCCTAAGTCTTGTAAACTCTCGGAATGAATTCCCCAGAATTTAAGTTCACGATGTTCTTCAATTTTTGGAATAAACGGACTCGCCAAATGGTCAAGTTGTGAAATTCGCTTTTCGATGTATTTCGTTGGTTCTTCACCTTTATACGCAGCTTCACGACGTAAAGCTTGAATGACCGTTAAATCAAGACGATCACGGTATCTAGACGTCAACTCTTCACGACAATATCCTAATACATTTTCTCGATACAATTCCTCAACTTTAATCTCTTCAATATAATTTGTATACGTTTGTTCATTTCGTTTACAATATTGGCGGTAATGACTTAAATAGATTTGTTGAGATATATCTTCTGGCAATGTTCCTTGATCGACTGATGAACGTAAGCTTTCCCACGTTTGGTCTAAAAACTCTCTTGTTGCTAAGACAAATTCTTTCGTTTGATCGGTGCTGTTTTCATATTGAACTGAACGTTGATTAATCTCAGCTAGCAAACTATCTCGGGTATCTTTTAAGTTTTCAAAGAAACGTTCCCAATCACGAATCATACTTTGAACAGCTTGATCGACTGACGTATATACGAGTTCTAATAGTAACCCTTTTTTATAACGGTTTAAAGTGTTTAAATGTCTTGAAGACTTTTGCGCATATTCGTCTATAAAAACTTTAAATTCGTTTTTAAATAGACTTCCTAATAAACCTTGCTTTAGGGCAGTGTCTACTCTTTGTAGTGCGTTTTCAATCGTCTCTGTGTCTTTAATGTTGAAAGCTTCTTTATATTGGTCAATCTCCTTCTTCATCGTTTCATTATCTTTACGTAGCTTAAGAATCCGTTGATTTATTTCATCACTAATTTGATATAGCATAAACCTCGTCGCAACAGGATGAAGTGGACTTGGTTTTTGCATAAACCACGTATTCAAACGATAGTCTTGACCTTCCGCACCACTTGGAGCATCACAATCTTGATCAACAATTTGGTGAGTAATAAATGTACGATACTCATAGACTTTTTTGTTAATTTGTTCATTATAAAAACTCAAGGCTGATTCAATCTTTCCAATTTCTCGCTTTGTTTGTTGTTTTAATTTTAAATTTCCTTCATTTACGCGACAATTGGATTCAAATACACGTAATTCGGGATCACCTGCTAAAACTTGGTCAACTCTAGCCTCTACTGCATTAACAAAACGTGTAGCTTTTGCTTCACCAAGCTTTCCTTGATCTAATTCTTCTCGAACTTGTTGATACACTTGCTTGAAGAACTGTTGAGGTTTATCATCGTTTACGAGTTGTTCTAAATTCCACATATAACGTTTCCCACGCTCTGGACGTTCTCGATTAATCCCCCTACGAAGGTCTAATTCATAACGGTGACGTTCGTCTTCAAACATACGATCTAACATTAACCAAGAATCATCAAGACCCGAAGCTGCCCAACGCAATGCACAGTATTCCACAACATCTTCATACGGATAAGTTAATGTTGCCGCCCCTGCTCCACAATATCTTCCTTGTCCTTCTGAACGGATGATTTCTAAGATTTGATTATCTTCTTGCGAAAAATGTTTAGCAGAAATAGGGCTAAACAATTGCAAATAAATAGTTCTCGCCATTTGATCAATGTAATGTGAAACAGAATTTAAGTGTTGTCCACGTAAGTTCTCATAATCATATAAAAAGGCAAAGTCAAACGGTAATTGTCTTTCTGTAATTGCATGAGTAGTTCGACCTTCAAGGTCAACTTGGTTCGGACGATATTCTAAATCTATGGTTACATCTGTTTCACTTGCTAACTGATTAGCAGCACTCATCGTAATCGCATTTAACTCTTTTAAACTCGCATAGCCATTAGCACGTACCGATTCCCATTCACGTTCATCTAACGTATTAGTCCGAACTAATACATCTGGCAATAGAAAAGCTCCACGTACTAAAACACTGGAGTGACCAAATTTCCGCTCAAGCATTTCACGCAAGTACATCGCTACTTGTAGGAATATACCCGACCCTGTTCCACCTACCATTGAACTAATGATAATTACACGGACTCCGTATGTCATCGCGTCACTGTTCACTGGAAAAATACTGTCTATTCCTTCCCAGAGAGAATTCATTTTTCCTTCTCCCATTGCCGCACGAAAAGCTAAACGAGAAACTGATCGAATTTGCCCCGCTCCTTCGGTCATCGTCTTTTTACGTAAATGAGGATTATCAGGGAACCACGTTAATAACGAGGGATTTTGATGTAAATATTCACCGACCGACTTTCTTGTACTTGTTTGCGTAATATTATTTGCGATGTGTTCCATTTTTTTTATCGTGTTAACATCCGTGTCAAAAGCATGGATTGCGACATTCCCTCTACTTTCAACAGGAATTCGACCGTAAACCGTATTGGCAATAGAACTTCCTAGTCCACCTAATCCAACTAATATAGTAGGTACATTATGACTCATATTTATCCCCTTCCACTATTTCAATTTAATCTTTGATAAATTGGTAGATTTCTTGTTGATGATGGTATTCGATTACAATTGTATCGTTGCTAAAAATTAAAATATCATCTCTACCACTATCGTCTTCTAATCTGCGATCTTGAACAATCATTTCTGGTGATTGTGATGATTTTACCAGTAAAATTCGATCTTTATTTGGGTGTGCTTTAAACGTTAGCCCTTGGATCACTGCTTTTTCTGGTATATATGGAACAAACCAGCGCCCAAAGAAATTCGTCTGAAATTGTTCAGTACTCGTATATTCTCCTAATGTTCGACCATTTAACATTTGTTTCGTAGTTAACGAAACGTAAGATGCATTTTTTGCAAAACGCGGCTTTTTTATAATTCCAATGAGCCAAATAATAGATGCAATAATGGCCAATAAGTACGTTAAATAAATTCCATATTTATTCCACCACGAAATATCTTCAATCATGATGGAAAAAGATAAACTTGCTTGTTCCCCTGAATACTTCCCAGCTATTTGAACGTTAACATCTAGTGTTCCGACATCGGTCAGCATCGGTAACCAGTTTATTGTTGGATAAATCTCAATCCACTGATCATTTTGTTCATATCGAAATTGTATTCGCTGTTCACTAGTCACTTCTATTGTTGAAAACACTTCTGATAACTCTTCAGTTGTCATTGGACGACCGTTAATATGTGGTTCAATTTGAATCGGTGTTGCGTCCCCTAATACATCAAGTTGACTTGACCAGTTTTCTGATAATAAAATGAGTTCTATCTCTCTACCACCGACGCCTTGAAGAGATACACGTTTTGTTTCTTGATAAAACCCATGAACGAGCGTTGTAACTAGGGCTTCAGTATATTCATCAGGCATTGTGAAATCACCTAAAAAGCTTTGCCTTTCCTCATTCCAAATTAATTGGATCACGTCTTCACCAATCCGAGTTGTAACTTCCACTTCCTCACTGACATTTCGATTTGTAAATGAAATTTTATCTGAATTACCACTGCGGATGAGCTCCACTTCCATTTTCATATCTGCTCCATAGAAAAACGTTTCTTGATCAGTATGTAACGTGCCATCCTCTTCTTGTTTCAACAAACTCACTTGGAAATCAATCGCAGGTTCTGCAATAAAATGAAAATATTGTTGTTCATTGAGTTGAATTTCACGGTCAAACTCAATAATATATTGACCTTCTTCATTAACCCCATCTTTTTGAGCATGCCCAATGTGAGTAATGGTACCGAACAAATCGTCTCTTAGCTCAAATTCATCATAGGGAGATTCTATTTGAAAAGGACCATTAATATGTAAAGGTGTTGTTCCATCATTTATCGTTACATCGGATAATGAAACATTTGACCGTTGTCCTGGGGACTGTTGAAGCAATGTTAATCGTTTTAGTGGATAAGGAGAATCGAGAAAAACTTTACTTCCCTCAAAACTTGGACTCAAATCAACATTACTCTTTTCCGCATTCGGGTCACGATTCGTGATTAATGCAGCAACTTCATTAATTCGCTCAATAATCTCCTCTTCATTAGCTGCTGTTAACTGCAATCCACCCGTAGTCTCTTCCCAAATATCTTTAAAAATCATCATTTGTTCTACTTCTTCAGGAGTTAAAAACGACTCAATTGTTACTAAAATGCTATTAGCTTTTACATTGTTTTCCTGCATAAATAAAGAGTAGTCTTGTAATGTTTGAATAGCAAGCTCATAATTTCGTGCTAATTCTTTTTCATCCGTCACTTGTAAATAGTCTAAATCATTGAAAACGCCATCCATAACAATAATAAACCAAAATTCCGCATCTTCTTCTTGTTGAACAGCTGTTTTTAATTGTTCAGTAGCTGTTATTACGGTATCAAACGGTGTCCAACCGCGTTTATCCCAATTAGAGATTCGTTCGATTTCACGTTGTCTTTGAGAATAAGTACCTTCAATCGTATCAAGTTGATGTTCGTCTGTCATTCTGACAACATTAAGCTGATCATTTTCGCCTAGTAGTCCGATTAAACTTTGTAACGAGTAGTTAGCAAACTTCCAGTTATCACTCGGTAGTTGTTCTCCTTGATCGTCATACGTAAACCACATACTACCTGAGTCATCATAGATTAGAGTAACTACCCTTTTCTTTACGACAGTCTCCTCTCCATACGAAATGGTTGGAACTAAGGTTATAAAACATATCAGCCATATCATTAATACTCTTGTATTGATTTGTATCATGGTTCTCTCCTGTCTCAATTACTTAGCTAATGTAAAATACCTAGAAAAAGTACAATATCAATCAACTAAGATACCCATTTTCATTGAGTATGATCTCATAGTTGTTTTTTCTTAGATACTAATAATACCTAATTTCGACAAAACTAGTAAATTTCCTCCAAAAAGGATTGGTTATGTATATAAAGTACTAGTTTTCAATGGTGAGGCACCTGCTGAGGGTTTCGATTTAACTCAATATTTACAAAAGCATATCGACTTGCAAAACGATCAAACCCTTCTGTAAAACTAAGTTCATGTTTTTCGTGGTTCCATATATAACTCGCAAGTCCTCGAACTCTGCCAATAAACGGCTCTACTTGAGACTTATCAAGCAAATCAAATCCATGAACTAGACGACTTTTATTTCTTGCTGTTATGTATTCATTCATTGATCGAATATTAACATTTCGAATCATTGGCTCATCCAACGCTCGAAGCATAATTAACCCTGTCATTAACGTAACTTTGTTAGGCAGTCGATGTAAAGGGCGATAGTCGTGATATACGTCATTAGAAATTTCATTAAATTTTTCTAAGATTTTTTTTGTATCAAGATGTGTATAGCGTGGATTTGAATGATGAATATCAAATTGTTTTAACAATAAAGATTGAACAATAAATTCTAAACATCGATACGTTAACAATGCGCTTATATCGTATTTTTTTCCATTCATATAGTGGTCAGCCATTTTAAATAAATATCCAAATAAGTGCCAAAATAACCTGTTGTCTGAAAGGACTTGACGCTCAGGTATTTCGTGAAGTTTTATAAGTGGCTCAATGGCAATTAACTGTTGTTTTAATAAAGGAAGTGGAATATTTGTCATTTCTAGTTTTTCTGCCCATTCAATCGCTTGAGAAATGTGATAATGAGCTTTATGAAAACGCATCCCTTCTAAATGGCTATATCCGATTGACAGTTGTTCATAAGTTTCATAGTTCCTCGTTTGTACTACCCTTTCTTTAATGCCTCTAAAAATTTCTGTTGCCTGTTCAAAATCTTCACTATTAAATTTCGTAATACCTTTAAATAAGTCGCGGTCCCCAAAGACTTCGAGCGGGTCTTCTAGAAGAATTGGCTCTTCATTTCCAGGAAGTTGTTTCCTCACTCCTGGTAAATAGCCATTATTATCGATATATAATAAGTCAATTCCTAAATGGTTGGCAGCAAGACTACATCCCGATACCATATTTTTCTTCCCACCCGTAATATCAATCGCTACTAAGTTCAATAGCCCTTGTTGTTTTATACGATGTTTATCAATATATTCATTAATCTTTTCATAAACGTCCTTCCCATTGGTACGGCGAACAATCGTATGATCACATTGAGTAAATTTTAAATTTGATAACATGCAAATCTCATTTACAAGGTCTTCTGTTTCTTCTGAACAGATAAAGAAGACTTCTTTCGGACGTAGTGCTCGTATCCACATAACTAACGGCCCGATACTAAACCCGACAGACATAATTAGATAATCGTATTGTTTAAACTCGTTCTTTTCTTGTTTATCATGAACTTTTTTTATAAAAGACTGCGACACCTCTTCAAATAAATGCTCACGATAATACTGATTTGCAGCACTACGATCCGTCTTTAATTTTTCTGTATAAATTTTAACTTTTTCGTTCAACTTTTTGTATTCTCCCTTCATAGCTGTCTTTCATCTCATTGTTTTCATAGTTATATATACCTATTAACTAAAGTTGTATATTCGACAAACTCTGTAAAAACCCTTTATACTAAACTAAAAAACTTTACATTTCTTCCTATGATGATAGTGATAAAACTCTAAAAGCTAGGGATTTGAAATCCCTAGCTTTTTAATTAGAATTTACATATCGTAATCAAAGCCAAGTCACCAACCACTGGTAAATGGTTGATTTCTTTTGCACCACAATCTCTTAAGAAAGTTGAAAGCTCTTCTGAATTATAACGATGTCGTAATGTCGAAATATTAGACCACTTTAATAATGTTGTTTCCTCAAATTGTGTAATATTGTTTTGTTTACAATAGTCTGCTGCCGCAAGTTGGTTCATATGCTCAGAAGGATTTAGCGTCACAATCATCCCGCCGTCTTTTACAACACGGATCATTTCTTTCATTCCTTTGTCAGGCTCTGGTAATAGGAATAAAACACAAGTTGAAAGAACTAAGTCAAACTCATTTTCTGTAAAAGGTAAATGATACGCATCTCCAACTTGAAAAGACGCTTTATTATTTTTACTCTTCTCATTGTAAAGTTCAATGGCTGCTTGAATCATTCCTTCAGACAAGTCGACACCAACGACTTGACTAGCTTCGTCAACCCCTCTTAAGAGTAAACGCCCTGTTCCACACCCAACATCTAACACTTTTTTTCCAACCCAACTTCCTGTTGCTTGTTTTAATTGAAAGTGGACGTCACTTAACCAATTTGTACAGGCCATCGCATCAAAAAAAGGAACTAATGGATCAAATTCCTCTCCATTCATCTTTCGCATCTGTGTTCCCCCTCCCTCTTTTTATTAATATTGCACACACTAGCTGGCTCAAGTCTTTTATCCCTCGATGTCATATAATCACTTGAACTTTCGTTTTTATTATACTACGTGAGGAACTACTCTGAATAAAAAAATAGGAAATTCTTGAAAAATAAGGCTGCAAACATCCATTTTTTTCATGTTTGGAAATAGAATATTTGTTTCATTAGATGAAAACTCCTTTAGCGCTAGCATTATGCGGGGTAAAAGGGAGGTTATTTCGTTACATTTCATTCTCACTATTATTCATTCTATATTTGATAACACCTGATTCACTTTTGACAATTTGAAGAGGCCAACTCGAGAATTAGTTGGCCTCTTCATTCATTATGCGTTCATCCAATCGGTTGAAGATGGATTTTCACGCCATTTTTTAAGTTTTTTTAGTTCTTCTTCATTAATATCATTTCGCTCCAGTGACACTTGTAATAAAGTTTCGTAATCGGTAAGTACTTGAAATGGCAATCTCGCTTTTTCGAGTTGGGTAATACCTTTTTCCAGTCCGTATGTAAAAATCGCAACGACACCAATAACAATTCCACCTGCTTCACGAACCGCTTCAGCAGCAGTAATGACACTGCCTCCAGTAGAAATGAGATCTTCGACAATAACGACTTTATCGCCTGCTTCAATTTTACCTTCGATTTGATTTCCTTTCCCATGCCCTTTCGCTTTACTACGAATGTAAGCCATCGGTTTTTCCATCAAATCACTAACCCAAGCGGCATGCGGAATTCCCGCTGTTGCAGTCCCTGCAATCACATCAACTTCAGCATAGTTTTCTTCTATAAGCTGTCTTAAACCGTTGGCAATATCTTTACGAATATTTGGATAAGAAAGTGTTAAACGGTTATCACAATAAATGGGAGACTTCATTCCAGAGCTCCACGTAAATGGATCATTTGGACGTAAATATACAGCATTAATGTCTAGTAAGTGTGATGCAATTTGTTGTTTCATGATTGTTCCTCCCATTCTGCTACGACTTTTTCATAAGACTTCGTTGGATCAGCACTTGCTGTAATACTTCTACCGACAACAATACCCCAGCTTCCTAACTTTCTAGCATCAATTGGCGTTGTCACTCGTTTTTGGTCTCCAACTGCATCGCCTGCAAGACGAATACCTGGTGTTACGGTTAAAAAGCTTTCTCCGCAAGCTTCATGAATTAACGGTACCTCTAATGGGGAAGACACTACTCCATCTAAGCCGCTCTCCTTCGCTAACTTTGCGTATGCTTGAACCGTTTCTTTCATCGTTCCATGAATTTTCAGTTCTTGCTGCATTACTTGCTCGCTCGTGCTCGTTAATTGAGTAACTGCTATGAGCTTCGGCCGTTCAATTCCAGTTGGAGTTCCCGCATGTAGACCCTCCAACGCGCGTTTCATCATTTCTGAACCACCAGCTGCATGAACATTAACAATATCAACATTCAACCTAGCAAGTGCCTTCATACCTTTTTCTACCGTATTCGGAATATCATGCAACTTTAAATCTAAGAAAATTTGATGTCCTCTTTCTTTCAACTGATGAATCAGTGAAACACCTGAACTATAAAATAATTCCATCCCTACTTTTAAGAAAAGAGATTCATTCGGCATTTTCGATAAAAACTCTTCTACAGCATCGGTACTGGAAAAATCTAAAGCAATCATAACCGGTCTCTTCATTATTTCCAGCTCCCTCCCGTCAATTCTGAAATATGATCAACTCCAAATTGATCTAATAATGCTGGAAGAGCGTCGATGATCTCAGGACATATAAATGGATCGACGAAATTGGCCGTACCAACTGCAACAGCATCCGCACCCGCTAAGAAAAACTCGATGACATCTTCAGCTGATTGAATTCCCCCCATTCCAATAATGGGAATAGACACTGCTTGACTCACTTGATGGATCATGCGGATTGCTACTGGCTTTACTGCAGGTCCAGAAAGACCACCTGCTCCGTTAGCTAAAATCGGCTTTCTTGATTTTAAATCAATTCGCATCCCAAGCAATGTATTGATCATAGAAAGGCCGTCAGCACCAGCTTCTTCAACCGCTTTTGCCATACCAACAATATCAGCGACATTCGGCGATAACTTTACATATACAGGAACGGAAGATACATTTTTTACTTCTTTCGTTAATTCGGCAGCCACTTCTGGGATCGTTCCAAATGCAATTCCACCTTTTTTAACATTTGGGCATGAGATGTTCAGTTCTAATGCTGTTACATTCGGTGCTTTCGAAACCTTTTCAGCTACTTCAATGTAGTCTTCCATCTCTGATCCAGCTACATTCGCAATAATCGGGACATCGTACTTTTCTAGCCATGGCAGCTCTTCCGTAACGACTTTTTCTAATCCAGGATTTTGTAGACCGATAGCATTTAACATTCCTGCTGCGGTTTCTGCTACACGTGGGGTTGGATTTCCGTAACGTGGTTCTGAAGTCGTTGCTTTGACGGCAATCGCACCGAGCTTGCTCAAATCGTAAAACTTCGCATACTCTTTACCGAAGCCAAAACAACCAGAAGCAGGTATGATCGGATTTTTCATGGATAAGCCTGGTAATTCTATTGTTAAACGACTCATAGGATCACCTCTCCAATCGGAAATACAGGACCATCTGTACATATCTTTTTATATGACGTTCCTGTTGGGTCGTCTTGCAAATGACAAACACACGCAAGACATGCTCCAATTCCACAGCCCATTCGTTGCTCAAGGGACAAATACGCTTTTTTGTCACGGAAACGATCTTCAAGTGCTTTTAACATGGGGGTGGGTCCGCACGAATATAAAATGTCAAAATCAAGTCCTTGTTGTTCGATCACATCCGTAACAAAACCGCTTGTTCCATGAGTTCCATCGACAGTTGTCACATACGTATCTCCAAGATCTCTAAATTTCTCTTCATAAAAAACATCTTTCGCTGAGGCAAAGCCTAATACATGTACCACCTTTACCCCTTTTTCCTTTAGCTGCTGTGAAAGGTAGTAAAGGGGAGGAACACCGATCCCCCCACCAACTAAAAGGGCGACATCTCCCTTTTTCGTTTCTTCTACTGGAAAACCAGTGCCAAGAGGGCCCATAACATCGACGAGCTCCCCTTTGACACGCTCAGCTAAAAGTGACGTTCCTTTTCCTCCAGCACGGTATAACATCGTCAGTCGATTTTGCTCTAGATCAACGTTACAAATGCTTATTGGACGGCGTAACAGTGGATCAATACCACGATCAACTTTGACATGAATAAATTGACCAGGTGATGTCATTTTTGAAACGAGTTCACCTTCAAGTACGAGTTCAAATATCTGATCGGCGATTTTTTCTTGGTGAACGATCGTTAAGTTATCCTTTAACACTCTACACTTCCCCCTTTTTATTGCATTGCTGGCATACTTTCTGAAGCAAATGTAATCGACTCAATAACCTTTAGTAAAGCTTCTGCTGTATCAAGGGAGGTTAAACATACAACTCCATTTTCCACCGCTTCACGACGAATGCGGAAACCATCACGAGCTGGCTGTTTCCCCTTAGAGAATGTATTGATAACAAATTGTGCTTGTCCTTCACGGATCACATCAAGCAAGTTCGGTTTTTCAGAACCAATTTTATTAACTGTTGTAACTGGAATGTTGAGCTCCTTAATCATTTGCGCCGTTCCTTCAGTAGCTAAAATGTTATAGCCAATTCGATGGAAACGATGAACTAATTCCAAGCCTTCTTCTTTATCTTTATCCGCTATCGTAAATAAGACTGATCCAAATTTCGGAATTTTCATTCCAGATGCAATTAGTCCTTTATATAGAGCTTTTTCTAGCGTATAGTCACGCCCCATAACTTCCCCAGTCGATTTCATTTCTGGCCCAAGCGAAATGTCGACACGACGAAGCTTCGCAAATGAAAACACAGGTACTTTAACTGATACTTCTTTTCCTTCAGGATGATAGCCTGTTTCGTACCCTAATTCAGGTAGCTTTTTACCTAGGATTGCTTTAGTTGCAAGGTTTGCCATAGCTACTCCCGTGATTTTACTCAAGAACGGAACCGTTCGACTTGAGCGTGGGTTTACTTCTAGTACGTAAACTTCGTTATCATGCAATACAAACTGGATATTTAAAAGTCCGACAATTTTTAATCCACGAGCTAAGGCAATCGTACGCTCTATGACTTTTTCTTTAATCTCAGTAGATAACGTTTGTGGAGGATAAACAGCAATCGAGTCACCTGAGTGAACACCTGCACGCTCAATATGCTCCATTATTCCAGGAATATAGACGTTTTCACCATCTGAAATCGCATCGACTTCGATTTCTTTACCCGTTAAATAGCGATCAACCAAAACGGGATGCTTCGGATTAATTTTAACAGCATTTTCCATATAGTTTAGTAATTCAGCTTCTTTATAGACTATTTCCATTGCACGTCCACCGAGTACATAAGAAGGGCGAACTAAAACTGGATACCCAATTCCACTAGCAATTTTGACAGCTTGCTCTACAGATGTTGCTGTTTTTCCTAACGGTTGTAGAATAGCTAACTCTTGTAACGTTTGTTCGAATTTATCACGGTCTTCGGCACGGTCCATATCTTCGAGTGCTGTTCCTAAAATTTTCACACCACGTGCTGCTAAACCAGCCGCTAAATTGATGGCTGTTTGACCACCAAACTGAACGATTACACCTTCTGGTTGTTCTTGCTTAATTACATGCAGAACATCTTCAAGAGTTAATGGCTCAAAGTAAAGCTTGTCAGATGTACTGAAATCAGTTGAAACTGTTTCTGGATTGTTGTTAATAATAATCGCTTCATATCCAGCTTCTTTAATTGCCCATACGGTATGAACTGTCGCATAATCAAATTCGATCCCTTGTCCGATACGAATTGGGCCAGAACCTAAAACGAGAATGCTTTTTTTATCTGAAATGAATGATTCGTTTTCATCTTCATACGTACCATAGAAGTATGGAGTTGCAGACTCAAACTCAGCCGCACACGTATCGACCATTTTATAAACTGGCATTAGTCCTTCTTTTTCACGTAGGTCGAAGATATCGCCTTCTTCCATTTCCCATAATTTAGCGATCGTAACATCCGCAAATCCTTTTTCTTTTGCCTCAGTTAATAATTCTATGTTCCCTTTACTTTCTTTTAATAACTTTTCTAATTTAACGATATCTTCCATTTTATGAAGGAAGAAACGGTCAATTTGACTCAGTTTCCATAACTGTTCTACTGTATATCCACGACGGAATGCTTCTCCTATGACAAATAAACGCTCATCGTCCGCAACCGCTACACGTTTTTCTATTTCATCATTTTCAAGTGTTTCTAAGCCGCTTCTTTCTAAGTGGAAAACATTTGCTTCTAATGAACGGATGGCCTTTAACAAGGATTCTTCTAAGTTACGACCAATTGCCATAACTTCCCCTGTCGCTTTCATTTGTGTTCCAAGTGTACGGTTGGCTGACTCAAACTTATCAAACGGCCATCGTGGTATTTTACTGACGACATAGTCAAGCGCTGGCTCAAAACTCGCATATGTTGTTTTCGTAATTGGGTTCATAATTTCATCTAATGCATAACCAACAGCAATTTTTGCAGCGATTTTCGCAATCGGATAACCTGTTGCTTTCGATGCAAGTGCAGATGAGCGACTTACACGTGGATTTACTTCAATAATATAATATTGGTAGCTATCAGGATCAAGCGCGAACTGAACATTACATCCACCTTCAATTCCTAATGCGCGAATGATTTTTAAAGATGAATTACGTAGCATTTGATATTCACGATCAGATAGTGTTTGACTTGGTGCGACAACGATTGAGTCTCCTGTATGAACACCGACTGGGTCTATATTTTCCATGTTACAAACAACGATCGCTTGGTTTTTACCATCACGCATCACTTCGTATTCAACTTCTTTAAATCCTGCGATACTTTTCTCTAATAAACATTGAGTTACAGGACTATATTTAAGTCCACTCGTTACAATTTCAATGAGGTCTTCTTCGTTATAAACAAGTCCGCCACCTGTTCCACCAAGCGTATACGCTGGTCGAACAATAATCGGATAACCAATACGCTCCACAAAGCGATACGCTTCTTCAAGATTATGGACGATATCACTATCAGGAACTGGCTCATTTAATTCATTCATTAATGAACGGAACAAATCACGATCTTCAGCTTGCTTAATGGCATCAAGATGTGTTCCTAACAATTCGATATTGTATTCTTTTAATATCCCTGATTCTTCCAATTCAACAGCCATATTAAGACCTGTTTGTCCACCTAATGTTGCAAGTAGACCATCTGGGCGTTCTTGACGAATGATGCGGCTAACAAACTCATACGTAATCGGCTCTATATATACTCGGTCAGCCATCGTTGTATCTGTCATAATCGTCGCTGGATTAGAGTTAATTAGTATAACTTCATAACCTTCTTCTTTTAATGCTTGACACGCTTGTGTACCTGCATAATCAAATTCAGCTGCTTGTCCAATGACAATCGGTCCTGACCCTATTACTAAAATTTTGTTAATATCCGTACGTTTTGGCATGTTGAATCCCCCTTATTTGTTAAACGCGAACGCGGCTTTGTTTATGTTCTTCGATTAAATTGATAAATTTCGTAAACAAGTGGTTTGAGTCTTCTGGTCCTGGTGATGCTTCTGGATGATATTGAACACTAAATGCTGGATAATCTAAATGAGCAACACCTTCGACCGTCTCATCATTAACAGCAATATGAGTCACAATTAATCGCGTATCTTCTAGTGAATCTTTTTCGATTGTATATCCATGATTTTGTGATGTGATATCAATTTTGCCAGTTTCTAATTCTCTTACTGGGTGATTTGATCCTCGATGACCAAACGTTAACTTTGCAGATTTTGCCCCACATGCTAATGCAAGGAGTTGATGTCCTAAACAAATTCCGAAAATCGGCACTTTTCCTAATAAACCTTTAATCATTTCAATACCTTCTGGCACATCTACTGGATTACCAGGACCATTTGATAACATAATGCCATCTGGATATAAACGTAAAATTTCTTCAGCCGACGTATTGTACGGTACGACAATAACATCACAATCTCGTTGAATTAAGTTTTGAATAATACCGTGTTTTGCACCAAAATCCACTAAAACTACGCGGTGCCCTCGTCCAGGACAGTGGTATGGATCCTTAGTTGAAACACGTTTCACTTGATCGTTCGGTTCTTCTGCGGCATTCAACTCTTTTACTACTTCCTCAACATTCACTTCCATGCTGCAAAGTCTTCCTCTTAACGTACCATGCTTACGAATGAGTCTAGTTAACTTTCTCGTATCAATTCCCTCTAATCCTGGAATTCCTTTTGCTTTTAATAAATCATCGATCGACTCTTCACATCTCCAGTTACTTGGATAAATAGCCGCTTCTTTCACAATTAGTCCATGGATGGCAGGTTCAATCGACTCAAAATCATCACGATTAATGCCATAGTTACCAATTAAAGGATACGTTAGTGTTACGATTTGTGCGCAATAAGAAGGATCCGATAATATTTCTTGGTATCCTGTCATCCCTGTATTAAAAACAACTTCTCCTTCTTTTTCATGTTCACTTCCGAATGCTTTTCCAACAAATACAGTTCCATCTTCTAAAATTAACTGTCTTTTCATTGCTGCTCCCCCTTTTTCCATACAAGCTTACCAGCGACAAATGTGTGTGTCGGCCAACCTTTGCAATTCCAATTAGCAAATGGTGTATTTTTCCCTTTAGAGACGAACGTTTCTGGATTAATCGCTTCTTCTTCTTCAAGGTCAATGACAGTAATATCAGCATCAACACCTTCTGATAGCGTACCATATGGTAAACCAAACGTCTCTGCTGGTTTTACTGTTAACCAATCTACTAGTTGCTTTAATGTTATGATTCCTTTTTCAACCATATTTGTATATAACAATGGAAAGGCTGTTTCAAGTCCAACAATTCCAAATGGTGCTTTTTCCATTCCTATTGCTTTTTCATCTGCACTATGAGGAGCATGGTCTGTCGCTATGAAATCAATCGTTCCATCCATTAGGCCTTCTATTAAAGCTTCAAGATCCTTTTTCCCTCTTAATGGTGGGTTCATTTTATAATTCGGATCTAAACCTGGTATATCTTCGTCACAAAGTAATAAGTGATGTGGTGTTACTTCTGCTGTAACTTTAATTCCTGCTCTTTTCGCATCACGAACGACACGTACAGATTCTTTTGTACTGATGTGACATACATGGTAATGAGCATCAGCAGCTTCAGCAAGTAGCACATCACGAGCAATATGTACAGATTCGCAAACAGACGGTATCCCATTAATCCCGTGTTTAGTTGAAAACGTTCCTTCATGGACAGCACCTTTATGAATAAGTGTATTTTCTTCACAATGAGCCACAATCGCTTTTTTAATTTTGGCTGCCTCATTCATCGCTTTAAGCATCATATCAGCATTTTGGACCCCAACGCCGTCATCTGTAAAAGCAAATGCACCACTATCAGATAATGCCGCAAAGTCTGTTAATTCTTGTCCTAATTCACGGATTGTAATGGAAGCATAAGGTAGTACTCTAACATGTGCTGTTTCCTTAATTCTGTTTTGAAGCCAGTCTAATTGTTCTTTCGTATCAGGTACTGGACGTGTATTTGGCATGGGAGCAATTGTTGTAAATCCACCTTTGGCAGCAGCTAAAGTCCCCGTTTCGATCGTTTCTTTATGTTCTCCACCAGGCTCTCTTAAATGGACATGTAAGTCAATCATTCCTGGAATAACTAGGTTTCCATTAACATCGATCACTTCATCTGCTTGTCCATCTATATCACTACCAATTTGTATAATTTTCTGATCCTCTAATAAGACATCACCATTATAAAGTTCACCAGACTCATTAAGAAGCTTCCCGTTTTTAATTAATGTTTTCATTATTTAAGCCCTCCCTTTTCAATTGCACGTTTCAAAACTGCCATCCTTACGGCAACTCCATTTGTCATTTGTTTAAAAATTCTTGAGCGTGGACATTCAACAAGTTCACTTGCGATTTCAACATCACGGTTGATTGGCGCAGGGTGCATAATAATACTATCATTTTTCATTCGTTGTTCTCTTTCTATTGTTAAACCATATTGTTGATGGTAGTCACTTTTTGTAGTCACCATTTTTACGGCGTGACGTTCATGCTGGATCCGTAACATCATCATGACATCTGCCATTTCTACAGCATCATCAATATCAATAAAGTTTCCATATGGGATTGACTCGTCAATCCATGAACGCGGCCCTGAAAACCAAACGCTAGCACCTAATCGATGAAGTACTTCTGCATTCGATCGAGCAACTCGACTGTGCCTAATATCACCTACTATGACGACCTTTAAACCCTCAAATGTGCCAAACTCTTGCTTTATTGTTAATAAATCAAGTAAAGATTGAGTAGGATGATGTCCGCAACCATCTCCACCATTTATGATGGGAATTGATATTTTCCCAACCAGGTCATCAAAGTAATGATCTTGCTGATGGCGGATAACCACTATATTTGTCCCAATAGCTTCAAGCGTTTTTACTGTATCATACAAAGTTTCCCCTTTGGTAACGCTTGAAGTTTGGGCTTCAAAATTCAAAACTTGAAGACCTAATTTTTTTTCAGCTACCTCGAAACTAAATTTCGTTCGCGTACTAGGCTCAAAGAAAAGATTGGTTACAAATGTTTCTCGGTTTGGTATCCATCGTTCACCATTTAAAAATGCTTGAGCTTCATGCAAAATTTGATGAATTTCATTCGTTTCAAGTAATGGCATCGTTAATACGTGCATCATCATCTTCCTCTCTATGATTTTCACTACATTTTTATCTACCTAGAAAAAAGCACCCTTTTTTTGCAAAAGGGTGCTTGGAAGAGAGCAGTTGAAATCACAACTACTAGCGATCTTCTAACCCCCTTCAAAGCCTCACAGGACTTGTATTAAAGGTTGTATTATTGATTTACTTTTTGATCATCTTCAAACATCGATTTCGTACCGTAACTCTCCTCTTTATTTGGTAAGACTAAGTGAAGAACAATCCCGATAATGGTTGCTAATGCCATACCTGCGATTTGAATTTCATCCGATACTTGGATGAAAGCTCCTCCAATCCCGATAACTAGAATAGTGGAAGATATAATTAAGTTGCGCTTTAACCCCATGTTTATGCCATTTTCGATTAACATACGCAAACCTGATGATGCGATAACCCCAAAGAGAAGGATTGATACTCCCCCCATTACCGCTGTTGGGATCGTTTGAATTAAAGCTGCAAACTTTCCAAAGAACGCCAGTGTCATTGCCAGTACTGCGGCACCACCTATCACAAATACACTAAATACTCGTGTAATAGCTAGCACACCAATATTTTCACCGTACGTTGTATTTGGTGGTCCACCTAAGACAGAAGCAATCATCGTTGCAACTCCATCCCCTAATAGAGAGCGATGTAAACCTGGTTTTTTTATAAAGTTTTTCCCTACAACCTTACTAAGAACCATCTGGTCTCCAATATGTTCTGAAATTGTTACTACCGCTATTGGAACCATAATTGCAGCAATATGCCAATTAAAACTCGGTGTATACGTTACAAAAGGAACGATAAAGTCTGGAACTGCGAATATTGCCGCATCTCTTACTGGGGTGAAATCTATAACTCCCATAATGTAGGCATATATATACCCACCAATAATACCAAATAGAAATGGGATAAGTCCGAAGAACCCTTTCAAGAAAAATGCTGATAAAACAGTAATACCTAATGTGACAATCGCCACGGAGAACAATGTACCACTATATTGTCCCGTACCTGGTACGTTCATCGCCATGTCAATCGCAACACCTGCCAATCCAAGACCGATAACCATAATAACAGGACCTACGACAATAGGGGGTAAAATTTTCAAAAGCCAACCTACCCCACTTGCTTTAATTAAAAGCGCTACGATCCCGTAAATAATTCCTGCTAGAAAACTACCGATCATTGCACCTTCTGGCCCACCGATTGTTGTCGCCGCTATAATCGGTGCGATAAACGCAAATGAGGAACCTAAGTATGCTGGAATTTGTCCTCTTGTTATTAATAAGTAAGCCAATGTCCCTAATCCACTTGAAAATAAAGCAACTGCTGGACTTAAATCAACTAAATATGGCACTAATATTGTTGCACCGAACATCGCAAATAAATGCTGAATACTAAAGGTTAACCATTTATCAAAACGTGGCACCTCTTGAATACCAATCTCTTTTTGATGTGACATTCCTTTTCCTCCCTTAATGTCTGTTGTTAGTAAGCGTTTGTTGTAAAATGAATCTTATTCATTATTAATAGATGTATTGACCAACCTTTTGAAGAAGACCTATTTTTTATTATTTCTACAAAAAATAAAAACCTCTTCGTCTTTAGGATGACAAAGAGGCAAGTGTACGCAGAAGGAACAGTGTAATCCTGTCGATACTGCATAATTGTCTCTTGTCAGCCTCACAGGACCGAATTAAAGAGTATTACTTTATTTAGTTCCTTATTGTTGAATTATACTTACTTCATCAATTTCATCTACTTCTTTAAGCTTAGCAGCAATAATTTCACTTTTTGAAGTTGGTACATTTTTACCAACATAATCAGGTCGAATAGGTAATTCTCGGTGCCCTCTATCGATTAAGACAGCTAGTTGAATTTGTGAAGGTCTTCCTAAGTCCATTAAGGCATCTAAAGCTGCTCTAACAGTTCGCCCAGTGTAAAGCACATCATCAATTAAGATTACCTTCTGGTCCGTAATGTCTGTAGGAACGTTGGATCCTTTTAAAAGCGGATCTTGGTCTTCGGTTTTCACGGTTAAATCATCTCGGTAAAGAGTAATATCAACTTCACCTACTGGAATTTTTTCTCCTTCAATTTGTTCAATCCGTTCTGCTAAACGTTTAGCTACGTAAATGCCACGTGTTTTTATTCCGACAAGAATACAATTTTCAATCCCTTTATTTCGTTCAATGATTTCATGAGCTATCCGAGTTGTTGCTCTTCGAATTGCTTGATCGTCAAGAATGACTCTAGCCAAAATTAACACCTCCACTTTTTTTGTTACTGTCCTCACGCGAAAGCGGTTCGTATAAACAAAAAACCTCTCACCGTTTTGATGAGAGGTTTAGTGGTTTCTTAGTAAAAGGACATACTTCGCCCATAAATTTACTTCATTCCGCTTCCTTCTCAGCCTCACGGGACTGTAGTTAAAGGATCTATTTACTTGTTATCGTTATTATTCCACTGTTCGACAATAAAGTCAATCTGTTTTTTAGTATTACAAAAATTAAAACAATTCTTACATCTTATTGTCGTAACTCTTCAAGTAAGGTTACCATTTCTTGTGGAAGGGGTGCTTCAAATAAAAGGTTTTCTTTTGTCCGTGGATGTTCAAATCCTAAAACAGCTGCATGAAGAGCTTGCCCTTCAATATTCAATGTTTTTTTTGGACCGTATTTCGGATCACCCGCTATTGGAAAACCAATATATTTCATATGAACACGGATTTGATGTGTTCTTCCTGTTTCAAGTTCACATTGAACGTAAGTATAGTTGTCGAACCGCTCAAGAACTGTAAAGTGGGTAACAGCATCACGACCATCTTCAGTTACTGTCATGCTTTGACGATCTTTTTTGTCACGACCAATCGGCGCTTCAATTGTACCCACATCATGTGAAATCACACCATGAGCAATCGCTTTATATACTCTCTTTGTAGTTTTAGCTTTTAATTGGTTAACTAATGACTCATGTGCCCGATCGTTTTTAGCTACCATTAATAAACCTGATGTATCTTTATCAATTCGATGAACAATACCTGGACGAATAACACCGTTAATGCCTGATAAATCTTTACAATGATACATCAAACCATTTACTAAAGTACCTGAAGAATGCCCAGGTGCAGGATGAACAACCATCCCACGTGGTTTATTCACAACAATTACATCCTCATCTTCATATACGATCTCTAAATCAATCGGTTCTGGTTCCACTTCTAAAAGTTCAGGTTCTGGAATTTCTAATTCCAATTTGTCATTAAATTGGGCCTTATAATTGGTCTTTACGGTCTCACCATTAACGGTAATATTTCCTTCTTTAATCCATTGCTGAATTTGTGTTCGTGACCAATCAGGGTGAAAAGTGGTCATTAGTTTATCAATTCGTTCATTTGCTTGTTCTTCGGAAATCTTAAATTCAAATTGCTCCATCATTTTTTCCCCTTTGCTAGTCTTTCGTCGTTTATTATTTTAATGAAAATCAATGCTACACCAACACATAGGGCAGAATCAGCTACATTAAAAATAGGGAAATTGTATGTAAAAATAAATGTATCAATAAAGTCTACAACTTCGCCACGAAAAACCCTATCGATAAAATTACCAATGGCACCACCTAATATCAACCCTAAAGAAATCCCGAGCAACCAACTGCTCTTAGCTTCTTTTTGAATATAATACACGATGAAACCAACGACGATAACTGTAATAATATAGAAAAACCACATTTGTCCTTGGAGAATTCCAAAGGCCGCTCCTTGGTTACGATGGGATGTAAAATAAAGGAAATTTTCAATAAGTGAAATTCGTTCACCTATTTCCATCGATTGTACAACGATCCATTTCGTCCATTGGTCTAACAAGATAATTACTAGTGCAATAACATAATATAACCAAATCAAAATCATTTCCTCCATCTCATTATGCATACGTTAGCATTTTAGCATAAAATGATGAAAGTGTCTTTTTCTACTTGTTCAACTATGACTTATTTTTATTATTCACCATGTGAGGCTGACTCGAAGTGTCAACAATTCACATGGTGTTTTAGCCACTTCGACAATAGTCAGCTTCACTTATTGTAAATTATTTTTCGTTTAGATATTGATCATAATGAATGTTTCTTTGGAATTCGACGGAATCATCACCTTGATAACCATAAATATCAGTAGAAGCAAATGCTTCTAATTCCTCTACATAACCAACTAACTCCCCTGTACGATCTAATGAAGAATCTTCAAAAACCATACTGTTTTCATTAAAAGATGCAACCGATTGATAAGCGTCCTCAGCGTCAAATTCAGTTTCGTCATCCCGATTGTCAAAATTATACTTTTCAAAATTACCTAGCACATCTTCTTCTACTGGACGATGCTGTGCCAATTGACCATTTGAATGTTCAACAACAGTCCTTGCAGTTGGGTTAGCTTCTAAACGATCATAAGGGATTTGTTGACCCGTTACTTCACAAACTCCATATGAACCATTATCCATTTTATTTAACGCATATTCGACATCTTCCAATTCCTTTTCCAATTTTTCGTAAATGGCAATGTCTTTTTCACGTTCATATAAGTCAGTAGCAGTATCAGCTGGGTGATTATCATACTGTGACAACTCTCCTGTTGAGAAGCTTGATGTAACTGCTAAACCATAATAATCGGCTTCTTTCACTCTTTCCTTTAAGTTAGCTTGACGTTGTTCAAGTTCTCTTCTCAATTGATCATATTGTCCCATTCTTCTCCCCCTTTTTGTACAAGCCCTTTTACGATGAACATGTACCTCTTTAGTTTGACCAGAATGATTGTTGTTAGCCGAAACAACATTTGTTATGTCTGTAAAATAAAGAAGAGGTTGCTCCATAAAGTGTTAAACTTACCATTTAAAAATGGAGTTGTTTGACACTTTTGTATGGAACAACCTGAATTTAATTATCCATTGTAATTTTCTGTAACGATTGTTGCGCAAGAAGTACATAATGTTGGATGTTTTTCATTTTCTCCAACCGTTTTCGTAACCACCCAGCAACGTTCACACGTCTCTCCTTCAGCTTTATCAACGACAATAGCAAGATCATCATAAACATCGGCAAATGCAGGAGCCGCTTCTTTGTCACCGCCAATTACGGCTTGAGAAACGATAAACAATTTTTGTAAATCTACATTTTCAAATGTTTCCTTCAAATGGTTTGTTGGATATAAAACAATTTGTGCTGTTAATGATTTTCCAATTTTCTTTTCGTTTCTTGCATTTTCTAATGCTTTTAAAACATCATTACGAACATTCATGATACGATCCCACTTTTGAACAAGCTCTTCAACATTTGTAAATGTTTCTGGTTTAGGCAGATCTGTTAGTTGAACATTCTCCCCTTCTACACCAGGAATGTGTGGCCAAACTTCATCTGCAGTATGAGATAAGATTGGAGAAACAAGCTTGGCTAGTGCAACTACTGTTTCATACATTACGGTTTGAATAGAACGACGAGCATGACTATTCGGTGCATCAATATATAATGTATCTTTTGCCACATCCATATAGAAAGAACTTAACTCAACGGTACAGAAGTTATTTAATGCATGATAAACATTTGAGAACTGATACTGTTCATATCCTTTATTCACTTTACCAATTACATCATGTAATTTTACAAGCATATATTTATCGAGTTCAGGTAAGTCTTCAATTGATACAGAATCTGTCTCTGGATTAAATCCATTCAAGTTACCTAAAAGGAAACGGAACGTGTTTCTGATTTTTCTGTATACTTCAGAAACTTGTTTTAAAATATTATCAGATACACGGACATCTGCTTGATAGTCAACAGATGCAACCCATAAGCGAAGGATGTCTGCACCTAATTGTTTCATCACATCATTCGGAACAACGACATTTCCTAAAGATTTACTCATCTTACGTCCTTCACCATCTAAAGCAAACCCGTGACTTAAAACTCCTTTATATGGAGCTTTTCCAGAAACGGCTACACTTGTTGATAACGAAGAATTAAACCAACCACGATATTGATCTGACCCTTCAAGGTATAAGTCTGCAGGACGTTGTAAGTCATCTCGTTCTACAAGTACTGCTTGGTGGGATGAACCAGAATCAAACCACACATCCATAATATCCATTTCACGAGTAAACTTGCCGTTTGGACTATGAGAAGAAGTGAAACCTTCAGGTAGAAGTTGCTCAGTCTCCCATTCAAACCAAATATTCGATCCATGCTCTCTAAACAAAGTCGAAACATGATCAATAGTCTCATCGGTAATGATTGGTTCTCCGTCTTCGCCGTAAAAAATGGGAATCGGAACGCCCCATGCACGCTGTCGGGAAATACACCAATCACCTCGGTCACGGACCATGTTATATAAACGTGTTTCACCCCATGTTGGAATCCATTCTACTTCATTAATCGCTTGAAGCAATTCTTCTCGGAAATCTTTGATTGAGGCAAACCATTGCGCCGTTGCTCTAAAAATTACTGGCTTTTTCGTTCTCCAGTCGTGTGGGTACGAATGCGTAATAAACGAAAGCTTTAAAAGAGCACCTACTTCTGTTAATTTTTCAGTAATTGGTTTATTCGCTTCATCGTAAAAAACACCTTCAAACCCTTCTGCCTCACTTGTCATTACACCTTTATCATCCACAGGACATAATACGTCTAAATTATATTTTTGTCCGACGATATAGTCATCTTCCCCGTGGCCAGGTGCCGTATGTACACAACCTGTTCCTGCATCAAGCGTAACATGATCACCACACATCACGAGTGAATCACGATCATATATTGGATGTTTTGCAACGACAAATTCTAATTGCTCACCTTTAAATGTTTTCACTACATCGTAGTGTTCCCAGTCTAATTCTTTTACCAATGTTTCAAGTAATCCAGAAGCCACGACAAACTTATCTTGCTCGACTTGTACAACGCTATAATCAAGGTCAGGATGAACGGTAATACCAAGATTTGCTGGTATTGTCCAAGGTGTTGTCGTCCAGATGACAATTTTTTCATCACCTTCTAATAAGCCTTTACCATCTTTAATAGGAAATGCAACATAAATTGAAGGAGACCGCTTATCATGATACTCGATCTCAGCTTCTGCCAATGCAGACTCTGAAGAAGGAGACCAATACACTGGCTTTAAACCTTTATAGATATAACCTTTTTTTGCCATATCCCCAAAAACTTTTATTTGTTGAGCCTCATACTCTTTGTTTAACGTAATATAGGGATTTTCCCAATCTCCCCGAACACCTAGTCGTTTAAATTGTTCCCGTTGACGATCAATTTGCTCAAGAGCGTACTCTTCACAAAGTTTCCTAAAGTCAGCGACCGTCATTTCTTTACGTTTTACTTTTTTATTTTTTGTTAGTGCCGTTTCAATTGGAAGGCCGTGAGTATCCCAACCTGGAACATACGGTGCATGATACCCGCTCATTGATTTGTAACGAACAATCATATCTTTTAATACCTTATTTAAAGCATGTCCCATATGGATATCACCGTTCGCATATGGTGGTCCATCATGAAGGACAAATAATGGGCGCCCTTCTGTACGTTTTTGAACTTTTTCATAGATATTCATTTCATCCCATTTTTTTTGCATTTCTGGTTCACGATTTGGCAAGTTTCCACGCATTGGAAACTCCGTTTTAGGCATTAGTAATGTATCTTTATACTCCATGTTTGTTCCTCCTAATTATTATGTAAACAAGTAAAACAATATCAAACCGATAGCACCATATATGGACTAAAGCCTCCAGGTAAGATAAAGGAAACACGCAGGGTAGACGATGCGATGTTGACTTATCGTAGGAGGTGAGTGAAGTCGCTTTGGGCTAAAGGGAAGCTAGAAGACAGCAAAAAACCTTCTCGTCTTATAGGGACGAGAAGGTTACCCGTGGTACCACCCTATTGAATAAAAACATCAAATGTTATTACTCACTCATCATTCGTATCGTGAATGAATCGCTATAGCCTACTTGAATTACCGTTCGGTATAGAACTCAAGGGTGATCTTCCCATACCACTTCAATATCAGGCTTTCACCATCCCCGACTCGCTACATTGAAGTATGATAAAGTACTCTCCCTATCATAGTTTTGTACAATATTTTTAATTTTAGTAAACGATGAGAAAACGTACGGTCAGTTGAAAATGATACCGTTTTTTCATTCTCATCAAAAGTAGTCAAACTTTCTTAAAGTTTAAAATAAATTCATTTACTCGTCAAGAAAACGGTTATTCTACCGTTTCTTTTTCTAACGAGTTATCCACCTTTGTTAAGTCGTCCCAATCTTCTGTTTGGAGCATTTCCAATTGGGCTTCAACAAGCATTTTAAACCGAATACGATATACAGATGCTTGTTTCTTTAACTCTTCAATTTCCATCATTATTTTCCTTGATTTCGTCAAGGCATCATTAATAATTCGATCAGCATTTTTTTCTGCTTCCTTAACAATTAACTGTGCTTCTTTTTGAGCACTGCGACGAACCTCTTCAGCGGATTCTTGGGCAACTAAAATTGATTTATTTAATGTTTCTTCAATTTTATTAAAATGCTCTAGTTTCCCATCAAGGTCTTGAACTCGCTCAAACATTTCCTTCTTTTCCCGTAGTACAGCTTCGTAGTCTTTTATGATTTGGTCAAGAAACTCATTAACCTCATCTTCATCGTAACCACGGAATCCGCGAGTAAACTCTTTATTATGGATATCAAGCGGTGTTAAAGGCACGAACTCCACCTCCAAATCTAGTCGTAATAATTCTTAATATTTATTCGACAGGAAAAGCACTTTTCCTTCTTTTTCTATTATTAATTTATTTTTTTCTTCCAAAAACGATGCGGATTTTACCTTTTTTTGTAGAGCCAGCAATCGATAATAATTTACTTCTCCCAAAATTTCTTACAGATAAATAATCTCCTTCTTGAACTTGGAAAGCACCGTCTTCAATCGTTTTCCAATTAACCTTAACTAGTCCTCTGTCAATATAAAGAGAAGATTTAGTTCGTGAAATATTATATATGGCTGAAAGAAGTGTATCTAAACGCAAGGAAGAAATAGTGGTTGACTCTTCTGTCCACTCTTCAACGTTTTCTATAATATCTTCTTCATTAATAGGTACAATTTTAACTTTAGCTTGTCCAACTTTTTGTAGATTTAATTCAATAAAGCTAGCAACTTCATTTGCAACTAATACTTGAATAACTTCATCTGTTATAAGAATATCACCAAATTTTTCACGTTTCATACCTAAACCCATTATTGAACCAAGAATGTCTCGATGTTCTAATGTTATAAATTTTCTTGGATAACGTAGTTCAAACGCTTGAATCTGAAAGTCATTTTTAGCCAGTTCAAAATAAGAAGGAAACAGCATAGCACGTTTTCGTTCAGTACTAGAAGCGCCTCCCCAAAAGGAGAGGCTAATTTCTTCATCCTTACCAATAATAGTCTTTAAAATATCTTGCTCCCGCGGATCAAGAAAATCAGTTAATTTATAAGTATATTGAACAATAACGTCTTGCTTCCAATCTAACACTTGATCTACAAATATTCGTTCTTCAATACGAAAGTGCTGATAAATACTCATGCTACTCTAACACCACTTACATTCCAAATAACGCAGCAACCCCATATCGTGCAAATGATAAAGCAAAAATAGCTACAATTGGGGAAATATCAATCATCCCTAATGGAGGAATAAATTTTCTAAACGGTGCTAAGTATGGCTCGACGACTGAACCTAAAAACTGACCGATCGATGACTCTCTCGCATTAGGAAACCATGACATTAAAATATAAGCGATTATCATATAAGAATAAACCATGATTGCCAAATTTAGTAAAGCTCCAATTCCTTGCATTAACTAATCCACCACCATTCTAACGTTGTTCAAATCTTTCTTGGATCATTTCTGTAATTGAACCGGAAACGTCCACATTGTCTGGAGTACATAGGAATATTTGCATACCAAGTTTTTGAATGTCTCCCCCTATAGCATACACCGTTCCGCTTAAAAAATCGACAACCCGTTTTCCTTGGTCATTTGAAATTCGCTGTAAATTAATAATTACAGCTTTACGATTTTTTAAATGATCTGCTATGTCTTGAACTTCATCATACGTTCTAGGTTCAATTAGTATCACTTTGGCAGCCTTTTGGACACTTTGTAAGCTCACGATATTTTGACTTTTGGACTGTTTATCACCTCTTCGATATTGAGGCACTTCCTCCTGACTTGCTGCCACTTCTTCACTGTAGGACTCGTATTCTTGCGTATCTTCTTCTAGTTCAAAAAATCGTTTGAATCTCGATTTCATCCCCATTTCAAATCCTCCTTAAATCTCAACTTTTCTAACCGACAAGCGAAGAGCCGATGCGTAAAAAAGTAGCTCCTTCTTCTACTGCAACTATGTAATCATTGGACATTCCCATCGAAAGTTCTTCACATGGTGCATGTTGAAGTGCTAGGGCTTGTACATCTTGTTGTAATAATCGAAGTTGCTTGAATACAGGTCGTGTTTCTTCTGGGTCCTCTACAAATGGTGCCATTGTCATAAGGCCCACCACTTCAATTGCTGGATATTGTTCAAGATTTTTTACAAATGTGATGGCTTCTTTAGGATTAAGACCTGATTTTGATTCTTCTCCCGAAACATTTACTTGAACAAAACATTTTAATGGTTCTGATTTACTCCATCTTTTTTGAATTTCTTCTGCTAACGCTAACCGATCAAGAGAATGAAGGTAGTGAATTTTGCTGATAATCTTTTTTACTTTTTTTGACTGTAATGACCCAATAAAATGCCAATTGATTGCTCCAGTGATGGTTTCTTCTTTTTCAAGAATACCTTCAACTCGATTTTCACCGATATGGAAAATGCCTGAGTCAATTGCTTCTTGTGTTCTCTCGACAGTTACATATTTTGTAACCGCAATCAACTTTACTACATCAGGGTCTCGACCCGAACGTTGACAGGCTGCAATTATTTCATCTTCAATTTTTTGTAGATTTTCTTTAACTGTCAATCAAGCGTTCTCCTTTCTTTCTGGCTTAATCCACCCTTTAAACCGATATAGCTCATCATTCTCCCAGTTTTACCCTTTTCTTTTCGATGCGAAAAAAATAAGTTAGTATTACTAGCCGTGCAATACTGGCTCTTGATTATATTTTCTTTAGGAATTCCAGCACGAACAAGTATTTGTTCATTTAACGTTTTTAAATCTAGTAGATAATGTCCTGGTCTCGTTAATTGATACGGCCTTTCTTCGCCTTGAGGTAATACTTTGTTAACAGATTGTATTACATTTTGATCCACTTCATATTCGGTTTGACTAATAGATGGACCAATTGCAACTAATATTTCACTGGCGTTAATTCCCTCAATGTTTGTCCAGATCTCTACCATCTTCGAACCAATTTGACTAACGGTTCCTTTCCAGCCTGCATGAGCTAATCCAATCAATTGCTGTTTAGGTACATAAAAGTACAATGGGACACAGTCAGCATATAAACTCACAAGTAATATATTTTTTTCTCGAGTATATAACCCATCTACTCCTTTTATAGCTGTCTTTTGAGACTGTCCACCTTTTCCAACATCATTCCTCATAACTTTATTAATTTTTGCATCATGAACTTGTTCCCCAACTACCCACTGTTCTATAGGAATATTAAGCTTTCTTGCAACGTGTTCACGATTTTTTAATACAATAGTATCGTCATCAGCTACGTGAAGGCCAACATTTAAGGAGTGATATGGTGGTTGCCCTACCCCTCCAATTCGAGTTGTAAAACCTGCCGTTAAGTTTCTGTCATTCTTTTCCCATTCTGCTATCTTTAATAAATGGTGTTCCGTTTGGATAAACGGTTCATGGATCAAAAAATCACTTCCTATCCATGGATTTCATAATTTTCTCAACATAAACTGCCAAAATTTTGATTGTTTTTATCTATTTTAGCATATTTTTCATGCAAATAGTATGAAGTTTCGTGGTGTAATGCGATTTTTGCTAATTTTAACCTGATTGATAAGGCAGATATGGTTCTGGAACATGTACTAATATGACATCGTTTCCAATCTTAACGATGTTTCCCCAAGGTATTACAAACTCTTCTGTATCTCTATTGAAAAAACTCATCATTTTTCCAGTTCCATTTATAATGATGGCATCAATTTGACCTGTCGTTAAATTAATATCTAGATCCGTTAAATGGCCTAAACGTTTCCCATTTTCCATATTTACGATGTCTTTGGATTGTAAGTCAGATATTTTCATCATATTTAAGCCCACCTTCCTTCTTGACCACGCTGTATTACTTTATCTATATGATAAAACAACCAATAATATCTCTAAAATATTGAAAAGCGGAAGGCGCCTGATTAGCTCCGACATGCAAATGTTCTGGCTGGCGAAAGTCGCTCTTTGACTTTTGTCCTGACAGGTTATTTGAGCTCGAGGAGCTGGCGCCTGCAGCTAGACATAGAAAAGCGGAAGGCGCCTGATTAGCTCCGACATGCAAATGTTCTGGCTAGCGAAAGTTCGCTCCTTAACTTTTGTCCTGACAGGTTATTTGAGCTCGAGGAGCTGGCGCCTGCAGCTAGACATAGAAAAGCGAAAGTCCTACTCCTGCCCCCTTCTGGCATATTAAATCGCATGAAAAAGACCGAGCACATAAATTAATTTATGCCACTCAGTCTTTTATTTAGCTTTGTGCGTGTTTATTCATTTGTTGAATTGCTGCTTTTTCAAGTCTAGATACTTGAGCCTGAGAAATTCCAATTTCATCGGCTACTTCCATTTGTGTTTTCCCTTGGAAAAACCTCATATTTAAAATTAGCTTTTCCCTGTCGTTCAAGCGGATCATTGCCTCGCGCAAGGCAATTTCTTCAACCCAATTTACATCTTTTTGCTTATCATCACTAATTTGGTCCATCACATAAATTGGATCTCCACCGTCATTATAAATCGGTTCAAATAATGAAACTGGATCCTGAATAGCGTCCAAAGCGAAAACAACATCCTCCTTTGGAACATCAAGCACCTTCGAAATCTCTTGCACCGTCGGCTCTCGGTCTCGGTTCTTTTCAGCCATTAACTGATCTCGAACTTGTAACGCTTTATAAGCAATATCACGTAAAGACCTAGATACTCGAATAGGATTATTATCTCTTAAGTACCTTCTTATTTCACCGATGATCATAGGGACAGCATATGTAGAGAACTTTACATTTTGGCCTAAATCAAAGTTATCAATTGATTTCATTAACCCGATACAACCAACCTGAAAGAGATCGTCTACATATTCACCACGGTTATTAAAGCGTTGGATTACGCTTAGGACAAGACGAAGATTACCATTGACTAACTTCTCACGGGCACTAATATCACCACTTTGCATTTGTGTAAATAATTCGCGCATTTCCTTGTTCGTCAGTACAGGTAATTTCGCTGTGTCAACTCCACAAATTTCAACCTTATTTCGTGTCAATTCTTTCCCTCCCAACAGGAGAATGATGTTCATGTAAAGTATCTCCTTGAGAGGGAAAAATATGCACGATAACTCTTTAGTTAATTTTGAATAAAAACGAATGAGTTCATGGTATAACTACGTTGCTGAGCAATAAAATATTTTTTTTCGAACTTACACCATTTTATTAAATTCTTTTCTTAACCGCTTAATGATGCGTTTTTCTAAACGTGATATATATGATTGTGATATCCCGAGTAAATCGGCTACATCTTTTTGTGTCTTTTCTTCATCACCCGCTAAACCAAAACGAAGTTCCATAATTTGTTTTTCTCGATCATTTAAAGTGTGCAAAGCTTTAACTAACAATTTTCGATCGACTTTTTCTTCAATACCTTTTGTAATAATATCATCTTCTGTTCCGAGAACATCTGATAATAATAACTCATTTCCATCCCAGTCAATATTCAGAGGTTCATCGAAAGAAACTTCTGAACGAATTTTATTATTACGACGTAAATACATCAAAATTTCATTTTCTATACAGCGTGAAGCATATGTTGCTAATTTGATCTTTTTTTCGGGATTAAATGTATTCACTGCCTTAATAAGACCAATTGTTCCAATACTAATTAAGTCCTCAATATTAATTCCTGTATTTTCAAATTTACGGGCAATATAGACGACAAGCCTTAAATTTCGTTCAATAAGCATCGCTCGAACCGCTTTATCCCCTGTAGGTAATTTGCTTAACAAGTGTGCTTCCTCTTCTTTAGATAAAGGTGGAGGTAGTGCTTCACTTCCACCTATGTAATATATTTCATCTGGTTTCATTCCTAAGCGATATAAAATTCTTTGCCACATCAATGTAAACTTCAACTTTAGCATGTTATTGCCTCCTCAATAAAGTGAAACTAAGCTAATTTTTTCCCTTGTCCTGCAACAAGCATCTTCGGATGAACAATACATTGATAGTCTCCGTCATTTGATAGTTTCATATCGTTAATCCCAATCAGTACTTTCTTAACAAGATGCTGTTCATCGGCCGTCGTCACTCTAACATAATCTGGCTTAATTGCGACCATAAATTGTTGATCTTTCCCTACGACTCGATATGGTATAATTCTAATTCTTTCTGCTAATGGATGTTTCATCTCAAAAATTCTTTCTAAATTTTCATAATAGAGAAGTAGTTCAATTTCATCAGTATTTAGCATAGAATGTAATGCATCCTTTTCTATGACCATAACAGGGGCTCTAGTAATAGGATCATGTAATTGATTCCCACTATCGACGAGACCTTTCAGTTCTATCGTTTCTTGACCAATTGAGATTTCAACAGTAACGACTTGTTCATAATGAATTTTTCTAGTCTCAACTTGTTTTAACTGATGTTTTGAGAAAAGCCAGACGAGTGGAAAACCAATTAACACAAATAACCAGCTAAACGTACTACCAAACCCTGACGTTTTCGTAAACATGACACCATCTAAAACTTCAAACTCAGTTTGCCAAAAGAAATGAAGCGCAAATAAGCCTCCTCCCGTCATAAAAGTTACAAAGTAAAACATAAATAAGTTTTGAATAAAATAGATCAATCGGTGAAACCCAAAGGCAATTAAAACAATGGCCATTGAGTATAAAAATTTCATCCATGGTTGATAAAACAAATGACCAAATGGTGTAAACATCAAAAAAACGATTAGTGACGCAAATAGAGCTGCTAGGAATAACCGCCATATATGTACCGTTCTTTTTAGTGTTATTGCAGTTATCCAAATTAAGAGAAAGTCAATACATAGATTAAGAACCCAAATTACATCCAAATAAATGGTCATTGCATGTCCTCTCAATCGCAATTTGGTAATGTTTAGCCAAGTATATATCAAATTCTATTTATAAGTCTGTCAGTTTATGACGAGATAAAATAGTTATTTTGATAGATTTTCACATATACTGTCAAAGTAACATATTTACGATTTGACAATATTTTTTATGAATAATAATTTTCAATAATAATAAAATCATTTGTCTCCCATTCCATATAAATCGTTAATCTTTTTAGGTAAAAAAAAAAGTTGGCTCATAGGCCAACTTCTTTTTCATTTACTTTGAACGTCTTTTTCGATTACGTAAAAACGTTGGAATATCAAGTGTATCCGCTTGTTCAGGTTGCTGAGCTTGTGGATTAAATCTCGGCTCCTTCACTTCTTCTTGCTTTGGTTGTGCTTGTGTAGTTGTAGCCTTTGGTTGTACCGAAGGACGTTGCAACTGTTGTCTGTTGTTAACCGTGTTACTTTCACTATCTTCAAATCCCGTTGCAATTACTGTAACAACGATTTCATCTTTTAAGTTCTCATTAATAACAGATCCGAAAATCATATTTACTTCAGAGTCTGAAGCAGCAGAAACAATTTCAGCAGCTTCATGAACTTCGTATAAACTTAAGTTTGAACCACCTGTAATATTCATTAATACCCCTTGGGCACCATCTACTGAAGTTTCAAGTAAAGGACTTGAAATGGCCTTCTTAGCCGCTTCCGTAGCTCGATTTTCACCTGTTGCAATACCAATCCCCATTAGCGCAGACCCTTTATCAACCATAATTGTCTTCACATCTGCAAAGTCTAAGTTAATTAGCCCTGGAACTGCAATTAAATCGGAAATACCTTGTACACCTTGACGAAGAACATTATCCGCTTCACGGAACGCTTCTAGCATTGGAGTATTTTTATCAACAATTTCCAAAAGGCGATCATTAGGAATAACAATTAATGTATCAACTTTCTCTTTTAAAGCGTCGATACCACCACCAGCTTGTGTCGAACGTTTACGTCCTTCAAACGTAAATGGTCGCGTTACAACACCTACTGTTAATGCTCCTAATTCTTTAGCAATTTCAGCGATTACTGGTGCAGCACCTGTTCCTGTACCTCCACCCATGCCTGCTGTAATAAACACCATATCAGCGCCTTTTAACGCTTCTTCAAGTTGCTCTCTACTTTCTTCTGCAGCTTTTTTTCCGATATCTGGATTTGCACCTGCACCAAGTCCGCGAGTTAATTTACCACCTAATTGTAGCTTGATTTCTGCTTTCGATAAATGCAAAGCTTGTGCATCTGTATTTACAGCGATAAACTCAACGCCTTGTAAACCATTTTCGATCATACGGTTAACAGCGTTACTTCCGCCACCGCCAACACCGATGACTTTGATTGTCGCTAGTTGTTCCATATCCATTTCAAACTCTAACATGTAAGGTCCTCCTAATTCATCATGTATGCCGTAAATCACGATTATTCAAAGAATACTTTAAACCAATTCTTCACCTTTTTCATACCTTCTTTATCCTCTTTCGCCTTAGGAGCTGCTTTTTCCTTCTTAGGATTCGTCTTTTCTCCTTGATTCAAGTCAGAAACCGAGGCTGCAACTTCTTTTCCTTGAATTTTAACATTACGATAAGCAAATTGGATTAATCCAACACCCATTGTATATTGAGGTTCACGAACACCAATATAATCAGGTATAGCAATTCTTACATTACTTTGTAACACTTCACGAGCTAATTCTAAAACTCCTGGAACCATAACTGCTCCTCCAGTAAGTACATAGCCACCCGGTAAATCACGATACCCTAACCGATGAACTTCTTTTTCAATGAGTTCAAATATTTCATCCATTCGTGCTTCAATAATGTGTGCAATATCATACTGCGAAAATTCATCTTGATCATTACTTCCGATAACAGCCACTTTAAACAGTTCTGCATCTGATGCTTCATCAATGTAGGCATGTCCATACTTTAATTTAATACGTTCTGCTTCTTCACTAGAAGTACGTAACCCAATCGCAATATCATTCGTAACATGGTCTCCGCCAATCGGTATAACAGAAGTAGTTTTCAGTGTCCCTTGTTCAAAGATAGAAACAGTAGTTGAACCACCACCAATATCGACAAGGCCTACTCCAAGACTTTTCTCATCTTTAGAGATCGCAACTGCACCACCTGCAAGTGGTTGAAGGCATATGTCAGCAATTTGTAAACCAGCTCGCTCTACACACCGCAACAAATTATGTAATATAGTTTTGGATCCAGTGATAATAGTGCCTTCCATCTCTAACCTTACACCGATCATTCCTCGTGGATCATTAATTTCATCTAAACCATCAACGATAAATTGACGTGGAATAACGTCAATGATTTCACGTTCTGGTGGAATTGATACCACTTGGGCTGCATCGATGACTCGAGCGATATCTTCATCACCAATTTCACGGTCAGGGCTAGAGACAGCAACCACACCATGACAAGGCTGTAACTGAACATGATTCCCATTAACACCTACTATAACTTGCTTTATCGATAAACCGATCATGCGCTCCGCTTGATCGACAGCTCTCTTAATTGATTTTACAGTTTCATCAATATCTACAATGGAGCCTTTCTTTATCCCATGGGACTTCGTATTTCCAACACCAATGATGTTTAGTGTTCCATTGGCCATTTCTCCAATGATAACTCTTACATTGGATGTACCGATGTCTAAGCTTACATAAATATCATTGTTGTTCATCTGTGGCACCTCCTTTTTATTCTGTATAGCATAAAAACACTGCTATATTTTTAACTGAAACTTCTGTGATTATCAATTGCGTTAACGATTAAAAAGTTCTAGTGAGAGAATATGAAGAGAAATTCATCTAACTATAAAATAATTCAACATTAAATGTAGTTTCCCTTTTATTTTTTTTGTTTTTCTTTACATTTCTCACTTTTTTTTCAAAAATCCTCTTGTTTTCATAACTTAAGAGAACCATTATATCGTTTTCTAAGCCTTGTTTTCATTCCTTCTTTCGTTCCAATTCGACAACAACATCCGACGTATAACTGCAATATTATTGAAAAGTCTTACACCGAAAGCAAATATTGCTGCTAAATATAAGTCTACACCAAGATGAACACCTAGAAAAGCTAAACCTGCAGCAAGAAGGATATTAAAAAAGAAACCTGTTAAAAAAACATTGGAATCAAAGCTGTGTTGTAAATGAGCACGTATTCCACCGAATAATGTATCTAATGCAGCTAATACCGCAATTGACAAATAGTTGGAATACTCATCAGGTATACGAAACTCTGTAAAAAATCCTAAAATTACCCCTAAAATTAGACCAATAATTGGTAACCACATCGGTCAGTTAATCCTCCTTCATTTGCTCCATATACCTCACCCTTGGTGTATCATCAAAAGCTGGTAATTCAAGATAGTTAATTGGCGTAGACGTTAATTTTAAATTATCAATTTCAAAATACTCTACTGATTCAGAAACGACCATTTCATTATGAAGTTTTTCAGCATCGTTTGATATAACTTTTATTTCTATAGGTAATGGTGGAAGTCTCCTATTATTAACACGAGTTACTCCATTTACTTCTCGAAAGGCAGTTGTTGAAATAATTCTTTGATTACCGATCGCAATCTCTTTAGCTCCATTAAAATTTAACTCGTTAACAAGAAAACGAAGTAAAACTGGAGATACTGAGTGCCTTTGATTCCCAAAAAATTGATCATGATATAGGGGCTCGATTATAAGGATAATTCCTTCACCCGATACTTCTGTTAAACCCGCTTCTTTTCTTAGACTATCAATTTGGTCTTCCATTACGTTTTCAACGTTTTCCTTATGGTCATTTAACGAAACTTCATATTGATCTATTAATGAAGCATATTTATCAATTTCTTGTACTAGTTGCTGGTGCTTGTCCTGTTCTGCACGTAATTCTTTACGCAATTCTCGAATATCTCTCGTATCCCTGACTACAGGTTCTTTTGTTGATTGAAATTGAATTGCTAACATAAAACCAATAATAAGAGTCACAATCATAAAAATGACTTGTTTACTCAATGATGTCACCTGCTTTCAGATAAGTAAGGTTCCATAATAACTTCATTTTTTTGTTGCACCCTTACTTCGATAAGATCATTCACTAACTGGTCCCTTACTCCACCAGGTAATGTCATTGAGCCTTCTAAACTTAAAGAATCTCCTATGGCCGTAACTACAAATGGCGCATAAGACGTATGACCATCAATATAAATAACAGGTCCAATACATTGAATAAATGAATTGTGCGATAGACGGTGCCCATTAATCGCAACAGCTTCAGCGCCAGCGACTAATAATTCTTGAACGACTTTATGAACATGTTCTTCATGAACAATATAATCATTAGGGTTAGCTCCATCGGGAACATATGAATTGTCGGCTAATGTGACTTCAACTCCAGGCCCATTAACTTTAACAGTACCTACTATTTTTCTCAATCTGTCTAAATCCTCAATTAAAGAGGCTACTCTAACTTCTTGTTCTTCCGTTAAATCTGCAATTTCAGCTTCAATTTCTCTTAGTTGAGCTTGGTACCCTCGTAAGTCTTCTTGTAAATTACGGTTGACTGCTTGCTCTAGTATAATATTATTACGTAATTCATCTTCATGTCTCCATTGGCGCTGTGAGATTGGATTTGTATCTTGATGCTCATTAGCAAATTGATAAGATAATGCTATGATAAACCCCGTTACCAATAAGACAAGGGAAAGAATAACGTGTTTACCCCTCACCTTCACCTTCTTCTTCCTCCTCAACGTCAAACTCTTCGAAATAAGGAGTCATCCTCATATGGATAATCCCTATCTTATTTGGGTCTATTTCTTTAACAATTGAAGGATAAGGTGCAATTTTATCGGAAAAATCCCGAACGGTTGAATGCACTTCATGCCCATCATTCATAAAAACAATAATTCTTAGTGGATCGGCTTCCGTAGGTGTATAGTAAATTTCTGAGATTCTATTAAAAAGTCCATCGGATAACTTTGTTAGTTCAGCTGCTAGCTCTTGGGCAACTGGTCCAGGTTCCCAGTCTCTTAAGATAGGAGCATCTACTGGCATTACATTAGGGGGTAATTCCTCTAAAAAAGCCCCTGTACTTAAAATCGGATAATACTTTCCTTCTTGGTACATATACGCCACTCGTTGATATTCAACGATATGGATTTCAATCTTATTTGGAAACTTTCTTGAAATGTCTGCTGACTCAATTTCCTTTAAAGAAACTATTCGGGCAATTACTTCTTCTTTATCAAGTTGCCAAATGCTTGTCCCACTACTTAATTTCGAACTATTGACGATTATCTCTTTAGGTAAGTAATCATTTCCGTGGACTTCGATCGTCTTAATGTGACTTAACGGAGATTGAAAATATATTACTAAGAGGATGAGTAAAAAAAAGAAAGACAAAAAGAAAATTAATCTTCGGTTCGCTCGTTGCTTTCTTTGTTCCTTTAACTTAGGAATTCTGTCGTTGATGGTAATGACTTTTTCATCAGCCATAGTCCAACCTCCATTATACACGCCCATATTTCGAAAACGGCATAAAAGATTTATGCCGTTTCATTTTGAGAATTGTGTTTACATCTTTGTATTATAGCACAAAACAACGGATTTGCTCAGTCGTTGTTTTCTTTTTTTCCTACAATCTCAACTTCTGTTTCTATTTCTACAGCGAACTTCTCACGTATTGTGTTTTTTATATGTTGAATAAGACTTAGTACATCATCTGCCTTTGCATCTGCAACGTTCACAATGAAGTTTCCATGCATGTCTGAAACTTGAGCACCACCTAATTGAAATCCTTTTAACCCCGCTTTTTCAATTAATTGACCAGCATAATTAGGTAAAGGGTTTCTAAAGACACTACCAGCACACGGGTAATTCCACGGTTGAGAAACACGTCTATAATCTTTATTTTTTTGCATCACTCTCACAATTTCGTCACGGTTTCCTGCTTTTAGTTGAAAAGTCGCTTCAACACAAATTCCATTTTCCTTTTGTAATTTAGACGTTCGGTAAGAAAAGTCTAATTCTTCGTTTGTAAGCCATTTCATTGTGCCATCCTCAAATAGAATATGCGCCTTCGATAAAATTTGCGATATATCAGATCCATGAGCACCTGCGTTCATAAAAACAGCACCACCGACCGACCCAGGAATCCCGCTAGCAAATTCTAATCCTGAAAGGCCTTTTTTACTTATCACCATGGCCAGTTTGATTACTGAATAGCCACCACCGACGGTAATTTCCTCACCGTCAATTTCAAGGTGACTAATTCCGTCTCCTAATTTGATGACAACTCCCTCAATTCCTAGATCACTGACAAGTAAGTTTGAACCTCTTCCAATAACACGCCAAGGGATATTCTCTCTTCGAATAATCCCCATTAACTTCTTCAATGCTGCTATATTTTTAGGCTCAACTAATACTTCAGCTGGGCCACCGATTTTCCAAGTCGTATGATTGGCCAACGGTTCCTGGACGAGGACTTTACCAATATCTTTATCTCTAAGTTGCTGAATAAACGGTTCCATCGTCTTATATCTCCTCACTTCTTAAGAAAAGCACCAACACTGCCACGAAGGGCCAATGCGATGTCTTTTCTATTCTTTACTTTGACCATTTCAATGGTTTAATTTAACAATCCTTCATTTCAAATTACTATAATATATGCTCCTGCCTAATTAGCTGTGTTTCATAAATATAGTAAATAATATTAGTACTTATATATAGCAAAATAAAGGTTATTTTTTTGCCAATTCGGCTAGTAACTCTACAAAATGTTCCGCAGCTTTAGGCATTCCAAGAGAAAGAGCTGCTTTATGCATTTCTTCCCATTTTCCAGTCTTTTTAAAAATGGAATCAATATCTTCAAGCAATACTTTCCCACTCATTTCTTTTTCAAGAAGAACAATTGCAGCACCTTTTACGCTAAGTGAACGCGCATTTTTTTCTTGATGATTATTTGTTACATATGGACTCGGAATTAAAATGCTTGGTAATCCTAACGCTGTGATCTCAGCTAAAGTTGTCGCACCTGCTCTTGCCACAATTAAATCTACACCAGCTAATACTTCTGGCATGTTATGAATAAACGGTTTTATAATGACATTATCAGGGTTTCCTTTCGCTCTCACTGCTTCCATTACCTTTTCATAATGAACTTGCCCCGTCACATATAAAAACTGATAATCGAAGTTTTTCATTTCGGGTAACACTTCTAAAAAAGCATCATTAATCGGTTTCGCTCCGCGGCTACCACCAACAATTAATATAGATTTTTTCCCTTCTTTTAGTCCAACAGACTCTCGACCACGGTTTGCGTCTGTAGAGATAACTTCTGAGGCTCGAGGATTTCCTAAATACACGGTCTTTTTTTCTGGGAAGAGCTTTTTCGATTCTGGAAAGGATAAAACAATCTTATCAACATATCGACTTAAAAATTTATTGGTTAGCCCTGGAACACTATTTTGTTCATGAATAGCAGTCGGTATATTTAATTGGGAAGCTGCATAAACAACTGGGCCACAAACATACCCTCCCGTTCCTACGACAACATCTGGTTTAAATTGTTTAATCATTTTTTTTGAGTCATTTGTACCTTTAAGAAAACGATAAATTGTTTTTACATTTTCAAAAGATAACTTTCTTCTGAACCCCGTAATTTTTATCGTTTGAAACGGGATGTTTTCTCTGGTTACGAGTTCACTCTCTAATCCATTTTCCGTACCTATGTACAATATTTCTGCATCAGCATATTGTTTTTTTATTTCTTGGATTAATGACAAGGCAGGGTAAATATGTCCTCCAGTTCCTCCACCACTAACAATTACTCTCATTTATTTCCTCCATCTATTCTGTCCTCGTGAATATTTATCGTCTTACCAAATATCAATTACTAGGGCAATAACAACTTAGTATACTACACACTATTACCATTTTATCAGAACGGTAACTTGGTTTATACATATTGCTTTTAAAGGATTATGTAAAATTTAATAAAAGTTTATTGAGGAAAATAGAAAGATCCCTCTAGTTAGGATGATCCTACTCAGAGGGATGGTATGTTACAACCTTGAAAATCTACTTATATTTAGAAGTACACCTATAGCAACTAGCATGAGCGTCAATGACGACCCACCGTAGCTAATAAATGGTAAGGTAATTCCAGTGACTGGCATAAGTCCAATAACAACCCCTATGTTAATCATAACTTGAATAGCAACCATAGCAATAATACCAACCGCTAAAAAGCTACCGAATAAGTCAGGGGCTCCTAAAGCAACTCGAATACCTCGCCACATTAAAATACCGAATAATAAAATAATTACAGCCCCACCGATAAACCCTAATTCCTCAGTTATTATTGCAAAAATAAAATCGGTTTGCGGCTCAGGTAAATAAAAATACTTTTGCCGGCTTTCTCCAAATCCTAAGCCTAGCAATCCTCCTGGGCCAATCGCATATAAAGATTGGATAATTTGAAAGCCACTTCCTAAAGGATCAGACCATGGGTCAAGAAACGATGTAATTCGTTTAATTCTATAAGGCGCAGAAATGATTAAAGCAACGAAGCCTGCGACACCGATGAGAGCTAAACCAACAAAATGAGCAATACGCGCCCCAGAAACAAAAATCATAATTACACACGTACCTACCATTACTGCTCCAGTTCCTAAGTCTGGTTGAAGCATGATAAGACCAAACGCTAGAAGAACTAGAGATAATGATGGAACTAACCCTCGTTTTAAAGACGTGATTTTCTTTTGGTTTTCGGATAAATACTTTGCCAAGAACGCAATCATCGCCATTTTCATGAACTCTGACGGTTGAATTGAAAAAGCTCCTACACCTAACCAACTTCTTGCTCCACCACGTACGAGTCCAACACCAGGAATTAATACGATAATGAGAAGAATAAAACAAATGATGAGTAATACTTTAGACCATTTTCTCCACGTCCAATAATCAACATTCATAATGAAAAGCATTGCAGCTACTCCTACACCTGCAAAGAAAAATTGACGTTTCGCAAAGAAAAATGAATCGTCGAACTTATATTGAGCCCATACTGCACTAGCACTATATACCATAATAACACCGATTGTTAATAGTGCAATTGTTGCAATCATCAAAAGAAAATCTGGTGCCGTTTTTGTTTTAGGCAACTAGAAACACCTCACTTACTAAAAGTGTTCGTACAATTAGGAGTTAATTGTACAACCTCTAATACCTAAACATATGCACCAGACGGTAAGAACATGTCCTTTTATCTTTGGATTAACTGCTCAACGGCATGAATAAATTTCTCGCCTCGTTGTTCGAAAGTTTTATATTGGTCCCAACTCGCGCAAGCAGGCGAAAGTAATATGATATCTCCCGCCACTGAAAGGTCAAAAGCGACAGGGACTGCTTCTTCCACATTTAAAACAGGTTTGATGACGTCGACACCAGCTTCTTTAGCAGCTGCCATGATCTTTTCTTTCGTTTCCCCAAACGTTACAACAGCTTTCACTTTCTGTAATGATGGGATAAACGCATCAAATGAGTTCCCTCGATCTAATCCTCCTGCTAATAGAATGACAGGTTCTGAAAAAGCTGAAACAGCTGCTTGAGCTGCTAAAATGTTCGTGGCTTTCGAATCATTATAAAACTTTCGGTCTTCAATTGTTTTTACATATTGAACTCGATGCTCGACGCCTGTAAACGTTTTTAACACTTTAACAATCTGCTCCGTACGTGCACCCATAGTTTTTGCAGCTGCAATAGCGGCTAATATATTTTCTAAATTGTGCTTACCTGGAAGAGTAATATCAGACCTATCTATTATTCTTTCGGTCTTAAAATACACGGTACTTTCCTTGACATAAGCTCCTTCTACTACTTCTTGAGTAGTAGAAAATGGAACTTTTATTCCTTTAACCTCTTCTGCAAGCTTTACGACAAAATCATCGTCGACATTTACAACATAAAAATCTTCTTCAGTTAAGTTTGCGAATATTTTAGCTTTAGCATGTCCGTACGATTCTTTCGTTCCATGGTAATCTAAATGCGCATCAAAAAGGTTCAATAACACAGCCACTTTGGGATGAAATTTTTCTGTGCCTTGTAGTTGGAAGCTTGAAACTTCAGTCACGATAATATTTTGATCCGTTGCTTTTTCTGCTACCTCACAAGCTACGGTTCCAATATTCCCTGCAACAAGTGGCTCTTTCCCACTATTTTTTAACATTTCTACAATTAACGTTGTCGTTGTTGTTTTTCCATTAGACCCTGTAATAGCTACCATATCAGCTTCTGAAATTTTTGATGCTAATTCTACTTCAGTTACGACAGAAATTCCTCGTTTAAGTGCTTCTGCAACGAGGGGGTTAGTATAAGGAATTCCTGGATTTTTAACAATAAAATCAACGGGCTCATCCAATAATGTTAATGGATGAGCACCACAAACAACTTTAATTCCTAAAGTTTCTAAATCCCTCGCTTGAGGGTTTTCTTCCATTGGCTTTGAGTCATTTACCGTTACATGAGCTCCTAATCGGTATAAGAGGCGACTTGCAGCCTCACCACTTTTGGCTAAACCGAGAACGAGTACATGTTGATTTTTAAATTGTTGTTCATTTCTCATCTAGATCCACACCTCTAAATAAATTCCTAATACAGCAAAAAGCATACCTACTAACCAGAATGTAACGACCACTCGCCATTCAGACCATCCTGATAACTCATAATGATGGTGAAGAGGACTCATTTTAAAAATCCGCTTACCTCTCGTTTTAAATGATACAACTTGAATGATAACGGAAAGTGTTTCAATAACAAAGACTCCACCGATAATCACTAGTAATATTTCGAGCTTAGTTAAAATAGCAACCGCTGCAATGGCACCACCTAAAGCAAGTGAGCCCGTATCCCCCATAAAGACTTTTGCCGGATGAGCATTAAATACTAAAAATCCTAATACCGCACCAACAACTGCCCCACAGAATATTGCTACATCAAACATTTCTGCATTCCAAGCTAAGACAGCAAATGCTCCAAAGGCAATTGCACCTGTTCCAGCAAGTAAACCATCTAATCCGTCTGTTAAATTGACTGCATTAGATGCCCCAACTAGCATAACAATAATAAGCGGGAAATAAAGCCAACCAAAATCAATGGATAAATTCGTGGCTGGAATTACAATTTCTGTTGAAAAGTCAAGCATGCGTAATCCTAAATAAAAGATAATTGCTATTACAAGCTGCCCTACTAATTTTTGTTTTGACGTTAGCCCTAAGTTCCTTTTCATGACGACTTTAATAAAGTCATCAAGAAAACCTAATAATCCATACCCTAAAGTAACAAACAGAAGTAACCAAATTTCTGTTGTAAACGTTAAGAATTTCGATATTATTATAACCGTTGTAAGAAGAATAGATAATAAAATCATAATACCGCCCATCGTCGGAGTACCACTTTTCTTTTGATGTGATTTTGGCCCTTCGTCACGAATACTTTGTCCAAATTTTAACCTTCTCAGAAAAGGAATAATAATGGGGGATAATATTACGGCAATGAGGAAGGACGCGATTAATGTAAATAGTAATGTAATCTGTTCAAACATGGGTCATTGCCTCCTTTCTATTACATTAAATGTTTAGTGATCGTTTCTAATTGGAGTCCCCTTGAAGCTTTAATTAATACAACCGTATTTTCATCTAAGAGTTTTAAAGCAGTTTCAACGATATCTTCTTTATTTAAAAAACGTTGTACTATAAGCGTATGGTCTTTTTTCTCATTAAATGCGTCGAGAATCCATTGTCCTTTTTCTCCTACTGTAAATAAATGTGTAATCGGCTTATCAATCACAGAAGCTACCGATTTATGAAGCGCACTTTCATCAGGTCCAAGTTCATACATATCACCTAAAATTAAGATTCTCTTTGAAAAACCTGGCAATTCTTTAATCGCTTCAATAGCAGCCCTCATCGAAGTTGGGCTTGCATTATAGGCATCATTTATTATGGTAGAACCATTTAAACCTTTAAGTCTTTCTAACCTCATACCTGTTAAACTCACTTGTTTTAACCCACTCTGAATACTTTCTTCTGTTAACCCAAGTTCTCTTCCAATGATAATGGCATATGCTGCATTTTTAATGTTATGACGACCGAGGAGTGGAACTTCAAAAAGGGTATCTTCCCCGTTAATCGAAAAAGTATAGCCAAACTCGGTAGAAGAGATATTCATAATTTGTGATTTACACGTATGAGCAAAACCACAAGTACTTACATTCTCACTATAGAAAGAGTGAAGCAAAGGCTCATCTCCATCAATGATCACTTTTCCATCTCTTCGTAAGCCTTTAGTTATCTCCATTTTCGCTTTGGCGATTCCTTCACGGCTTCCTAATTGTTCAATATGAGATTCTCCTATATTAGTGACAACTGCAAAATGAGGTTCAGCAATGTTACTTAATAATTCAATTTCTCCATAACCACTCATCCCCATCTCTAATATTAGAAGTTCACAATCGTGTTCCATTCCTAGTATTGTTAATGGTAAACCAATATGATTATTAAAGTTCCCTTGCGTTTTATACGTTTTATACGTAGTTGATAAAACCGCATCTAATAAGTCTTTCGTCGTTGTTTTCCCATTACTTCCAGTGACTCCGACAACAATTGGATCAATAAACTTCAAATATGCTTTTGACAACTGTTGTAATGCTTGTAACGTATCTTCAACCAAATAAAGATAAAAGTTTTCAGGAATGTTTTTCGGGATAGGTTTATCTTTTTGCCACAAGGAGGCATTAGCTCCTTTTTCAATAGCTGAATGAATAAAGTTATGCCCATCAAATCTTTCGCCTACTATCGGAACAAACAACCCATTTTCCATCGGCTGACGACTATCCGTATAAACACCTGTAAATGATATACTTGCCTTTTCTGGTAGCAACCGCTCTGAAATTGCTTCAATTAAATGTCCAGGTAATTTCATTTCATTCTCTCCTCGATCATTTCCTGTGCTACTTGCCTGTCATCAAAGTCAAAGACGTTTTTCCCGACTATTTGATATGTCTCATGTCCTTTGCCTGCGATTAAAACAACATCATTTGCAGTTGCTTGTCGAATAGCAAATTCAATGGCTTCTTTCCGATCAACGATGGACGTATAATTCGAACTTTGTATGCCTACTTCCATATCTTTCAAAATTGCTTCTGGCTGTTCACTTCTCGGGTTGTCAGACGTAAAAACAGCATGATCACTGTATTTAACAGCGATTCGTGCCATAACTGGACGTTTCGTACGATCCCGATCTCCGCCGCAGCCTACTACACAATAAATTTTCCCTTTCGCTAACTCATTAACAGTAGTTAGAACATTTTCTAAGCTATCTGGAGTATGGGCATAATCTACGATGACCGAAAAATCTTGGCCTACATCAACTGTTTCAAACCTGCCAGAAACACCTTCTATACTTTCTAAACTTTGTTTAATGTTGTCTAAAGAGATACCATGTACTAAACAAGCTGCGGTTGCAGCTAGTGCGTTATACACACTAAATTTTCCAATTAGACGCAAGTTGATTTCCGTAGATCCTTCTGGTGAAGATAACGTAAATGTAGTTCCTGCTGCAGTCATTTTAATATTTTTCGCTTGAACATCACTGGTATCATTAATGCCATACGTCAAAACTTGAACCGCCGTCATCTTTTTGTATTCTTCTGACGCTGGATCATCTTCATTTAATATTGCTATTTTTGATGTTGACTGATCATATGTATTTCCTAGTTGTGAAAAAAGAAGACCTTTAGCATATTTATAGGCTTCCATCGTTTCATGATAGTCAAGGTGATCTGGTGTTAAATTTGTGAATACGGCAATATTGAAGTCACAACCTCTCACTCTCCCTAGATGAAGAGCATGGGAAGAAACCTCCATTATAGCGGTATCCACTTTGTTGTCTACCATTTGTTTGAATGTTTTTTGTAGTGTAAGTGATTCTGGTGTCGTATTTTTCGTATCAAATGTTTCTTGCCCAATCTTGGTATACATCGTCCCGATTAACCCAGTGGTTTCACCGTTATCATTTAATACTTTTTCAATGAGATGAGTTACTGTCGTTTTTCCATTCGTTCCTGTAATTCCAATTAGCGATAACTTCTTTGTTGGATAATCATAAAAATGATTAGATAGAATAGCCATGGCTCGCTTTGTATCGTTAACGGTAATGACAGGTACAGTCGCATCTATTTCATGTTCAGCCAGTACCGCACTTGCTCCCCTAGCGATTGCTTGATCTACATAGTCATGCCCATCTACAGTAAACCCTTTAATACAAATAAACAAACTACCTTTTTGTACTTCTCTAGAGTCCATCTCAATGGATGAAATCATCGGATTTAATTGGGCGTTTGAAATATTCGCATACTGTAATCGTTGTACTAATTGATCTAATTTCATAGTATAAACCCTTTCTATCACGTACATTTAATATCTATCGTAGGACAAACAAGATCATTTTAATCATTTTTTTGATGATTATGATGATTTACTCTTACAAATGTATGTTAATCTACATAGAAGAAGTCCCTTTTCCTACTATAACCCCGCTACACAATGAATCCCCCCGAAAAAATGCCGGAGGGAATAGAAGTGTTACAGAACCATTTTAGTCGTTTGTGTCTGTTTTGTCACCCATATAAATACGTATTGTTGAACCTGCTTTTACTTTTACTCCAGGTTCTGGTGCTTGGGCTAACACTTTGGACCCACTTCCAGAAGCGTCTATTTTTAAATCGTAATACGCTTGATTGATTTCTCGTATGGAAAGTCCAACAAGATCTGGAGTTTCAACAATAGGCTCATCATTCCAAGCTTTTTCTTTTTCGATCTGATCCGAACGTTTTTCAACGCCCATTGCAGCTAAACTATCGCCTATAATTTTACCGACAATCGGTGCTGCAACGACTCCACCAAATTGAACCGTTCCTTTTGGGTTATCAATTGCTACGTATACAACGATTTCTGGATTATCCGCTGGAGCCATTCCAATAAATGAGACTATGTGATTATTTTCTAAATATCGTCCATCTTTCGCTTTTTGCGCTGTTCCTGTTTTTCCACCGACACGATAACCATCGACAAATGCTCCCTTACCAGTCCCGAGGGCAACAACACTTTCTAGCGCATGACGTATTTCTTTAGATGTTTCTTCTGAAATGACTCTTCTTTTTGAAACTGGTGCTTGTGAATTTACAACTTGACCTGTTGTTGGGTCTACCCAGTCTTTTGCAATAAAGGGTTGATACAAATATCCTCCATTAATCGCTGCTGAAACAGCAGCTACTTGTTGGATAGGTGTTACAGCAACCCCTTGCCCAAAAGCTGTTGTCGCTAATTCTAATGGACCTACTCTATCGCGTTTAAAAAGAATTCCTTTTCCCTCACCTTGAAGGTCAATCCCTGTTTCTTGGCCAAATCCAAAGTTTTCAATATAATCAAACAATCGATCTTTACCTAATCGTTCTCCAAGGACAACAAAGCCTGGGTTACATGAATTTTGAACAACTTCTAGAAACGTTTGGTGACCATGCCCACCTTTTTTCCAACACCGTAACCTATGACCTGATACTTCGATAAATCCTGGGTCATTGAAAGTTTCCTTGTGTAAGTCCACTTCACCTTCTTCTATAGCAGCTGCAAGCGTAATGATCTTAAAGGTTGAACCTGGCTCATACTGCATCCACACTGGCTTGTTTTGGTTATAGATCTCTGGTGGAACTTCTCTAAAGTTTTCAGGGTTATAATGAGGACGACTTGACATCCCAAGAATTTCCCCTGTATTTGGATTCATCGCAATCGCAATCGCACCATCTGGATTGTAAGTTGCTTCTGCAATATCTAACTCTCGTTCAATGATCGTTTGCACTTTAGTATCTATTGTCAGCCTTAAGTTAAGACCATCTACTGGAGGAGTGTACTCATCTGCCAAATCTGGTAACCTCTTACCTTTTGCATCCGAAAAAAACGAAACATGTCCCTTTTTTCCGCTTAAATATTCATCATAAAATAATTCAAGTCCTGTTAACCCTTGATTATCAATACCCGCAAACCCTAAAACATGTGATAAAAATTTGCCATTCGGATAATGTCTTTTACTATCCTCTGCAACATACACGCCAGGTAAATCAAGAGACCTTACTTCATTTGCTTTTTCTTTTGAAATTTTCCTACCTTCAGGGTTAATCCTTACAGACGAAGCACTTTTCGTAATTAATTCATAGGCTTTTTGTCTATCCATATTCAAGACGTTTGCTAATTTCTCTGCAGTATCAGCTGGTTCTTTGACTTGACGTGGAACAACTAAGATGGATGGTGCACTAACATTTGTAGCTAGTATTTCATCATTTCGATCTAAAATTTCTCCACGTTTTGCTTCAAATGGAATATCTCGACTCCATGAGTCTTCTGCTCGATCTGTTAGCCAGTTCCCCATACCAAATTGCACATACCCAAGGCGGATAGCAATGATAAGGAATATAATTAATCCACATATTAATACAAATACTAAACGTTTTCGTACAGTAACATTGGACACTCGCACTTCCTGTACCCCCATTTTCCAACCTAGATTTCACATATATAAGGCTTGTCATGCTTGTTTAACTTATATGCGTATTACTAGATAATTAGAACAATTAGGGGGCTATTGTCATGATTGGCCTTCGATACGCCCGTCTTCTTCGACTTCTGTCATTTCAAATTCACCTTCTTGACCTGGCAAATGTAATTCGATGGTAATATGTTCTCCCATCTCTATTTTACTTCCTGTAGATATGCTTTGACTTGTAACATAACCTGTTCCAAATATATTCATATTGAGATCCAATGCTTTCGATAGTTTCATTGCATCTCTGAACGACCAACCTTCGATATTCGGCATTTCGTATTGATCACCTGATGTAACAAGAACAACTTTCTCATTGTCCATTACATATCGCCCTGACACCGGTTGCTGTTCTTCTACTTTCTTTCCATCACCTAGGATGATAACCTCTACTCCTGAATTCATTAACTCACTATTAACAGCTTCTATAGATTTCCCTTTATAGTCTTTCAACTTAAATCCAACTTCTTCACTTTCAACGACTTCTTGAAAACTTGGATTGATATTTAAATATTGTAAACTATGTTTCATCACCGTATTGAAAATTTGTGATACAGGCGCGGAACCTGACTCTGTCTGCTTTAATTTTGGTTGTTCAACAGCCACATAAACGATAACTCGAGGATCCTCTTTCGGTGCCATACCTAAAAACGAGAAAAGGTTCTTTCCATGTCCTCGTAAGTAGCCAGGACCATTCGGATTAGGAATTTGAGCAGTCCCTGTTTTCCCTATGACATCAAAGCCCTCAATATAATAAGGCGTTCCCGTTCCAGCAGATGAGGTTACGACTGTTTCTAATATGTCTCGCATTTGTTTTGCAGTAGCCTCAGAAATTGGTTGGTTAACTAGTGTCGGTTCATTTTTCTGAATGACTTTTCCTGTTTCACCATCTACAATTCGATCTATTACATAAGGTTTCATGATCTGTCCACCAGTTGCAATCGCTGTTGCGGCTTGAACTTGTTGTATTGGAGTGACAGCTGTCGCTTGACCAAATGCTGTAGATATCGCGTTAGAAGCTGTCTTTTCAGCAATTAAACTCGTCGCTTCACTTGGTAGATCAATTCCCGTTTGGCTTGTGAAACCAAACTTATCAAGATATTCATAAAATTTATCCGTCCCTAATTTTTCATGGGCAATTTTTGAAAAAGCAACATTGGAAGAACGTTGCATTCCTTCATCATACGTTATCGGTCCCCAACCTCTACCCTGATTATGGTCCGAAATAACCCTATTTCCTATACGGTACTGACCTGATTGAAACTGTTCATTCCCATTATAAACACCTTCTTCAATAGCAGCAGCTAATGTAAAAATTTTCATAGTGGAACCAGGTTCAAATCGATCAACAACCGCAAAATTTCGATAGTTTTCAATATCTTCGTATTGATTCGGATTAAAACTAGGTCGATTACTCATCGCTAGGATTTGTCCTGTTTGAGGGTCAGCTACAATTGCAATCATTTTTTCAGGGTCGTAATCTTCTTCAACTTTCGTCATAATTTGTTCTAAAGCAGTTTGAATGTTGGAATCGAGTGTCAAATAAACATCATGACCGTGCTTTGGAGGTTCAACCGTTTCCTTTGGGTCCGGCAACCGAATCCCCTTCCGATCTCTCTGATAAACGACAGACCCATTTTCTGCACGTAATAATTCATCCAAGCTAAGCTCTAGCCCCATTCTCGACTTTTCCATATCTCGTTCTGTATAGCCGATTACATGAGAAGCATACGTTTGTTTTGGATAGTACCGGCGCGGCTCCTCTCTAAATTCAATACCTGGAAGCTCATAATCTTTAATCGCCTTCATTTTCTCATGACTCATATTTTTTGCACCAGCACCTAATTCCACTTGGAAGCGGTCACTTGATAGGAGCCGTTCAAGGTTTTCAACCGACATATTAATATAAGGTGATAAAATTTCCGCTGTCTCCCTTGGGTCTTCTACATAGCGGCTTTGACTTTTATCTAATACCGCAAACATTGTATATGAGTTAATTTCTTGGGCAAGCGGACTTCCTTCTCGGTCGAAAATGGTTCCGCGATTCCCCTCAATTTCATTTTTAGTCATCCACCTTTGTTCTGCCATTACTTTTAAATCATGACCGGCCACTTCTTTTGTTGTTTGAATCATAATAATTCTCCCGATAAGTATGACAAAACATAAGAGGAAAATACCCATAATGAATACAGCTCTCTTGTTAGTTACAGGTCGTTTATGAATATCCATTATAATCACATCCTTAAAAAGAAAACTAGCTCACAACGGAACTAGTTTTGTATTACTCTTACTTTATTGTCGTCTAAAGACATACCAAGTTGTTCCGTTGCGATATGCAGAATTCTATCAGGTGCGCTTAACTCAATTACCTGTAGTTGCAGTCCATCATTTACTTGTGTTTGTTGTTGTATATCTCGTTGTAAATTATGAATGTCTCGGTTAACTGAGTAGACGGATGCATAGTTTGCAATAATGAACGTAACGGCTACAGAAAACGCAACAACAGCTAATAAGACTAATCCTTTTTCGCCTTTTGTAACAGAAAACTTTCGTTGTTTAGGAGCCTTTAATTGCTTTTGTTGCTGATCTTGAACCTTTTGAGGGTGTTGCTGATACTGTCGAGCTAAATTACTCATAATGTCTCCTCCTTTAATTTTTTTCTGCAATCCGTAGTTTTGCTGAGCGAGCTCGGTTATTCTTTTCTAGTTCATTAACACTTGCAATAATTGGTTTTTTTGTAATCATGGTGAGTTTAGGTTCATACCCTTGTGGGATCATTGGCATCCCACGAGGAAGATCAGGACCTTTGCTCTCTTTTTTAAACATGTCTTTACACATTCTGTCTTCTAATGAATGGAACGTGATCACGCATATACGACCTTTAGGAGCTGTAATTTCAATCGAATCAGCTAATGCTTGTTCAAATGCACCTAATTCATCGTTAACTGCTATACGAATCGCTTGAAATGTTCGCTTTGCAGGATGACCTCCTGTTCTTCTGGCAGGAGCGGGTATTCCTGATTTAATAATCTCAACTAATTCACCTGTCGTTTCGATCTTTTTTTTCTCTCTTGCCGCTTCGATCTTTCTAGCAATTTGTTTAGCAAACTTTTCTTCCCCGTATCTTGAAATAATGGAAACAATCTTACCAAATTCCCACTCATTCACGACTTCAGAAGCACTTAAAGCAGCGGTTTGATCCATTCTCATATCTAATGGTGCATCTTGGTGGTAGCTAAAACCACGTTCCGCTTCATCTAATTGAGGCGAAGATACTCCTAAATCAAACAGTACCCCATCGACTTGTTCTATTCCTCTAGCTTGCAACTCTTCTTTTATATAACGAAAATTACTCTTAATTAAAGTAAATTGACCCTCATATTTACTTAACTTTTCTTTTGCGTTGGCTAAGGCTACATCATCTTGGTCAAAGGCAAATAAATGACCATCAGAATTAAGTTTAGACAAAATTAATTCACTATGACCTCCTCCACCAAGGGTACAGTCTACATAAATTCCATCTTCTTTTATATTCAATCCGTTTACTGACTCTTCTTTTAACACAGTAATATGATTAAACACTTACTACCACCTCTTCTATGCTTTTCTTAGATGCATTCGTTAAAGATCAAAATCTACGATGTTTTCAGCAATCTCACTAAATGATTCTTCTGATTCCATAAAATAGTCTTCCCAGATTGCTTTACTCCAAATTTCTACCCGGTTAGAAACCCCAATAATGACACACTCTTTTTCAATATGTGCATATTCCCTAAGTGGGGAGGCAATATTTACTCTACCCTGTTTATCAAGCTCACATTCCGTGGCACCAGAAAAGAAAAATCGAGTAAAGGCTCTGGCATCTTTTTTTGTAAATGGGAGTGACTTTAATTTCCCTTCTAGAATTTTCCACTCGCCTTGTGGATAGACGAATAACGAACGATCAAGTCCACGTGTTACAACAAAAGAGTCACCAAGTTCTTCACGGAACTTAGCAGGAATAATGAGTCTTCCCTTTTCATCGACATTATGCCGATACTCTCCCATGAACATAATCGTTTCACCATCCCCCACTTTATACCTCTAAGTTACCACATCCCCCCACTTTATACCACTAGATTTTCTAATTCTCTCCATAAAAAAAAAATCCTGCTTTTACACAGGATTTTTTTCATCTTTATTCATTTTTTTATCGTCAATTTCCTTAAAGTTCAATAATCTTATGATATCGATTTACATTTATCTCTTGTGCCTTTACCTGATCGATAAGTTCAAAACCAAACTGGTTAATAAATTGAAATATATTATATATGCGTTCCTGTGGCTTCTGGTTTGGAAAGACCATTTGTTCAACTGCATCATACTTCATGAACTCATACTTATACTTTTCTTTTTGTTGACGTTCTAATTTTTGATAAAGTACATCTATTTGGTCCAAAAGAATTTGGATATTTTTATTTGCAAGCTTCTCTGATGTTTCATCTAATTGTCCAGCAATTTGACGAAGTGGATTGTGAACATTTTCTATTTGAAGTTTAACATCGGTAGCGACCTTTTCTATATCCCATTTTTTTTGTTTCTCATACCACTCATCTCTCATTTTAGATAACGGATTAGATAATGCCTCATTAATCATTATACCTTTTTTCTCCAACCACTCACTATGCTTTTTCTCCAGCAACGTAATAGAAAGCCGGGGAACAATCGGTGGCATTTTCATTTCTAATGATTTAAATACCTTTTTCAACGTTGACCAATAAGCGATTTCTCCAGGACCTCCAACGAAAGCAAGTACGGGTAATAGAAATTCTTGCATTATTGGACGAGTAACGACATTATTACTTAATCGCTCTGGGGTCATTTGAGCAATAGAAAGCAATTCTTGTTTTGAATAAATTTTTTGATTGGCCACAAATGTTGTTTCACTAATTCGATCTAATCGGTGACGCTGGCCATTTTCTATGATAAAAAGGTTTGCATTTTCTTCATTTCGATCAATTGGTGTTCCAAAACCAAATTGTTCTAGTTGCTCAGACTGCGTCAAAAAAGATTTCTGAATGGCATAACTTTCCTCAATAAGCGATAAAAACATAGGTTTTTCAATCGAGCGTATATTAACGTCTGCTGCATCAAGCAAAACGAGACCTTCTTCTTTAAAAAACCACGCCATTAACTGGCTAAAAAAATGTGAATAGCTCGTTGAATTCTTTAGTGACGATGTTACAACTTCAAGAAGCTCTTTTGTATAGTTCGTCTCTGGCATTGAAGCAAAAACGTCTTCAATCCAATTCTTCGTTTTTTCATAAGCGAGCGGTCTCTCTGACAATGGTGATTTTACATCATCTGTTCTGTCAAATAATTGATACTTCACCAATTGGTTTTTCCCTTGCAAAAACAAGTGATTTACTTCCAGGAAATCGTGATCTTCTCCTGCTACCCAAAACACAGGGATAACAGGAACACCTAATTGTCGCTCTTGTTCTTTTGCCAATACGATCACCGTCAACGCTTTATATATCGTGTATAAAGGCCCCGTCATCAATCCAGGTTGTTGTCCTGTAACTACGACTACACTGTTAGGATCACGAAGGCGTTCGATTTGCAATAAATTTTTTTCGTGATAAATAAGCTTTTCATTATACGTTATTAACGCATCCGCTAGAAGGTCTCGATCATATGTACGATTTTTTATGTATTCATAACGAGAAGCATATGTAGATCGTTCTAAATAGTCATACTCAAAGAACGAATGGATTTGTGGATCTTCCTCTATATACGCTTTAGCTATTTTAGTTGTTGGTGAAAGTTCAACTTCTTTCACATTCATTATGTAACGCCCTTTCATTAAAAACTTAACATTCGAACGATTTGATTATAGCAAACAGATAACCGTACACAAAATAAAATGCTTACCTAAGTTAACTAATCAGTCTCAAAACGAAACCATACGTACTTAGTACAAGATAAATAATAAAAAATAAAATAAAATTAAACCGCCATATTCCTCTAACCAAACGAACAAAGTGAATATCATTCGCCACTTTCCAATGGACGACAGTAAAACAAATTGCAACTAAGAAAAAAGCGATGAGAATGATCCACAAGAAGGATTGATCCCATATTTCGTAACTAATAAAGTAAACTGCACTTATAAACAGGACTAAGGAGAGATCCGCCGCAAGACGAACTGAATAACTTTTTTTCTTCGTAATTTTAACTGTTATAATATACGCTAAGTACCAACCTATAATAGGTAGCGTCACAACCGTAGCAATAAACCATGCGAAAGCACTACTCAACCTTCTCCCTCGCTTCCCTTTCTATTCCTTTAATACTTTCATATAAAAATGCCGTTATAGCGATAGGTATCCCTTTTTCTTCCCCTTTTTGTAACACATACCCTGTAATAGCATCAATTTCAGTTTCATTATTATTTTCAATATCACGTAGCATCGATGATCTATTGTTTGCTGTCTTTTCACAAATCGCAAGTACTTCTTCCCACATACCATCATCGTTTCTAAATTCGAGACTCGCAACCGTTTCCTCGTAGACAGAGCGCATCAGTTTTTGAAAATGTGGGTTCGAAACTAGAGTTCCATTTGTTACTCGATATAACGCAGTTAACGGATTAATACATGCATTTACAATTAACTTTCGTTCCATTATCGTTAACCAATTGTTTAATACGGTAATAGGAAAGTCATTTTCTGATAAGACTTTCCAAACATTACTCCATCTTTGGATCTCACCCCTAACAGCCCCGATCTTTATTACCCCAATTCCTGTATGATGGACATCAGTCATCGAAGTCCGCATCGCCCCATGTTCAACAACCCCAACAAATAGCGATTGGACAGGAAGGTTTCGAATCACTGAAAGATGCCCCATTCCATTTTGCAAGAAGACCATTGCTTGAGGATGTTTAGAAAGATCAATGGAGTCGAAAAGCTTTTTTAAGTGAAATTGTTTTACGGTTACAAAAATTAAATCTTCCTCTAAGACACATACGTCTTCCATTGTCCTAGAAACGACTGAGACCATTTCAGAACCTTCCCTAGTTCGCAATTTAATTCCAGACTCCTCTAGTTGCGTTGCTTGTTTTTGACTCCGAGTATATAACGTTACGTTAAACCCTGATTTTCTTAAATAGGCGGCTAAAAGAAGTCCAATTGCTCCACCACCAATAACACCTATGTTCACAAAACCACTCCGCTCAAACCATCTTTTTTGAAAACTGAAAAGCCATGTATCCCAAGCGAAACCACCATTTTTTCAGTTTATAAATGCGAATACCAATTAAAGCTTTACTTAATGTAAATAATAGCACAATTGAAAAGAAAGACGAATGACCAAATCATAATTTTCTTTGGATTTAATAATATTTTCTAAAAATTTTTACTTTTTTAATTCTAGTATCATTTTTAGTTTTTTCAAGTTACCGTTACCTTTTTGTAGTAAAATAGAACACGTGGTGAATAATTTTTTGCTTGCTCCACATTTACTACTATCAATCAGGGAGGTCATCTTATGGAGAAACTAGAAGTTAAGCGCTTACTTATAAATTTTAAAACGTTAGAGGAATTTCAAAACTTTCGTGAATACGGAGCCCCAGAACTCTCGATGAGGGAGGACCTTCAAGCAAATATCATTGAAAATGATAGCGAATCCCCATTCTATGGAATTTATTACGGTAATAAACTAATTGCAAGAATGAGTCTTTACCGTGTAGAAGAAAAATTTGATAAATATTTCGAGCCACCACAAGATTATTTAGAATTATTCAAACTTGAAGTACTAGAGTCCTATCAGCAAAAAGGATATGGAAAAGCTTTAGTAGATTTCGCAAAAAGCTTCAATTTACCAATTAAAACAAACGCAAGACAACGTTCAGATGATTTTTGGAATAAGATGGGGTTTGAATCTGTAACCTATCAATCATCCCGTGACCGTGGCGAAAACCCTTATGTATGGTATCCAGAAGGCGTAAAAGAACAGATGTTACCAGAAGAATAACAAAAAAAGGCAACTCAGTGTTGAGTTGCCTTTTTTTGTTATTCTTCTAATTAGTACTCTTTTCTTCAGGTAGTACAGCCATCTTTCTTGCACGATCCATAATATTAATTAACGTCCTATAATCATCGTTAATAGTTTCTTTTTCTTTTTTTACAACTTTTATTTCTTTTTTCAGCTTTTCATTAGATTCTTTTAATTTTTGGTTTTCCTGTATTAACTTCTGGTTCTCGTCTTCTAATCGGTCATGATGTCCTAGCTTACTAGTATATTGTTGAAGAAAATTAATGACATCATCGAGCGTCATCTCTTTAGTAGATGCTTGTTTATCTTCAGAAAGAACAGCCGTTTCCTCTTCTTTCTTTACGGAATTTACGATCGTTGAACCTTCCATTTCTTGACTTGCTTCCACTTCATAGTTTGCTTGTTCAACTTCTTGCTCTTGCGTAAGTTTACCTTTTTTACGTTGTTTTTTCGCTAATGTAATAGCCGCATCATACTTTTTCCGAATAGCTGAGTTCCATCGAAACCCACAAGCAGCCGACGTCCGTTGTAACCTTTCGCCCACTTCTTCGAATGCAGCAAGCTGCGTACTACCTTCTCTTATATGACGTAAAACCACTTCAGCTAAGATTAAATCTTCATCATTCGTCCATGCGTCTTGCCGAATAATAGACATGTTATTTTCCCTCCTAAAACATCTTTTGTCTATACTTATGCATCTACTAGATAAGATAGACTTTTATGTTCTATTAAAGGATTATGTCCTTGATTTAATCAAAGTATTCCTATTGACAAGAATGAGAGCTTTAAGTCGCTGTTTATGCTTAACACTGTCACTTGTCAAGAACGATACTAAATCGTTTACTTTGATAAAAACCGTTCAACCGCTGCATGGTGTTCATCCGTTTCCCAAAGTGTCGAACATTCATCAATTTCTTTTATAAACCTATTTTTTACACTCGCTTTATCAAAACGATCATTCCAACGCTTTTTATAAGCTCTTAGAACAGGTGTCGACTGTTTTAAGAACGGAGCTAACCATTCTTTACACCCTTCGTCAAAGTTCTCCGTGTTTATAATTTGTTGAACAAAATTTACGTCAACTGCTTCTTCTGCATCATATCGTTTAGCTGTCATGAGCATATTCATTGCATCTGATTGATTAACACGTTCAAACAACATGGTAGATGCGCCCCATCCTGTTGTTATTCCAAGTGTTCCTTGAACGAACCCTACCTTTACATGCGGGGCTGCTAGCCGAAAATCACACGCAGTGGCTAACTCACACCCTCCACCTACAGCCGTACCATTGATTGCCGCCACTGTTGGCTTTGGAAAGAAAAATAGTCGGAACAAAATTTCTCCCATTTTCGAAAGCATATGTTCTGCTTGTTTTTTCGTATGTAATGCATGAAATATCGAAAGATCGCCACCCGAACAAAAAGCTTGATTCCCTGTACCCCTGATAACAACAAGTTTGTCTTCTTCATTTTTTTCAATTTCGTCTAACTTTTCTGTAAGTAGGTCCATTACATCATAATCTACTGCATTCCTTTTATCTTCTCGGTTAATAATTAACCATGCTATACCTGCCTCACGAATTAACTGTACTTTTTCCACTTTCCAATCCCCCTTTATCTCTTAAAATAATTCTTTCGACATATTTTTTAATTTTCCTTCCAAATATAAAAAATAAGCAAAAGGCTCTGCCCTCTGCTTATTATTTATGAAACTCATTTATTATTTGTTTAAAACGTCTTGGCCTTTGTATGATCCACACTCTTTACATACACGGTGTGCAATCTTTAACTCTCCACACTCTGGGCACTTTACCATACCTGGTACTGCTAATTTGTAGTGAGTACGACGTTTTCTTTTGCGAGTTTTTGAAGTTCTTCTAAAAGGTACTGCCATCATTCCCACCTCCTTAAAGGGCTATCACTGTTACTTTAAATTTTGCAAATATGCTATTTATGCGGTTAGTGGTGCTAACCAGAACAATTAAGGCCGAAAAAGCCGATGCTCCCAATACTATTGTTTATCAAAGAATTTCGCTAAATCTGCCAAACGAGGATCAATACGATCTTGCTTGTTTTCTTCCGTAATTAATTCCCAGTCTTGACCAGATTGAAGACCTTTTTCATCCGCTTTCTCACTAATAAGTTGGAGTGGGATCTCAAGAAGAATGTGCTCCATAATATATGGAACAAGATCAAGGGTATCTCCTTCAAGAGTATGAACATCTTCTGCTTCATCTTCGCTTACCCATGCATAATCGTCTAAACTAAAAACTTCTTTCACTTGAATGTGAAAAGGAAACTTTACATCTAATAACGACCTTGAACAAGGTAAAGTCATTTCTCCCTTTATATCAAGAGGAAACGAGATTAGATTTTTAGAAAATATCGCTTCACCAGTCACATGAACTGGACTAATTTCACGAATTTGTGGATCAATCTTTTTTAATTCATTGAGATCTACAATCTCATCAATCGTTAATCCTTTACTTTTCAAACCATTCAGTTGTTGAACTGTCCATTTCAAAAGAATCACCTCAAGGCAACAAGAGTAATTATAGCTGTGTAATTAATATTTGTCAACTTATTTTCTTTACACTCTTTTCAAGTGTTTACTTTATCATTTTTCCCCTTTAAATTGCAAGTTCTTTTATAGATGCTATACTTTTTATTAAAGAGATTTTATATCCAAATCCTTTTATTTACGCCAACAACGTCTATTACTTGATCACACAGTTTATACTAATTTAGTAGGTAATTATTTTGGAGGTACAAATATGAAAGCAGTCGGAGTTGTTGTTGAATATAACCCTTTACATAATGGACATCTATTTCATTTACAAGAAACAAAACGTATAACAAATGGCGATGTTGTCATTGCTGTCATGAGCGGTCACTTTTTGCAAAGAGGGGAGCCAGCAATCGTTTCTAAATGGCAACGAACGAAAATGGCCTTAGCTGCAGGTGTTGATATCGTCATTGAACTACCTTATGCCTATTCTACCCAAAAAGCAGAAATATTCGCATTCGGTTCCATTTCACTTTTACAAGCGATTGGAGTTCGTGAAATTTGTTTTGGAAGTGAAGCAGGTGACATCCATCTTTTTTACGAACTATATGAGTTTATGATAGAAAACAAACAAGCATTTAACGAAAAGGTCCAGTTGTTTATGCGAGAAGGAAATAGTTACCCAAAAGCAACTTCATTAGCTTTCCTTCATATAAAAGGTAATCAACAAATGCTAGACTTGTCTCAACCTAATAATATTTTAGGTTATCACTATGTTGAAGCCATCCACCGATTAGGTCAAAAAATGATTGGAAGAACGATCCAAAGGAAATCAGCACAATATCACGATGAGGGTTTCGCCTCAGAAACGATAGCTAGCGCTACAAGTATTAGGAAAGCCATATTTAACCAAAATCAAAACTCAAAAGATACGATCCATCAAGTCATACCAACTAGTACATTAAAATTATTATCAGATTACGAGACAGTGTACGATACACTACATGATTGGGAGCGATACTTCCCATTACTTAAATATAAGATCCTCTCTTTATCCGAAACAGAACTCGCTGCCATATATGAAGGTGAAGAAGGGCTAGAACACCGCTTCAAACGAAATATTCGTTCAGCAAATAGCTTTTTGGAATTCATGAATTTAGTAAAAACAAAACGCTACACTTGGAATCGACTACAACGATATTGTTTACATATTTTAACGAACACCAAAAAAGAAGAGATGGAGTGGGCAAATAACGGGAATCCTCCTCCTTATCTTCGTTTGCTAGGTATGAATTCAAAAGGACAAAGTTACTTAAATAAAATAAAAAAAACAATCGAACTTCCGCTTATTACAAAGTTGAACGCTTTTGATCATCCTCTTCTCGAATTGGATAAAAAGGTGGCTTCCATTTATACACTCGGACTACCAATAGAAGTCCAAAGTGAACGTTTAAAAGAAGAAACCATCCACTCGCCTATTCGGTTTACTGAACATTAAAAAAGAGGGGTGATATCTACTATCCCCCTCCTATATTAGTCTTGTCTTTCCAGTTGCTCTAAATATTCAACGGCTTCTGCTATTGTGTCAACCCCTACTATTTTAGTAGTAGTCTTAATTTCTTTTGCCGTAGCCAACGCTTCTTCATAATTTGAATCTTCACGACCACCTTCTCGTGGTACAAAGAAAATGTCCGATCCTGCCTTATGTGCTGCCACTACCTTTTGTTTAGCACCACCAATCCTACCTACATTTCCTTCTTCGTCAATCGTCCCCGTACCAGAAATATGGTATCCTTTCGTCAAATCTTCTGGAGTTAATTGATTAAGAACTTCTAATGAAAACATGAACCCCGCTGATGGACCGCCGATGTTGCGGACATCAATCGTTACTTCAGGATCAAAGGCGAGCGTTCGATCTGTTACTGGGTACATAATACCAATTCCTACTCTACCTTCACCGCCATCAATATCGTCTGGAAACAGCGATAATGGAACTGTAAGATCAACTTCCTCTTTATTCCTCATGACAGTTAATATAACCTCATCTCCTAACTCTTTACCAGCTAGTCGTTGATTTAATTCATTAACAGTTTGGACACGATAACCATCTACTTTTAATATTCGATCTTCATAAGTTAAGTACTTTTCACCAGACATCCCCTCAATAAATGAGGTAATCATTATTCCATTATACGATATATCAATGTCCTTCCCTGCGAAGTTATAGGCAGCAATTTTTGCAGCGTCTTGCGAAGTATTCATCATCATTTGTTGCCTGTGATGATAATCTTCTTCTGTTTCTTCAGGACGCTTAACTTGATCTTCTGGGTAGATATCACGGAATTCACTGAAATGAGCCCAAGCATAAAAATAAACATTCGTTTGCCCCATTAATACAGTTGTTAACATAAAAGATCCTTGTTCTTCCTTATATCCGCCTTCTACCTCTACATATGGCGCTAGTTCTTTAGCATCTCCTGGTTGCGAGTAATAAAAAGGGAGTTTATAAAAATGAAGTATGATTAATATGGCACCAATAATCCAAACTTTACTTATTTTTTTCTTTTTTTCAATGACCATTGGATTGTTTCTCCTTCCACCTGTCTATTTGTTCGTGAATGTCGTCAAGGTGTTTTTTTGCTTCTTCCTCCCCAAGTTTAATATATTCTTCTACATTCGTAAAAGCAATTGAGCTTGCTTGCTTAATCATCGGACGGATAATTACATCCGTATCAATTTCTCGATACCGAACCATCTCTCGTTCCATAATATCCATCGTTTGTAAAATAACATCGTAGATCGATGAAATAGGTGGCTCATCTTGAAAGAAAGAAACATCGACCGCGATCGTTATATCTGCTCCCATTTCTCTCACTACGGACACAGGTACACGGTCGATCACACCACCATCTACTAAAAGACGTCCGTTCAATTTCTCAGGAACAAAAATACCTGGTATTGATATACTCGCTCGAACGGCAGGAGCTGCAGGGCCATTATTAAAAACAACTCGTTCTCCCTTAAGTAAATCAGTAGCTACAACTGAAACTGGAGGCGATAAGTCTTCCAGGTTTTTCCCTTTTGCTAAAATATGAATGAGTTCCTTAACTTTTTTCCCCGCAACAAACCCCATCTTCGGTACGATAAAATCTAAATAATATTTTCGTCGAAAAAGTTTCGCGAACCTTTCAAGATGATCTGTGGATTGTCCAGCACCATATAGAACACCAACAAGAGACCCCATACTACTGCCAGCAATAACATCAATGGGGACTTTCGCATCTTCTAATACTTTTAATACTCCGATATGTGCAAAACCTCTTGCTCCACCAGACCCTAAAGCTAATCCAATTTTAGGACGTTCCAAAAATATCAACTCCTATCTTACAGCTTACAACCCCTGTTTTCAATCATATGGTCTAAATTGACGAGCTATACGTATATTGATTAATGGGACAGGTTGGATTTGATTTATAGTTAGGAGGAAACCCTCTTGAAATTTTCAATGTTAAAAACAATCGTACTTGCCATTTTAGCAACTTCACTAACTGCTTCTTTAATGATATACCCTAAAGAATCATTCGAAGCTTCTCTACGTGGTTTAACGATGTGGTGGGAAGTTGTTTTCCCTTCATTATTACCTTTTTTTATCGTTTCTGAACTCCTTATTGGCTTTGGTGTCGTCACATTTATTGGGACACTTCTAAATCCATTCATGCGACCTGTTTTTAGAGTACCTGGAGTTGGAGGTTTTGTCTGGGCTATGGGATTAGCCTCAGGCTTTCCAGCAGGCGCAAAATTAACAGCAAGATTACGCCAAGAAAAACAGCTTACTCGATTAGAAGCGGAGCGGCTTGTGTCATTTACAAATGCCTCTAATCCTCTCTTTATATTCGGGGCAGTAGCAGTCGGCTTTTTTCATAACCCAGCATTAGGGGTTATTCTTGCTCTCGCACACTATATTGGTAATTTTTGTGTTGGTTTTATTATGCGATTTCATGGTGGAAAGGAAATATTGGTTAAAGAAGAAGAAAAAAATCAAGGTAAGGGTTTAAAGCACGCTCTCAATTCTTTGCATAGAGAACGTTTAAAAGATGGCCGCCCCATTGGAAAACTACTCGGTGACGCTGTTCAATCGTCGATCAATACTCTATTAATGATCGGCGGGTTTATTATTTTATTTTCAGTATTAAATAAGCTTTTAAGTTTAATAGGAGTGATCACGGTATTATCATCTTTTACTTCCATTTTCCTTACTTTTCTATCCATTTCAAGTGAACTAAGTATACCTCTCATTTCTGGTTTGTTTGAGATTACACTTGGAAGCCAAATGACATCAGAAGCTGAAAACGTTCTATTACTACAACAAGTAATTATTGTTAGCTTCATTTTAGCTTTTAGTGGCTTTTCCGTTCAAGCTCAAGTTGCTAGTATATTAGCAGATACAGATATTCGCTTTAAACCTTATTTCATCGCGAGAATAATGCATGGCTTTATCGCTTCTTTGGTCGTTATCATTTTATGGAAACCATTTTATGTAAATCAAGTTGGAGCATCAAGTGATGGGACCATTCCAGTATTTCTACAAGAACAAACTTGGTCTTGGCTACTAACAGGTTGGAATGGAATCGTACAGTTCGGATCAATGATTACGGTCTTTTCCTTGGTTCTTTATATAATCATTCGTTCTAAGCGAGCGTTAGCCGTAAAATAAAGAGGCGACTCAATAATAAAGTGTCAGGCCCTCGCCCATAATCTAATTGTTTAAAAACAACAGTTATGGTAGGACAAAACACTTATGAGTCAACCTCTTTATTTTTGGTCTATATATTTTGTTTTTAATGCTGCTTCAACCACATCAGGAACGATATCTGATACATTGGCACCGTATTTCGCAACTTCTTTAACAATACTAGAACTTAAATACGAGTATTGATTGTTCGTCATCATAAAGAAAGTTTCAACTTCAGGGTCAAGTTTTCTGTTAATTGAAGCCGCTTGCATTTCATACTCGAAATCAGAAACCGCTCGCAATCCCCGGATAATAGTTGTTGCATTTTTATGTTTGACATAATCGACTAGCAAACCGTTAAAAAAGTCAATTTCAACATTCTCAATATGAGAAGTTACTTCATGGAGCAACCTTACCCGTTCCTCAACTGTAAACAACGGTGTTTTATTTCTATTATTTAGAACAGCAACAATAACTTTATCAAAAACCCTTGATCCCCTTGTAATAATATCCAGATGGCCATAAGTAACAGGATCAAAGCTCCCTGGACAAACTGCAACACTTGCCATTTTCCTTCCTCCTCTTCATATCTAAAAATTAATCATACATATAAAATGATATAGCTGTGTCTCCATACACTTCACGTCTTTTACAGGAGAAAGAACCTATGTACTTAGCTAATTCAATTGATGCAGCATGTTCTGCAACAATTGTTCCACCATTCTCTAACAACTGAAAATCGTTTATGATACCAATTTCAGCTTCTATTTTTTGCTCTGCATACGGTGGATCTAAAAAAATATATGTAAATGAAATCTCTCTCTTAATAAGCGCTTTCAATGCTCGTTTCGCATCATTTCGATAAACCTCTGCACGATCTGAAAACGAACATAAACTTAAGTTCTCTTTAATAATATCAATCGCTTTTCTGTTCTGGTCAACAAAAATGGCTTTTTCAACACCTCTACTCAGTGCCTCAATGCCTAAGTTACCACTTCCCCCGTATAGATCGAGTACCCACCCACCGTAAAAATAAGGACCGATGATATTAAATATCGATTCTTTCACTTTATCTGTAGTTGGTCTCGTTGTCGATCCTGGTACCGCTTTTAACGGCTGACCTTTCTTTTCACCTGAAATGACTCTCAATGTACACACCTTACCTTTATGGGTCGCTAGCAATCCTGTTTGTTTTTTTATCCTATCATAAAAAATTTAAAAACTAAAGATAATCATGTTTTTTCGTTGACTATTTTTATATATTTTTTTACTTTTTAAAATTTTGCAAAACCTATAAGCTTCTAGAATATCTGAATTACTCAACTTTCGCACACTGATATAGGCAGGTAGACTTTGATGTAATTAGGTAAGGCCGCAATCCAGTGTTGTAGTTGACTTTTGATTAACTTTTGTATTTTTTTGTTACTTTCTTTCAAGTCATCTTGAAGAAGCTCGAGTAGCTGCCCCAGTGCGACAGCCCAATCGAGGTCACTGATTTCATCGCAAAGATCATAAAATAGACCACCTAATGTCCGTTGGTCTGTACTGCAACGGTTTTGCCAAGAGAGTACAATGTATCTAGTAAAGACGATTGTGGTATGACAAATCAAGGAGTCATACGAACGACCTTGAAACTCCTTTTGTAGCTTTAATAATGACTTTGTTGTTTTAAAAAAGACTTCGATGTCCCAGCGAATACCGTAAATACGAATGATTTCTTGTTCACTTAGTGTACAATCTGTACTTAAAATAGCTAACCATTCGCTCTTTTTATTACGGTTACGGACAAATACAATCTTAACTGGAATGCCATTAGCTTGTGTCGTTTGAATCGACCGAAGAATCCCTTTCTTCCCTTGGATAGGCTTGGCTAATTGATACAGTTCCTTTAGGCTTACTCGTTTATCATTCATGATATATCGTTGCTTCAAGTTTTTCACCATGCCAATCACATCAAGACCTTGATCTTTGATCTCTTTAATAAGCGGTTGATGTGTAAACCACGTATCCATCAGCACATAAGAGGCTTCGATTCCAGTGTTCAATGCACGTTGTATCATTGTAGGAATTTGGTCAGGTGCAGATTGTAAAGCTTCTAGGCGTCGCTTGTAACCCGAACTGCGCTTGTCAATTTTATCTGATATTCCATTGATGACACTGTTTTTAGAGCTCAATAAAGAAAAGTCTACAGGCATAAACGTTGTACCATCAGACCATCCAAAAGTAAGCATACGAAACCCTTTGTAAAAGCGTATTTTTTGAGAAGCATGATCAAAGCATCGCGCTAGGAGTTCAACCGATTTACTTCGATTTTTGTCATAGGAAGAATCGTCTACAATCAATACTTTAACACGCTCATGATTCGTAAGTTTACTTACTTTTTCAATTGAGTGTGCGCTTAATAAAAGTAGAAATCTTCTCCATGAATAAGTAGAACGGTTTAAGAAACGGTAGATCGCATCTTTAGCTGGAATATCTGTAGATTTCTTGCTTTCGAGTGTACGAAACCAGTTTTTGTTTTCAAAGATCAAACAGAAAATGAGCTGAAATAAATAAGCACAGGTAAAGCCAAACGACTTAGTAATTCCAGCTTTTCTAAGATGTTTCAATACTTTTAGTTCTATAAATGTAGATTTTATTTCATTTGGTAGTTGCTTAGGTTGGTCATTATTCGCTATCATATAGAGGACACCTCTTCTGTATGGTATTTGATTCTAGGCAAATCAACTATACCAAAAGAATGGGTGTTTTTTCATGCAATTTTTTCGTGTCAATGAAAGCATTTCAATGACCTCAGCAACTACTGCTGGTTGAACTTATTGAACTTTTATTGGTGCGAAAGTTGAGTGAATTATATAAATAAGTGCGTAAAATAAATGTTTAGGACACTATACCAGAGAAAATTCAACTAACAACCACCTTTTAAAAAAGAACCTTTCACTATCAATGAAAAAAATTCGGAAACGATGTATTAGTCAAAATTATTGTGGCCATAATAAGATTAGCAACATTGAGAGATGTTGCAACAACCGCGGAGAAGACTTACGTTTCCCCATAAGTTCTTCCTCCGGTTTCTCCTCTCCCATAGCCTTGTACATACAGTAGTATGTTGTAGGGCACCTCGCAAGGTAATCCTTGCGAGGATTTTTTTTCGATGCTACTATTTAAATTGTATGATAAAAAGGACGGATAAGGAGAGACATACTTATTATGTTACAACGTTTTATTGAATTAGGAGAAGGATATTCAGACCTATATGAGTTAATTGAAATTGCCAAAAGCAATCAAAATCGCCTACATTATCTCATTCGTCTCGATAGTACTATTGATGGTCAGAAGGTGACTTCCCTAGTGGTCGCACTTAAACCTGTAGAGCCCGGAAATTATATGCCTCTTTACATTTGCCGAGAAGGAATTCCTCAGCCGGAATGGAAAGAAAATAAGCGCTTTACGTTGTTTGAAACGATAAGTAATGAGTTAAACCAAGAAATTGTTCAACTTGAAGTGAAACCTTCTACTTCTTTTAACGAAAAAACATTATACTATCAATACATTATTGGTGTATTACGCATGAACCATTTTATACCGCCATTAAAGTTTTAAGATTAACCTATTATTGTATAAAAAAAGGAGACTGATCATCAGCCTCCTTTTTTTATATTCCCATTTTATAATCGTACTCTTTCGCTTTATCAGGCTTTGCATTTTGGTATTGTGTTTTCACAAAAGGTCGCATCGAAACTTCCACATTTTTTACAAAATGAAGAGATTGTAACCGATCAACTAAACCATCAATATTCTCTTGGTCACAGTATAAAACAACATATTTCATTTTTTTTGAAACATAATGAACGTTGCCGAACTTTCGCAATTGTCTGGCATATTTTAGCGAATGCAGCCATACCGCCATGCCTTGTCTGTGACTAGTCAGCATAAATATTTCCCCTTTTCACATAACATATAACTACTTTAGTCTAGCAGAATTATATCTATCGAGCAATAGATGACGTCCTTATAGTGGAAATTAATAAAGGAAATAGGTACAATTCAATTAGAAAAATACAAATTTATAGTAAGAATGCTAATAAATAATGTCCTATAAATGTTTTCAAAAAAATAGGGAGGGTATTATGGCGCTTGAAACCGTCTGGAATGAATTTTTAGAAGGACTTAAAAACCATCCAAGTATCATTACTGTTACAAAAAAGAGTTTTGCGAACCTTCCTTTTCTCTATATTCAATCTCAAGACAATCTTCATGACCTAGAACAAACAATAAAAATGACAGCTATGAATGTTATGAAGGGAAAACGGTTAACTCTTGAAATGGTCTATGTGAGAACATCTCAAGATACGTTCGTTTACCGGTTTCGTTTCTTAGTGCCTAACAAAAAAATGTTTTGCTGTGGTAATGGTTGTATGGATTGTATCCGCTATCAAGCATAGAATATTTTTTGAAAAAGAAACAAGGGGTTGATGATAACATCAACCCCTTAATTAATGCATGTATTATTTACAGCCACAACTCCCACCACTACCACAACCACCGCTACAAGACATTTGGTCAAAGTAAGGATTACCTGTAGGAACTTTTATATGTGGTGAAACATTACTAGCAATAATGCTACTAATTTCATTAAATAAACGCTCTAACTCAGTTTCTGCTTTCTTATATTCCGCAATGATAGGGTAAAGATCAAGTTCTCTCTTTTGTTCCCGTACCTTTTTAGAAGTATCATGAAAATTAGGATGATATTTACCGAATCGTTGGACCTCTTCGTAGTCTTCCTTTAATTGATTAAAACGTCGAATTAAAGATTGTGCTTCTTTATCTTGCTGTAATTTATTTTTACACTCTTTATAGTGATAAAAAACATCAGAAGATAAAATGGCCTGAGATAATTGGTATGTTTCTTCTAATATATCAAACGACGTCATTGACGTTACCATTTAGCCACCTCCTAGTTCTTATTATAACATGAGATGTTCTTCTAGGCGAATGACTACGTTCGATTAAATTGAATAGTTGCTTGGGAAATAAATTCACAACCCTTTTCCAGTTTTAATTCTTCCATCAATTTAAATAATGCTTTATCCTTCTTTTTTGCTTCAATCATAACATCTATGCTTTTAGAACTTCCCCTAGCCATTTCTAAAAATTGGAGTAGTCGATCCTTATTAATATAATCATGATGTCGTTTATCTTCAGGTGATGATTTAGGACTAGAGATATGAATCTTGACAGGTAATGGGCTTCCTTCCCATGTTTTGATAATTCTTGGCCATAACTCAATTAAATGACATTCTCCATAATTTACATCATGGTGATGCAGATCTAGGACCACGGGAATACCAAGCTTCTCCCCCAAGTATAAAGCGTCCTCTAAATTGTATACTGTATCATCATTTTCAAGGATAATCATTTTCGACAGTGAAGATGGTATATTTGAAAAATTCTCAATGAAAGCTTCTAACCCTTGAACCTTCCCCTCTTTTTTTCCACCGATATGAAGAACACACCGATGAGTCGGGTCAATATTCATCGCTTTTAATAATTTATAATGATATAGCAATGTTTGTAAGGAACGATTCAATATTTCATCATCGGAATTGTTTAAGACAACAAAGTGGTCTGGATGGAAACCAACTCTCATGTTATGACTTGAAACATATTCACCGACCTCCCGCAGCAGCGGTATTAAAGGGCGCTCATATTTCCAACCTTCAGTTAATGGGTGATTTACAAGGGGGATAAGTCGAGATGAAAACCGAAAAAAACAAATATCATGTGCATTATTATGTTTTAATAATCTTAGACAATTTTCAATATTATGAATTGCAATCCTTTCCAGTCTCTTCAAACCAGCATCTTTGTTAGATATTTTAGCAAATTGTTGAGCCGTCATTGTTTGAGAAGGAGATGCATTCGATAAGATTTCACTCATAGCAACATAACCGAAATTTACAATCACATCTGAACCTCCTTCATGAAAAGCTTAAGGAACTTGCACTGAAAACTCTTCGGAAACTCCATACGGTTCATCATCATTTTTTACAAGCTCTAACTTAATGGAGTGTTCCCCGCTCGGTAACCCTTTAATGATAAATGCTGCTTGATAAATGGAATCAACCTTCTGTCCGTCGACAAATAAATGAAGGTGCCCTTCACCATCAACGTGGTTTTTTCCCGCCTTTTCTTTAGCAAAGGTAAACTGATCAATAACACACTCTACATAAACATCAGACCCTTTTACATCATGATTCACGTTCATCAATCGTTGGTCTTTATTTACTGAAACATGAACTATTCCATTCCCATATATAGGGACAATTTGAATATCTTGAAAATCTTCTGCTGCTTGTACAACAGGACTGATAAAACTGATGCAACCTACTAACAAAAAGGGTATAAGTTTTTTCATCAAAAGAACCTCCTTATTTCAACAGTATTGTTGCCAAGAGCGAGTAAAAATATCCTGATGCTTGTCTTCCTTCTGTATAAAAAAAGCCAAACTCTAGTTTAAGTGTCTCGTCCCTTTAATTTGGAATTAATAGACACTCAGAGTTAGCTTATTAATAATCTATATTCGTTGGTTGTTGGTCTGGAGCGCCTCCAAAAGGATTCATTTGTAACATTTGAACGAGCATCATAGCTAATTGTAGATTACTTTGGATTTTCTCCATTCGTTGCGGGAAAGTTTTCCCATAAAATTGATTGGCTTCAAGTTCAAGTTGCTTTATTTGATAAGGATCTCGACTTAATTTACGATACCATTGTGGGTGCTGACGGATAAATTGTTTTAATTCTGGTTGACTTCTCAATAGCATGTTAATATCATTCCTCATTCTTTGTTCCTCCCTATTAAACAAATTCTAATGTCTTCTGAATGAGAAAGGATCATCTGGACGTTGTGGTTGATGAGTTTGATTTTTCCCTTGGAATGATTGCATAAGTCCTTGTACATTGGAAATCACACTGCTCACCTGTGCCATATGATGCTGTAAATCATTAAAATTAATATTTTTTAATAACCCTAGGATATTAGTTGATGTTGTTTCAGATGAAGATGAAGCTCCATTTTCTTCACTATTGTTAGTATCATTCGCCGTATTAAAATTCCCATTATTTCCCGTATTGTTATTAGTATTATAAGTATCTTGGTTTGCCGCTCGACGATACGGTTCCCAATTCGGGTGCTCTTCACCTAGCAGCGTCCATTCTTCATAAAAATCTTGCCACGTTTTATTTCCGTTCCTTACTTCGTGGATTAATAGTGGATGCTGTTTTACAAACATCTTAAATTGTTGGATGGAAGGGTGTAAGTTTTTTGAATTAGATGTCATAACATTTTTCCTCCTCTGCCTAATAATCATCTCTCTACATCATATCGTTTTGCCCAGTTTAGTGTTCGCCCAAATTTATTGATTTGTAAAAATTGATACATCTTCTTCATATTGCTAAAATAGGTGAGGAAACTAATAGAAAGAGGAACAAAATATGGATAACCAATTACTTAATGAAATAAAAGAAATTTTTCAAAACGGCTCAGAAGAAGATAAAGACGCCCTATCTTCAATGATAAAAGGGATAAGAAAGAAACAACGAGGAGAATGTGCAACCTATTTATCTGGAATTACTCAAGTTAGTAGTCAATTTCTTGACGATGGTAGCTTTGAGGTCATTATACCGATACAACCACTTATCGAAAATCCTCTAAAAATGACACATGGTGGGATTACAGCTACTTTACTTGATACTGCGATGGGGTCCATGCTGAATTTAAAAATTGCAGAAGATAAGGCTTGTGTAACAACAGAATTAAAAGTCAACTATATTCAACCTGGCCGCGGGAAATATCTTCGTTGTATTGCAACTATTTTACACTTAGGAAAACAACTTTGTTTTTCAGAAGCTAAAGTTTACAATGACAAAGATAAACTAATCGCTTCAGGTTCTGGAACTTTTTTTGTCATTCCTCGTACTTAATCCAAACTCTGTTAATTCAATTTTAATGCCCTAAAACCGTAATCATTAACAGACAGTGCCTTGGTGAGAAGGAGTGATAAATTGTTGGTTACTGCAATAGTAATACCTATTTTATTTGTGGTTTTTTATTTCATTGTGAAAAGAAATAATGCTTCTTATGAACAGAAGTGGAAAGAAGTAGGGGCAATTCAGGAGCAAGTGATTGTCTCGGGAAAGTTAACCCGATATTTTATAGAAAAAAAGAAATTTTACCATCATCGATACATTTGGAGTATTCAGCTATTTATTTTAGACCATCAACAAACCATAAAGGTTATTTTTGAAAAACCAGCTGTATCAGATACACCACCTCTAGACGTATCAACTAACGGCACTTTAAAATGTTACGGACAGTGGGATGGATCCAATTTCTTAGCTAATCGAATAATAGTTGAATAAGCATTAGCACATAACAAGCTTTTCTAAAATGAAAAAACACTAGGACACATTTGAGTTTCCTAGTGTTTTATACTTTTCCCTGCAATTGAATTTGTTGCTGAAGCACCTTCTTTTTATTCACTTGCATTTATTCGCTCTGCTGACTTGTAAGCATCGACCATTCCCCATATCCAAAGAATTGGGGTTGTAATAAACCCAATTAAAATTAACATCAATAGTCCAGAAATAAAGTAAGCAATGATAAATGCGATCCCTTTAGCAATTTCACCATTGTAAATCTGTCCTAGTCCTGCAAAGAAAAAACTTAACACTGCAGCAATACCTGGATTTTTCATTCACTCCTCCTTCATGTTAATTCTAGATGATTTTTTGAGTATTAATATAATAAATGTTCCTGGTATTTAGATTAGAACTATTTTCAACCATTTTTAGTGAATCGCCCAAGGGGTCATAAAGTTTTGAGTATAAAATTTTTCATATACACCTACACCTAAATGCGTAAATTCTTCATTTAACAAGTTAACTCGATGGCCTTCACTGTTTAACCAACCTTCAACAGCTTCTATACCATCCACATACTGTGCCGCTATATTTTCACCTGCAAAGTAAAAAGATACATCGCCACGTTCTAGTCGGTCCTTTAACTCACCAAAAGTAGGGGAAGTATGTGAAAAATAGTTATTTTCAAACATATCTTGACTATGACCATATGCGACTATTGAAACTTCACTGTCCCATGTTAGTAATGATAAATTGTGTCTTTGTCTAATTTGGTTTGTAAAATCTAATATTTGAATTTCTGCACCTTCTTCAATTGCCCTCCATTTCTCCGTTGAAAAATCTTCTTCTTTCGGAAGTTCCCCTCGATAAGTAACTGAATACGGACGCTGTTTTAACAAGACGTCAGTAGATAAATATCTAACGCTCGAAAGCTTATTCGTAAACGTATCAAAATAAAGCTGGAGCCATGTATCTTCTTCCATTTGAAGTAAGGGACGACTAAACAATTCAGCTTCAGTTAATTCAAATCGATAAGAGCCCATCTTATTATTCACAGAAACATAATCTGAAAATGAAAATGAAAATGAATGGTAAAGTTGATTATAATCAGTCCCACTCACAAATGGTTGGGATAAATCCCCTACATCCATAACATAAATAGTCACGACTTGATTATTGCTAACACCTATTTGCATATATCCTTTCTCTAAATTATCATAAATCCACCAATCATAGCCGTAGGCTGAAGGGTCTATCCGTGAAGGGCTTCCAAAATTGCTTTCAATGTGGCTAATCGACTCACCCATTAAATCATGGAGTCCATCCGAAAATACATACAGATTTTCATCGTCTTCACTTTCTGTATCTGCAATATTTTGTTCAATTTCTTGTGGTTCTTCAACTGCTTTATCTGGTAACTTAAACTCTGATAGCCTTGAGGAAATTTCACCTGGAAAATATTCAAAAAGAATGATTATCAGGATGCCTATAAGAACGAATAGGCTACACCCTAATCTTTTCATCTTACCCTCTCCCTGTAGTTAATGTACCTAATCATTTTCTCTGTTTTATGCGATAATCCTGCAATTTTATGACTGTTTGATATATTTTAATTCTTTTTTTACTATAGAGCCATAGTAAATAAGCGTAATGGAGTAATTTATCCATTACGCTTATTTACTATTATTAATAATACCCTATGTCATGTATTTGGTAACTAGCATTAACGTATTAATGGTGAACTTCTGGACTTTCTGAAATTTCACTTAAAGCAAAGCTAGCCTCGTCCATCGTTCCTCTATGAATGGCAATATCACCTAATGCAACAATCCCTACAAGCTTGTTATTTTCAACAATAGGTAACCGTCGGATTTGTTTTTCTGCCATCATTTTTGCGGCTTCATCAACGGACATGTCTGGAGAAGCTGTAATTAATTTTTCACTCATAATTTCAGTAACTTGTGTTGAATTTGGCCGTTTTTCTGCAACACCACGGATTACAATATCTCGGTCTGTAATCATACCTAGCAATTGTCCATCATCGCAAATAGGGATTGCACCACAATCTTCTTGTTTCATTTTTACAGCTACTTCATACACATTGTCCACTGGAGTACAATATTCAACATCAGTTGTCATAATATCTCTTAATAGCTCCATAAATCGCAGGCCTCCTTTTTCGAATATCAAGCAATAGTTTACCCAATAATAATAGAACCATACAATTTACTTAGAATTCATTTCTTCATTAAATATTCAACATTATTCGTTGCATCTTAGTTCTTTTCATACTATGATTAGTTAAGTATAGGGTATTTGTCTAGGAGGGAAAAAAATGAAATTTGAAAGTTTAGAGTTAGAAGGAAAAGAAATAAAATTTTCAACGCTACAATTTGCAGCTGAATCCGTTGGTCTTGTACACGCTGGCCAATGGGACTATGAACGCGTGACGTTTGATTATAAAATTGACACGCACGAACAGAATGTTACATATTATTTAAGAGTACCTGCTTATGCTGTAGAAGGAGATATTCCAGCTCCTGATGCAAAAGTAAAATTACTTACACCAATTCTAGGAAAGCATTTCTATCCACATGGTGTCGAGTATGACGAAGAATTCCCAAAAAACATTGTAGATAAGTGTAATAAAAAGTTACAACTATTCAAAGAAAAGTTAGAGAAATAATAAAAAGGAGGGGAAATTCCCCTCCTTTTTACCGTTTCATAATCGTTACAATTCGAAATATATCATTGTATTCAATAAGTTCATATGTGATATTTAATTCCTCAGTAACTTTTTTGCCATGTCGGTCTGTTGTTTCTATCATTTCATAAGCATTGACATGAAATTCATCAAATTCATTGATGAGAACATCGCTTACCGTATGTTCAATTAACGTGAGAGTACTTCTTTCTTGTTGAAGATCACTTACATGACGTCTCACTAAATGATAGAACGTAGAATTTGGTACTAAATATGGTTCTAATTCACTAAAACTACCTTGATTGGTATGATAAATCATATCTTCTTTATAATCATTTACAAATTCAATTGCAGTTTGTGTTTGTTCATCTGAAGCTGGCACAAATGTACCTTCTTCCGTATTCGCACATCCCGTAAATAATAATAAGAACGTTATACTACTAATAAATGCTACGATCATTTTTTTCATTATTTAAGTACTCCTTTTATTAATCTTTTACAAGAGTACTTCAAATCCAACTAAACTTCAATAGAATAGCCTATTCATTCGATTAATCGTCAAAATGTACATCTTCAATTTTAATACTTATACGATCAACATAAAAACCTGTACAATGTTCAATTTCTGTTTTAATTACTTTTTGTATCATTTTCGATAAATACCGCATATCCGTACCATACAATATAGAAACGCATACATCTATTTTTAGTGAGTTTTGCTCAACAATTACAGTAATTCCGTTTTTCTCATTTCGATGTAATGAGCTTTTCACTCGTTTCACCCATTCATTATATGGTTTAATATAAGGAAAGTGCTTCTGCAACGTAAAATAAATGAGATCGATGATAACTTTCTCTTTTATAAAAAGTTGACCACCTACAAGCGTTTGGTTTGCCATAATATCATTCTCCTTTATGAATGATTAATTAATATTTTAAGAAAGCCTTTCCAAAGTCTGTTCAACGTTTTCCGTTCGTACTATAATAATAGTAGTTGCCTTTAAGCTAGAAAGGGGTTTGAAATTGTCCGCCATTTTCACTAAACGAAACATTATTATAGCAATTACTGTCATACTCTTAATCATTGCAGGTTATTTCATATTACCTGTTTCTTTACCGCTGATATTAGCATTATTTACAGCATTAATACTATCTCCTGCTGTAAAGGCTCTTTATGAGAAAACAAAAATGAAAAGAAACTTAGCCGTAATGATTGTATTTACCTTATTTGTATGCTTTATTGGGCTAAGTGGTTACTTTATCGTAACCAAAGCAATAACTCAAGGCGTACAATTAGCTGAAAATTTACCTACTTATATAAATGATATTAATCGCGCATGGTTAACATTTCAGCGAGATTTAGAAGACAAGTACGAAGATTTGCCACCAGAAGTAGTGTTTGAAATTAACCAGCAAGTGACACAAACATTAAATAACCTTAGATTGGAACTAAGTAGTCGGGACTTAATTAGTGACTTAACATCGTTAATCACCACGATACCAGCTTTTCTAGTTAACCTTCTTGTCTATTTAATTGCGCTCTTTCTATTTTTATTAGAACTACCGAGATTAAAACAACAACTCTACTCTTATTTATCCGAAAAAACTGCGGATAAAGTCAATTTTATGGTTTCTCGCCTATCTTATGTGATTGCTGGCTTTTTTAAAGCACAATTTTTAGTAAGTATTATTATTTTCATTGTTTCTTTAATTGGCCTACTAATTATTGTTCCTGAAGTAGCATTACTAATGGCTTTTATTATATGGATCATTGACTTTATACCGATTATTGGTTCAATTGCAATTTTAGGTCCTTGGGCTTTATTTCATTTATTAATAGGCGACATAAGCTTAGGGACACAATTATTAATACTAGCTGGGGTTTTATTAATTATCCGAAGAGTTGTCGAGCCTAAAGTAATGGGACAGCATATCGGCCTTTCTCCATTAGCAACCTTAATTGCTATGTATGTTGGTTTAATGCTTTTTGGAGTGATTGGTTTCATTATTGGACCTTTAATCGTCATTGCATTTACTTCAGCAAAAGAAGCTGGGATTATTAAATTAAATGTGAAAATCTAAATAAAAAGAACTCCTGCAAATTTAATTTGCAGAAGTTCTTTTTTATTTAATAGTATGGTGAGATTAAAATATAGACTAATACACCTGTAAAACTTACATATAGCCATAAAGGCATTGTCCACCTTGCAATTTTACGATGTCTTTCATTTTCCATATTCCAAGCTCTTGCAACTGTAGTTAAAGCTAAAGGAACGATAACTGCAGCTAAAATAATATGAGTAATTAAGATAAAATAGTAAAAATATTTCAGAAAGCCATCCCCACCGTATGTTGTAGACGCAGATAGAAAATGGTGACCAACATAGGTGACAAGAAACAATGTAGTGGTTGTAAATGCTAAGTAAATAAATCGCTTATGCCATGTTATATTTTTCTTTATTATTGCAATTAAGGCCAAAAATAAAAATATGAATGTAAAACTATTAAAGATGGCATTCATTAACGGTAATATCTTAACATCGAATAAATCAAAATTTTCTATACCAGGTAACCCTGACAGAATAATAACTAAGCCATTAATAACAATGGTAATCGCTATAATCCATGGTTTATAATTTCTTTTTTTAAATGACGGTCCGTTGATCGTATTTTGACCGTAATCCTTCATTAGTTTCACTCCCATATTATATAATACTAAGCCACTCTTATTATACACAAATTTAGACAAAATAACGGTTTATTTGCACGGACTTATTTTACAAATCATTGAACAATTAAAAGTTCGAGAGCAACATAAACCATTATTACCAACTGCTTTTGAAAAAGTGAAACGTCCAAAAAATAAAAAAAATCGGCTGTAAAAATTACAACCGACTTTTTTTCAAATTAGTACTTTACTACTCCAATTAAAAGCATTAATGCTGCAATCACTGGAATTGCAATAACCATACCAGATGCCATAAACGCATTTGCCCATCCATGATCCTTATCCTTCAAATGCATGAAGTAAAGCAGTTGAAGGAATAGCTGAATAAAAGCTAAGATTAAGATGAAAGGAATAGCAAATGAAGCTGGAATAAGCTCTGCTCCCACAGCTACAAAAGCTAATAATGTTAGGAAAATCATTAAGGCAAAAGCAATTATTTGCCTTTTCTGTTCCTGATTTGTCTTCCTTAACTCTTCTTCTGACATTGCACTTTTAGAAAAAGAAGTACTTAAGTTGTCTGCCATAAACTTAACCTCCTATTCCCATAAGATATACTACAGTAAAGATAAACACCCAAACTACGTCGATAAAATGCCAGTATAGGCTGGCCACATAGAATTTTGGAGCGTTTGTTAACGTAATACCAGATCGTCTGTATCGAATTAATAAACAGATGATCCATGATAAACCAAACACAACGTGCGCACCATGTAATCCAACTAATGTATAGAATGATGATGCAAATGCACTTGTCGTATAACCTAAACCGTAGTGTACTGAATATTCATAGAACTCGTAAATCTCCATTCCCAAGAACCCAAGTCCTAATAATACTGTTACCCATAACCATGCTATCATTGCCTTGAATTTATTCTTTTTCATGGCATACATTGCCAGTACACTCGTTAAACTACTTGTTAAAAGTAGCATTGTCATAATAAATACTAATGGTAACTGGAATATTTCTGCTGCAGTTGGTCCATCAGCAACTCCATTACGTAGTCCTAGGTACGTACCAAAAAATGTAGCAAATAGTACAGTTTCTCCACCTAAAAAGAACCAAAAGCCTAAAAACTTATTTTTACCTTCGAGTGTTGCCCTCTCCGGATGAGGAGGAAGCCCTTTAGAAGTATCTACCGCGTGTCCCATCGATTAGCTTACCTCCTTCTCTTTGATTTCTTCAACTGGAATGTAATACCCATGATCTTCTTTTACTGAGCGAGCAATCATTGATCCAAATGTTACGATAGCACCTAAAGCAACAACCGCATATGGAGGAACAATTGGGTTTTCCATATTCATCATAATAAAACCAAATCCAAGAATAAATAAACCAACAGACATAATAAATGGAATGATAGATCCATTAGGCATATGAATAGGAGCAATTGGCTCAGCTGGTTTCATTTTTCCATCACCATGAATTTTTTCATAGAATAATGGATCTAATGAACGTACTTGAGGTGTTTGTGCAAAGTTATACTCAGGTACTGGTGAAGCAGTTGCCCACTCTAATGTACGTGCATCCCAAGGGTCAGCACCCACACGCTCTTCTTTTACTGCAGAATATACAATATTGATTACAAGGACAATAACTGCAGCAGACATAAAGAATGCACCAATTGTACTAATATAGTTAAAAGTATCTAAACCTTGATCTCCTAGGTATGTGTAGACACGACGTGGCATCCCCATTAAACCTAAGAAATGTTGAATAAAGAATGTTAAATGGAATCCAATGTAGAAAAGAATAAACATAATGATACCAAGTTTTTCATTTAGTTTATGTCCAAACATTTTTGGATACCAATAGAATAGACCAGCAAATAATGCAAGTACAATACCACCAACAATGATGTAATGGAAGTGAGCAACTACAAAATACGTATCATGATACAAGTAGTCTACAGGTGCCATAGCAAGCATTACACCCGTTACCCCACCAAGTACAAAAGTTGGTACGAATGAAGATGCGAATAACATTGCTGTATTAAATGTAATTTTACCGCCCCACATCGTGAAGAGCCAGTTAAATATTTTAATACCCGTCGGTACTGCAATTGTCATCGTTGCAACCGCAAAGATTGCGTTAGCAACTGGTCCCATACCTACTGTAAACATATGGTGAGCCCAAACCATGAACCCTAAGAAAGCGATAATGATGGTTGCGAAAACCATTGCTGTATAACCAAACAGACGCTTTCTCGAGAAAGCAGGTATTACTTCAGAAATAATACCGAATGCTGGAAGTACTAAGATATATACTTCTGGGTGCCCAAAGATCCAGAAAATATGTTGCCATAACACAGTATTACCACCCATACCTGGAATGAAGAACTGTGCTCCAAAGATACGATCTAACATAAGTAAAGCAAGACCAGCTGCTAATGGTGTGAAAGCAAATAAAATTAGCATCGATGTAATAAATGATGTCCACACGAATAATGGAAGACGCATCATTGTCATCCCTGGTGCACGCATGTTAATAATCGTTACTAAGAAGTTGATACCAGATACTAGTGTTCCAATACCAGCAACCTGTAAACCTAAAACATAGAAGTCAAGACCTAGACCTGCATATTCACGGCCTGCAAGTGGTACATAAGCAGTCCAACCTGCATCTGGTGCTCCGCCGAAAAACCAACTCATACTAGTAAGTCCTGCACCGAAGAAGAAAATCCAAAAACCTAATGCATTTACAAATGGGAAAGCAACGTCACGAGCCCCTATTTGTAATGGAATCATATAGTTCATAAATCCAAAGAGCAAAGGTGTGGCTGCAAAGAAAAGCATAACCGTACCATGCATTGTAAGTAATTCATTAAAAGTTTGACCAGTCATAAATGTACTTTCTGGGTACATCAACTGGATGCGCATTAACAATGCCATTACACCAGCTTGTACGAAGTAAAGCGTACCAGCTACTAAGTAGAGGATGCCTAACTTTTTATGGTCAACAGTAGTTAACCAATCCCAAATTACACTTTTTGACTTTGTATTAGCCAATGTAGTCGTAGCCAATGAGGGTAACCTCCTTATTTTCAATATTTTTATTATTCTTGTACATTTAATGATTTTAAGAAAGCAATTAACGCTGCCATATCCTCATCACTAAGGTCTGGATATGCTGGCATGTTATTACCTTGTTTTAAAGACTCAGGATCACGGATCCATGCTTCAAGGTTTTCATCATTGTATTCTAGATATCCTGCAACAACAGTACGCTCACCGAAGTTTGTCAGTGCTGGACCAAGATCAGATCCCATACCGCCAATTGCGTGACAACCGATACAACCTTGAGTTTCAAATACTTCATAACCTTGATGTGCAACTACTTCAGAAGTATCCTCAGCTCTAGCTTGCATACTTTCTACCCAAGCATCATACTCAGAACGTTCTAAAGCAATAACTTTAAAGTCCATAAGAGCATGTTCAGGGCCACAAAGCTCTGTACATTTCCCTTTATAAATTCCAGGCTCGTCAGCTTCTAACCATAGGTGGTTCGTAATTCCTGGAATATTATCTATTTTACCTCCAAGAGCTGGTACCCAAAATGAATGTTGTACATCACTCGCATGCAATTCAAAGATAACTTTTTCACCAACTGGAATATAGACATCTTGACCAGCAGTAAAGCCTTCATCTTCATAATCAAATTGCCACCAGAACTGATGACCAGTTACCTTAATGTGAACTGTGTGATCTCCTTCAGGCTCTGTATCTGCCATCATGAAAGAACCAGTAATTGTCGGTACAGCTAGGATCGCTAATAGAAGAATAGGGATAGCTGTCCAAATAATTTCTAGCGTTGTACTTCCATGAACTTGTTTAGGATACGTATCATCGCCAGGTTTTCTTCTAAATTTAATTAGAATAATAAAGAATATCGCAAAAACAAATACTGCCACGAAAATCATGACAAATAATGACAATAGCATTTTGTCATAAATCCACTGAGCCTGTGGTCCTTTCGGATCAAGCGCAGTAAGGTTCGCTTCACCACACCCTGTCATAAAAAATACAAGAAGTGTAAGTGGAAGCAAACGTAATGCATTTTTCCATTTACTCATCTGACAATCAATCCTCACTTTCGCTTTGTAGTGAATACTACGTTTTTATATTTTTACAGTCACTATTCCCCTCATAGTTTTCTCTCTATATGTGGACAATGACCATAAGAACAAACAAGATAGTAAGATAATTAAGGGAATAAACGAACATCAATCGTGCCCATTTTATATCATCCTTCATCTTAAAACCTGCTATTCCTAAAATTAACCAACCTATTCCTAATGCTGCAGCTACAATCGTATATACGAGACCAAATGGAGCTAACATTAATGAAACTGGAATTAATATTGCTACATAAAGAACCATTTGTCGCTTCGTAACTGCAAAACCAGCAACAACAGGTAACATAGGGATACCTGCAGCACGATATTCTTCACACCTCTTCATTGCTAAAGCTAAGAAGTGTGGTGGTTGCCAAAAGAACATGATAAAGAATAACAGCCAAGCATACGTGTGAAGGCTCGGGTCAATGGCAGCCCAACCAATTAAAGGAGGTACTGCACCAGAAATACTTCCAACGACAGTATTTAAAGAGTGAGTGCGTTTTGACCACATTGAATATAAAACGACATAAACAAACAAACCCAAAATTCCGATCACAGCTGCGACTGAGTTGGTTAATGCTAAAAACATTATACCAATCGCTGACTGGATAAGACCTACCCAAAGGATATGGTTTGCTTGAAATCTTCCATTAACAGAAGGTCTCTCTTTAGTACGCTCCATTACAGGATCAATGTCTCTATCAATAAAATTGTTAAGAGTACACCCACCAGCCATAACCAAAGCTGCACCAATTAGTGCGAAAACAAAGATATGAAGATTATCTGTCAAGCTAATACCCGAATACTTTGCTGCTAGAAATAGACCAGCAAATGTAGTGATAAGATTAGATGTAACAATCCCTATCTTCCCTAAAGTAAGGTAATCTTTCCATGACTTTTGTTGATATGTAGTCATAGGACTTGATTCAGTGGTAATTACATTCGTAGCTTCTATCACTGTGTTGGTCTTATTCATCTCCTTTTCACCCCCTTTTCGAGAACGGCTGACTCTTTTAAGAATATAATAATCTTTTACCTATCGAGTCATAACCACATTATATCTTAAAATCTAGTTTGTTTCATCAAATTCCAAAGTTTCACACTATCTTCACATTTTTAAGTGTACATAAAATGTTCATCCCTCAGAAATTGACTATGCCGCTCTTTTTTTTTAAGATCAATATTAGCCTCATATAGTTTAATACATCTATCTCAAAATGAAAAGAAGGAAAAGAAGGTGAACTAATTGCATAGGTTTTTAAAAATATTTGGTGTCATTACATCAGTTGGAATGTTAATTGTTCTGATGCAAGGTGCACTAGTTACTAAGACAGGTTCTGGTGAAGGGTGTGGCGCAACATGGCCACTATGTTTTGGTGAAGTCATCCCTACATCTCCAGCAATTGAAACGATTATTGAATATAGCCATCGGATTGTTTCAGGGTTTATGGGACTTTTAATTATTATTTTTGCCATATGGGCATGGAAGAAACTATCCCACTTAAGAGAAACTAAATTTTTAGCAATCATGGCAGTATTCTTCATTATTTTCCAAGGTTTACTAGGTGCTGGAGCAGTTGTATTCGGTCAATCTAAAGCGATCCTTGCGTTACATTTCGGGATATCAGCCATTTCATTAGCTACAGTAGTATTGCTAACCGTATTAGCATTTGAAGATGGCAAGCGTAATGTACCTGTACCTAATGTGTCAAAAAGTTTTAGAAATTATGTATTTTTTGCCATCATTTACTGTTATTTAGTTATCTACACAGGCGCTTATGTCAAACATACTCAAGCAACATTAGCTTGTGCAGGTTTTCCGCTATGTAACGGTCAAATATTCCCAGGTTTTACAGGACCTATCGGTTCCCACTATTTTCACCGTATCGTAGGAATTGCGTTATTCTTTGTAATTTTGGTAATGTTCATTTGGGTGTTACGACATTACCGCCATGAACGTTCGGTTGTATGGGGCGCCGGTCTATCACTATTATTCATTACAGCCCAATTGGTTAGTGGTATTGCTATCGTATTTACTGCAGCGTCACTATTTACAGCTATGTTACATGCTCTAATTATTTCCTTATTGTTTACCACATTATGCTACCTAACAATGGTCTTAACTAGAAAAAAAGATAACTAAATCTATGTAAAACGAGGCTGGGACATAACTAGCCAAAAATAATAAAAAAGGGTTCCAATCATAAAAATAAAATGATTGGAACCCTTTTTCTGTTGATTTATTCTATTATCCGATGCTTGATCGGCGTCCATGGCGGTGTACTTTCGTATGTTCACCGCCATGAATGCAAACCCTAATTCATTTTTGACATTCTAGTTGCCCCTCACGGACATTCGAGTGAAACGCAAATTAGCCTTCAGATATCCAAAAGCTGGTTCTACGTCCACCTTACGTTGGCCATAGATCTCACCCGTTTTCTCTTCTGTAAGCAGCTGTTGAATTCGCTTCTTTTGCTGTTCCCATTTTTCATTGATTAAAATTTTTCGATCAGGCTGGCACTGTATTTTTCAATCGATTTTCGCCAAACGAATGAAAATTTATTGGCATTGGCTTCAATCTTAGTCCCGTCAATAAAAATGGCTTCATTGTCAATCACCTTCTCTTCGACAATTTGACATCGAAATTGAACAAAGCACTTACGGAGGAGTTCTTTAACTTCCGGATGAACACGGAGCCGATTAATTGTTCGGTAACTTGGCTCATAACCTTGAGCCAGCCACATCATGCGTATACTGTCTTTAAGTAGGCATTCAATCTTCCTTCCATAAAAAACAGATTGTGTGTATGCACATAAAATGACTTTCATCATCATGCGCGGATGATAAGCAGGACACCCGGTCTTTCTTAAGAAGCCAGCAAAGGCTTCTTCTGGAATCTGCTCTACCAGATGATGAACCGCAAGTGCAATATCATTTTCTTGAAGTTTCATTTCTAAATTTAAAGGCAAAATTACTTGATTCATGTTATAGTGTTTATACATAAGGGCACACCTCCGATGGTTATTGTGTAGGAACTTTAATTTTATCAGTGGTTGTCCTTTTTTTATTTTGTAAAATGAAAAAACTTAAATACATACGAAAGAGGCCCCGAGAACAAAAAATGTTCTCGGGGCCTTTTTTAATTCAATTTACTGAGTTTTGTCCCAGCCTCCCTCGTTTTTTTCTTGCTATTAAGGAAATGTTCTATTAAAAAAAGTCAATAAAACCTGGTGGTTGCTTCACAATAATTTGTTCTAACAACTCTACTTCATCCATTGATCCTTTAATTCGTTCAGTATGTAATAGCTGTGTTGGACTTTGATAAGCTAGAAACATTGTAGATAACGCATTTATATCACAAATAATTCCCCGCTTTGGTTTTTGCTGACAAACCCCTTTATTTTTCGGTTCATGCTTCTTTACCTGTACTTTTCCAGAATTTTGAAACTTAATTTGATAAGTCGCTTCATTCCAATCCGCGAATTCATCGGAAACGTGAAGGAATAGCGAACACTCTGCTTTACTTTTAAATGGATAACGATTGAGAAACGCCTCAACATCAACGATTCTAGCCATGAAGTATGGTACGACTTCTTTTTTTATTTTCGGATCATCCAACCAATAAGGATAAGGTTCATGTAAAGGGAGCTGTTGAATAACATACTCTTCTGCCATCGAGTCATGATTTGAAATAAAGTTCCATAGTCCTCTTCTACTATCCTCATCAAGAGCTATTAGCTCTTTGACTGTCATTTTCAGATCTTTTACTTCGTACATTATATAGCCTTGGGGAACCCCCATAGAATTATTATAGACAGCTATTCTTCCTCCTTTTCTATACAAAACCCAATCTTTCCACCAATTATTATTACGTTTTAACATCCCTGTATAAGTTAATGCATTTTGATCATACACTTTTTGTATGACTTCTAATGATTTTTCATCTACTTTCTTCATTTTTCCTTGAAAATTTTGAAAATGAGGTAACTGTTCTCTAGTTAATGTTAAATTCTGATAGTCGACAAAAAGTTCCCAACCAAATTTTCGATAAAACGGTATTGAAAAAGGAAATAAATAGGATAAATATTGTTCTTTTTCCTTCATTTCTTTTAACCCTATATGTAATAGTTTCTTTACTATACCGCTTCGACGATGTTCAGGATATGTTGCAACACCTGACACACCACCCATTTCATAGTCAATACCATTAATTCGTACTTGAAAAGGAAGTATTGTCATTTTCGCTATTAATTCACCATCAGAAAAACATCCTATCGTATCCTTTGGTCGAGTCACCCTTAGACGATGTGTTCGTTCTTCATCAGATAATTTGTACTGAAAAGCAAATTCAGATAGATTTAAACTTTCATCCATATCATTTTTTGTTAATTTCCTAAACTCCACTCCATCAACTCCTTATCATTCTTCAATTAGGTCATTTAACCATATTACACTAAAATGTGAAGTGTGAACTACCCACCACTTACCACCCTTACTGGTTGTTTGAAGAGGGAGACTTCTTTCGGAAAAACATAAAAAAAAATGAAAACAGGCTGACTCATAATGCAGCATTGTTGAGTTCAATGCCTAACATTATGTTATGAGTCAGCCTACTTGTGTATTTATTACTTCGATAACTCGATTAGTAAATCTCCTGTTTGTATCGCTTCACCATTCTTTACATACAAATCAACAACTTCACCATCGAATGGTGCTTGAACTGTTGTTTCCATCTTCATTGCTTCTGTAATCATAAGATGGTCACCTTTCTTTACTTTGTCCCCTTTTGTTACTAATGTTTTTACGACAGTACCAGGCATAGAAGCTCCAATTTGGTTAAGATTGCCTTTATCTACCTTAGGGCGTACCACAACAGAAGTTTTTACATCTTGGTCTTTAATCATGACTTCACGTGGTTGTCCATTCAATTCAAAGTAAACAATACGATCCCCATTATCTTGTGGCTTAGAAATTGAAATAAGTTTAACAATTAATGTTTTCCCTTGTTCAATTTCCACCTCTATTTCTTCTCCAAGTCTGAGACCGTAGAAGAAAGTTGGAGTATCTAAAACAGAGACATCTCCAAACTGTTGGCGGAAACGCTCATATTCCATAAACACTTTTGGATATAACGCATACGAAATTAAATCAAAATCTGATACTTCACGACCAATTTCATCATTAAGCGTTTCTTTTAGTTGAGCGAAATCTACAGCATCCATTAATTCTCCCGGGCGACAAGTCAATGCTTCTCTTCCTTTTAAAATAATATCTTGTAATTTCTTAGGAAAGCCTTGGTAAGGTTGACCTAATTGCCCTTGGAAAAACTCAACAACCGAATCAGGGAAATCAAGCGATGCTCCTCGCTCATATACATCTTCTTCAGATAAGTTATTTTGAACCATGTATAAGGCCATATCACCAACTACCTTAGATGATGGTGTAACTTTTACAACGTCACCAAACATATCGTTAACAGTTCGGTACATTTTCTTTACTTCTTCCCATCGGTTTTTCAAGCCGACGGCCTTCGCTTGTTGCTGTAAGTTACTGTATTGTCCACCTGGCATTTCATGCTCGTATACCTCTGTGTGAGGTGCATTCATTCCACTTTCAAAACCACTGTAGTATTTCCTTGTTCCTTCCCAGAACTCACTTAATTTTTCTAACGAACCAATATTTACGTCAGGTTGCCTGTCTGAACCTGATAATGCATAGTACAAACTATTAGCGCTTGGCTGTGACGTTAATCCTGCCATCGAACTAATGGCAACATCAACGATATCGACACCTGCTTCAATCGCACGTGAATACATAAATAATCCATTACCACTTGTATCATGCGTATGAAGGTGAATTGGTATATCAACCGTTTCTTTTAGTGTTGAAATGAGCTGATAAGCAGCTTCTGGTTTTAACAACCCTGCCATATCTTTAATTCCTAGAATATGTGCTCCTGATTGCTCAAGCTCTTTCGCTAAGTTTGTATAATATGCTAAATCATATTTACTTCTCGTCGAATCTAAAATGTCTCCTGTATAACACATTGCAGCCTCAGCGATTTTTCCTGAGTCGCGTACAGCTTCGATCGTTAACTTCATACCTTCAACCCAGTTCAAGCTATCAAAGATACGGAAAACATCTATCCCTGCCGCTGCAGATTTGTCAACAAACTCACGGATTAAATTATCTGGATAATTTGTATATCCTACTGCGTTAGACGCACGTAGAAGCATTTGGAATAAAACATTCGGCATTTTCTCTCGTAATGTAAGGAGTCGCTCCCACGGATCTTCATGTAAGAAACGCATTGCAACATCGTAAGTAGCCCCGCCCCACATTTCTGCCGAAAATAAATTAGGGACTAATCTTGCTGTCGGCTCCGCAATTTTCTTTAAATCATGTGTACGTACACGCGTTGCTAGTAATGACTGATGAGCGTCCCGGAATGTTGTATCAGTTAAGAGGACCTTTTTCTCCTCTTTTACCCATTTCGCAAGACCTTCAGCTCCTCGTTCTTCTAAAATTTGTTTCGTACCTGGTGAAATTGGATCTGTGTATTTAACACCTGGAACAACAGGTTTATCAAGAACTGGTTTCTTCATTTTTTCTAAGCCTGGATAACCATTAACAATCGTTTCACCAATAAACGTCAACATTTTAGTTCCACGGTCTTTTTTAATAGGAAACACAAATAATTCAGGTGACGAATCAATAAATGAAGTATTGTATTGTCCTGTTAAAAAGTTTTCATGTTGAACGACATTCTCTAAGAATGGGATATTAGTAATAATCCCGCGAATTCGGAATTCTCTCAAGTTTCTTAGCATCTTGGCAGCAGCTTGTTCAAATGTTAATGCCCAAGTTGAAACTTTCACGAGTAAAGAGTCATAATATGGCGTAATAATAGCTCCCTGGAAACCATTTCCTGCATCTAAACGAACTCCAAATCCACCACCTGAGCGGTACACATTAATTCGACCTGTATCAGGCATGAAATTATTACTTGGATCTTCTGTTGTTACACGAGATTGAATAGCATAACCGTTACATACGATTTTATCTTGTGTTGGAATACCGACAGTTGGGCTATGAAGCTCTTCGCCATCCGCGATAAGAATTTGCGATTGAACAATATCAATTCCTGTCACCATCTCGGTAATGGTATGCTCCACCTGTACTCTTGGATTTACTTCTATAAAATAAAACTCGGAATTTTCACTAACTAAAAATTCTACAGTACCAGCGTTAACATAATCTACATTTTTCGTAAGCTGTACGGCTGCATCACATATTTGTTCACGTAACTCATCCGATAGAGACACACTTGGTGCGATCTCAACTACTTTTTGATGACGACGCTGAACGGAACAATCGCGTTCATAAAGGTGAACAATATTCCCATGTGCATCTGCTAAAATTTGAACTTCAATATGCTTTGGATTTTCAACAAACTTTTCTACATACACTTGATCGTTACCAAATGCTGATTTAGCTTCTGATTTGGCTCGATCATAAGCTTCCTGTAATTCTCCCTCGCTACGGACGATTCGCATTCCACGACCGCCACCACCGAGTGCGGCTTTAATAATAAATGGATAACCATGCTGACTAGCAAACTCCATAACGTCCGAAACACTATTGACGGGTCCATCACTACCAGGAATAACAGGTATGTTCGCTTGAATTGCTTGTTGACGAGCTTGAACTTTATCACCAAACATCATCAAATGCTCTTGCTTTGGCCCGATAAAAATAATTCCTTCTTCATCACAACGTTTCGCGAATTCAATATTTTCAGATAAAAATCCATACCCTGGGTGAATGGCATCAACGCCATTACGTTTTGCAATCTCAATTATTCCTTCAATATCAAGGTAGGCATCTATCGGTTTTTTTCCCTCTCCTACAAGGTAGGCTTCATCTGCTTTATAACGATGATAAGAGCCAGTGTCCTCTTTTGAGTAAATTGCAACCGTGCGTATATGAAGTTCAGTACACGCTCGAAAAATACGAATGGCGATTTCTCCACGGTTTGCTACTAATACCTTCTTAATGTTTTTTAAACTGTTCATATAAACCCCCTGATCAAATGAAAGAATTTTCAGTTTTGTTTCTACTATTTTAAAAATGTTTTCAGTGGAAATCAAGAGTATTATTTTTTGATTCCCCTTCAAACATCTGATAACCAGATAATCCGATGATAAAATTCATACTTTTAGTATAATTCTTGTATTCAAATCTTTCAAACAATTTTTATTATAGTATCATACCTTTTGCTTTGTATGTAGTTTATATTCTAAATTAAACAAAAAAAGAGACTGACTCTATAGATAAAGACACTCCTCAAGTACTATAGTGCTTATTATAACTAGCAACTATTTCCCACTTGAAGTGCCTACATCACTACTTGAGTCAGTCTCTTTATTATTTCTTAGTTGTCGCTTCATGTAATGCAGCAAGTCGCCGTTCTAAATCAGATAGAATTTGCTTACCTGTTTCCTCATCAATTAAATCTAACCGGGTCGCAAAATCAATTTCTCTTGAAAGTCCAAACATTTGTGTATCTAAAACTTCCTCATAAAGAGGACATTGAGGCATTGTTAAATTCTCCATCTGTACTTCTATGAGTTTTTGGATTTTTTCTGCATCCGATTTAAGAAGGGCATATGCTTTCTCGATATGTCCTGTCATCGTGTTCATAGAACGTGATCCCTCCTTTAAACATAAAACTCTTGAGATCATTTTATTGTTAGTATAAAGCGCCTTAACTCTAATAGTATATTCTATAATCAAAAAATGCAATGGTTTTCATAGAAGAAAAAGCAGCAATTTATTCTGACTTATGTTTTTAATATTTAGTGTTGATATTTATCACATTTTTTCAATCTTCAGTTTACCGAGAAACGTTGGAACTCCCTTTTGCTCGATAATGCCTATTGTTAACAGTTTTTACAATTGAAATAACAAATCACAGGTTAAAAAATACTTAAATTACTTTGTTTTGCTATTAATTCTAATAACCTTAAACCACCAATACTATTCCCTTTATCGTCAAGTGCAGGACCATAAATACCAATTCCAACTCCATGCGGTACTGAACCAAGAATCCCACCTGACACTCCACTTTTTGCAGGTATTCCTACTTTAATGGCAAATTCTCCAGAGGCATTATACATGCCACAAGTTACCATAAACGTCTTCACAATTCTCGCAATTTCTAAAGGAATAATATTTTGATCTGAATTAGGGTCTCTTCCTTCATTTCCTATAACAAATCCTAACTTTGCTAAATCGTTACAGTTCATTTCAATTGCACAATGCTTCGTATATAGATTGATTAGTTGTTCAACATTAGATTCTACAATACCATGTTGTCTCATAAAATAGCATAACGACCGATTTAAGTCGGCGGTTTCAAATTCTGATTGAGCAACAACTGGATTATAGGTTATACGATCATTTCCTGTTAGCTGACGAATAAAATTCAATAAACGTTCAAGTTTATCTTCTATCGTGTTTCCAACCAACATATCAGTAACTGCTAATGCCCCAGCATTAATCATCGGATTTAGAGGTTTCGATGGAACACTCGATTCTAGTTTAGAAATAGAATTGAATGGATCACCTGTTGGTTCCATCCCTACTCTTTGGAACACGTAATCAGCTCCACGGTCCATAAGTGCTAGAGCCAGTGTTAACACTTTAGAAATACTTTGTAATGTGAAAACTTCATCTATATTCCCTGCATAGATACATTCTCGCTCTCCACTATATATAGCTACAGCTAATGTAGATGGATCTGCTTCACCTAAAGCTGGTATGTAATCTGCAACTTTCCCTTTCTGAGTTAACTGTTTAGCGTCTTCTACCATTTTAATCAAATCTTCTTTTTGATAACAATTCACCATTTCCACTCCTTTAGTAGCCACGATGTGACAAAATCCGACTATCCCTTTATACTTAGGATAGTCAAAAGCACAAGGGGGATACACATGGAATTTGTAGTATTTATTAATGGTAAGGTCAACCATCCTTTAACCATCGATCCATCCGTATGGATCTTTGATGAAAGAAAGGTTGATTTGAATACATATTTTGATTTACCTAGAGAGGAAGAAGACGAGTTAACTAAATATACAAAAGCGATCTCAAAACAATGGGATAAAGAGATAACAGAAGGCTCAGAACCACCAAAACAAACAAATGATAATGTTATTAAATATAAGCGTCAGGAACTTGAGAATGGAACGTTCGGCATACCATTTCTGCCGTTTATTAATAATGCCCAGCTTTATGATGATGTTTCAGAATTGATTGTCGAAACCCAAGATGGTAAAAAAGAAAATTTTTCTCTTGAAATGGCCAAACAGTTTATATTAAAATTTTCACATATTGGTAAACCACTAAAAGCAGATGGCCCTGTTCACATTTTATTTGGTGATGGATCAAATCAAGAGAAACCTATAAAAAACGTTAAGCAATTTACATTTAAATAAGGCTGACATTGTCAGCCTTATTCCATATTTCATCGTTAAAGTTTAAAGTAAATCTGCAGCAAGCTGAGCTAACCCAGAGCGTTCACCTTTTTCAAGCTTAATATGCCCACTAATCGTTTGATCCTTGAACTTTTCCACCACGTAGGTTAAACCATTATTATATTCATCTAAATATGGATGATCAATTTGTTTTGGATCTCCCATAAGAACAATTTTACTTCGTTCACCAACTCGAGTAAGAATGGTCTTCACTTCATGCTTTGTTAAATTCTGAGCCTCATCAATGATAATAAATTGATCTGGTATACTTCGACCACGTATATATGTTAATGCTTCTACTTGAATGGAACCCATTCCAGCTAATATTTGATCTAATTCTCCTGGCTTCTTAGTATTAAAGAGGTATTCTAAGTTATCATAAATTGGCTGCATCCACGGTCTAAGTTTTTCTTCTTTTTCACCTGGTAAAAAGCCGATATCTTTCCCTACAGGAATGACAGGTCTCGCGACTAATAACTTTTTATATAAACCTAAGTCTTCTGTCTGGAGTAAACCTGAAGCTAGAGATAGCAAGGTCTTTCCTGTTCCTGCTTTCCCAATTAATGTTACTAACGGGATATCTCGTCTGAGAAGGAGCTCAAGAGCCATTTTTTGTTGTACATTTCTTGCTTTAATCCCCCAAACTTGATCAGGGTCAACTTGAAATGGTTTTACTTTTTTTCCATCAGGTTCAACTTTTCCTAAAGCTGAACTGGAACCTCCGAGCGCATCTTTCATAATAATGAATTGGTGAGGATAAAAGGGGTGCTTCGCTAATTCTGAAATAGCAATCTCATTATCAACGAAGAATTGATTGACGATCTCTTTTTCAACATACACTTCTACATAACCAGGGTAGACATCATTAAATTGAATTACGCGATCACTCAAATAATCCTCTGATGGTATTTTTAAGGCGTCTGCTTTTACGCGGACTAACGCATCTTTACTAACAAGAATAACTTCTCTGCCATACTCCTTTTCCTTTTCTTCAATCATTAAATTAAGAGCAACAGCAATAATACGGTTATCATTTGTCATTTCTGCAAATGAGTCTTTTAATTTTTGAAATGAGCGATGGTTAAGTTCAACTCGTACCTTACCACCTGTTTCAATAACAACTCCTTCATGCAATTTTCCCTTTCCTCTTAGGCTGTCCATCATTTTTGAGAAATGCCTAGCGTTGCGGCCAATCTCATCCATATAACGCTTTTTTGAGTCTACTTCCTCTAACACGACCGCTGGTATGACAACTTCATTATCTTCAAAAGCATAAATCGCATGAGGATCTTGTAGTAATACATTCGTATCCAAGACGTAAACTTTATTCAATATTTGCGCCTCCTGACTAAAAGTTCATTTGTCAACATTACTTATAATCATTCTATGCACGTTAGAATGAATCCGTTAGCTAAGCGAACATGGCTTATAGTATAGTTGTATGATAATGGAGCCCAAGATAGAAGAAAATTCAGTCATCATTCCTTATTTAAATTAGACATGTTTATTCTTTATAAAGAATAAGGCAATATATAATACAACTTCTACCTCTGATTTCAATTCTCCTTTTTATAAATCAGGAAATCAAAAATTAGTTCTTAATCGAGTAGGAGGGGGTGACTAACCCCCGACCTCTCACACCACCGTACGTACGGTTCCGTATACGGCGGTTCACTTAGGTATGACGTAAGTGGTTATATCTGTCTACTAGACTTTTCAGCTTTTTATTTCGCCAAAACTCTAGGTTAAGCGTCGTGTTTAAAACAGGACTGTTCGAGATGCGCCAATATTTCTTGCGGGAATTACCCCATTCATAAGCTTTCTCCTTGGGAACTCCAAGAGAGATAAGCCTTTTTATTTTAGTTTTAGGCAATTTCCATTGCTTCCATAAACACATCCGAAGTCTTCTTCTCAGTGATTCATCAAGGCGTTTAAAGGGAGTTGGCGTATCCGCCAAGGCAAAATATCCACACCATCCAACGAGGTATTTATTGATCTTCTCAATACGCTCTTCCATTGAGATGGAGTGTGAGCGTGATGTTAGTTCTTTGATTTTGCTTTTCGCTCTCTTTATACTCTCTTTGGCGATACGGATCTTTGGTGACGGGTGAGGAGTAAAACTGAAACCTAGAAACTTTCGTTTCCACGGTCGATCTACTGCGCTTTTCTCATCATTCACTTTCAGCTTGAGTTTCTTTTCAATGAAAGTTGTGAGGGAACTCTTCACTCGTAGACCTGACTTCTGTGTTTTCACGTAGATATTACAGTGAGTAGACCGAGGGAACCTCCCCCTCAGTCTCTCTCAGAACCGTACGTGAACCTCTCAGCTCATACGGCTCCCATTATTCATTGCCGGTAGTAATCCATATTTCCAATGCGCAAATAATTTGCGTTCTCGCCGAGCAATAGCTCCTAACCAATATTCTGCTCTTCTTCGATGTTTTCGCTTCTTGTATTTTCGGCGAACCCATTTTACCAAGCAGCTATTGATGTAACGCAATACACTATACATTTCTGATTTATAGAAATGTCCATAATAATTAATCCATCCTTGGATTTTCTTATTAAACATGTTGGAAATATCCTGCAGAGTTTTATCTGCTTTGAGCTGTAATCGCCAACTTCTCACTTCTTTTCTGATTGCTTTCTTTGCCTTATCAGCAATAGCTGGTAAGAAGTTTGTGAAGAATTTTCCATATTTGTTCTTTGAGTGTCTTGGTCGAAATGTGTATCCGAGAAAATCAAAAGTAATAGTCGGATAGTTCCGTTGTCTATCATCATCTTTACAGTAGACAATTTTCGTTTTCTCCAAGTTCAACTCCAATCCAAATAATTGAAATCTTTCTTCCAGTCTTCGTTGAAGATATTTTGCTTGTTTCAATGAAGTACAATGTGCTATTCCATCATCGGCGTATCTTGCCCAAGGAATACTTGGAAATTCCTTCGCCATAAAATCATCAAATGTATAATGAAGAAATAGATTCGCAAGAACTGGACTGATGACTCCTCCTTGCGGAGTGCCAGAAGTTCGCTCTGCTAACGTCCCGTCCTCCATTTGAAAAGGGGTAGTTAGCCATCTTTGTATATATAAGATGACCCATTCTTGATTTGTATGTCGTTTTACCATTTCAATGAGGTAATCATGTCGGATATTATCAAACAGTCCCTTAATATCGAACTCTAGCACCCAGTCTTTTCGCCAACATCTTTTCCTTGTAGCCTCGATCGCTTGGATTGCCGATTTGTTTGGTCGGTATCCATGAGAATCTTCATAAAACAATTTTTCCACTGTTGGTTCAAAATATAGTTTCGCAACCATCTGTGCCACTCGATCTTCGACTGTAGGTATTCCAAGTGTTCTTGTTCCACCATTCTTTTTGGGAATAGCTACTGCTTTTACTGGTTTTGGAAAATAGCTTCCTGAGGACATACGATTCCATAGTTTGTACAGATTATTCTTCAAGTCTAGTTCGAAACTTTCAATAGACTGTTCATCAGTCCCGTATGTCCCTTTATTGGCTTTTACTCGTTCAAATGCAGTCAGAACTGCATTCTTTGAAATACTAAACGGTTTTGTTTCTCGCATAGGTTCCTCCTCCTTTCAAAGTTGACCTATCTTTGAAACTGAATAACTCGGGTTCTTTGCTCCGCTTCTATTACAGAAGTTTCATAACTACTACAACCCAATCTGCCCCTATGACTGCATCGGTACTCTTTTCTTGTGGGTCTTCCACTTGAAATACTCCCTTAACATCAGTCCGTAGGTTCCCACGTTCCGTACAAACGCCTGTGTTATGTTCATGCCACCTTTATGCCGCCCACCACTTAGACAGTAAACAGGTTTCCTCTAAGCTCATCCTAAGTTAACGACTACCCCCTAGTTTTGATGGAGTCTCTACGCTTTCGACATTTCCGTAAGTGGTTCACATGACCATTCATCTCCATAACACGCACTTGACAGTTATTGACTGCCTTTTCCTTAACGCTCAATACCATAGCTTTTGACTACAGCACCTTAAGGTAGTTTGAAATCTCCACCTGTATGGCGACTCCGACGGGCCCACCGTCATCATTTGTACAGCATAGTTGCTTTGAGTAGTCTCGCTACTCACGCACACTTTCGTGGCGCACAGTCATCTGCGTACCTGACAAACTTGTGCCCTCTCTTTTCCAGTTCCTTATCAAGTTCATCTAACATGATATTAGATAATAACGGACTTAACGGCCCGCCCTGCGGGACACCTTCTTCGCTGATACCTTCCACACCGTTTATCATGATTCCTGATTCTAAGTATTTTCTAATTAGCCTTAGAATCGTTTTATCATGGACTCTTTTCTCCAAAAGACCCATAAGCATATCGTGATTCACTCTATCGAAAAATTTTTCTAAGTCCATGTCTATCACCCATCTGTACCCTTCCTCTATATATGCCCTCGCTTCCTTTACAGCGTCATGGGCTCTTCTTCTTGGTCTGAAACCATAACTATGTTTAGAAAAGGTTGGATCATAAATCGGGGTTAAGACTTGGGCAATCGCTTGTTGGATGAGACGATCGGTCACGGTAGGAATGCCTAGTAACCTTATGCCACCATTCGGTTTCGGGATTTCGACCCGCCTGACTGGCATAGGCTCGTAGGTTCCGTCTTTAATTGAATTTCGGATGTCGTCCCAGTTAAGTAGAAGATGTGCTCGTAGGGATTTTACAGGCATTTCATCTACACCGTGCTTACCCTTATTCTTTTCGACCCGCTTTAGAGCCGAAATCAGATTGTCCCGTGACAACAGTTGTTTCATCATTTCGATACATCCTCTCGCGTGAATGTCCGTTCTATTTGTGCCATTGTTTATTCCACCCTCTTAAAGTCCCCCACGGGATTCACCGTTTCCTCCTTTAAGTAAGTCCAATTTGGATTGTCTGTATCATCATAAACAATGAACGCCTAGCGCACATTCTTCCTAAATGTTCGGCCCTTCCTCGACTATCTTAAGCTAGTCGAGTACTATGACCTCTGCTGACTTCTGACTGTTCAGCTATTTATCGCTAAATAGGTTACCGAGTGTGCTCGGCTTATCAGTCAGACCTCCCCAGGTAAGAGTACAATCTTTCCTTCCATCTATCTGCTTCATTTACTCTGTATCACCTTTGGCAGAAAGGACTTTGTCTTGTTTAGCAGACTCACCCAATGATACCTAGCCTTATATGAAGTTCGTGTTCCTCAGACCGGAAGTTTGCCGCTCGCTTCCTTCAGATCCTGCGTCACCACAGGCACCCTTGCGTTAAGCTACTGCTACTTCTGCCTTCACAGTTCGGGACTTTCACCCTATAGATTGCACCCATGCTGGGCGCACTAAGAAAACAAGCTTAGTCTAAGGACTAAGCTTGTTTCATTGATTCCATTACTTGATTATCTAATTTCGCTGCAGCAGTTGCATCATATGTTTTTTCATACTTAGGCTCAACAGCAATTCGAGAGCCATAAAACATCACATCACGAACTTCTTTTATCGTAATTTCTACTAAAGCGAGCTTTAAAGGAACATTATCCATCTTTTCTTTAATTACAGCTGCGTCGCCAACTATAGAATATGTAGATCCATTCCCTATCAGATTTAAAGTTACACCATTATGCTTATTAATATTTTCAACAATTCTTGAACGATTATCTACTGCGAAACGTACTTTCTCTTGAGAAGGAGCAAAAACCCAAGAAATTGCGTTTACATTTGGTGTACCTGTCTCATAATCAACTGTAGCTAGAGTGACAAAACGCTCCGATTGTAATAGTGGTAATAGTTCTTCCGTTAATTTAGGCTCTACTTGGTTTCCCATATAAAATCCCTCCACTTAATATCATAATATGTATACTATACCTATTTTTAATCGCAGTTCAAACATATATGCTTTATTTTTCATTTATTTTTTCTTAAAATACCGTTAAAATAATAGAATGTGAAGTAAGTGCCTTGCCTGCAAAATAAGTCTTTTTTATTTTTAATAAATAAAATGGTATTCTTATACAATGGAGAAAAGTATTGAAAATCGTCTTTTGTGAGGTGAAAAATGAGAGTTAAATGCGTTATATGTGATAAGATTGACAAAATAGAAGACTTTAGTCCATTAGCTAAAAAGCTACGAAATCGGCCTATTCATACCTATTTGTGTAATGAATGTGCAGACCGTATATCAGACCGAACCGAAGAAAGAAAAGCTTCTGGAAACTTTCGATTATACAGACCAAAAAAAACAGAAAACGACTGGTGATACGAAAAGCGAAAGGCTCTTGACTGCTCCGACAAGCTAATGTTCTGGCAGGCTAAAGTCCGCTCTTTGACTTTTGTCCTGACAGGTTATTTGACCTCGAGGAGCTAGAGCCTGTTGCTAGACACTACGAAAAGCGAAAGGCTCTTGGTGCTCCGACAAGCTAATGTTCTGGCAGGCTAAAGTCTGCTCTTTGACTTTTGTCCTGACAGGTTATTTGACCTCGAGGAGCTAGGGCCTGTTGCTAGACACTACGAAAAGCAAAAGGCTCTTGGGTAGCTCCGACAAGCTATGTTCTAGCAGGCTAAAGTCTGCTCTTTGCTTTTGTCCTGACAGGTTATTTGACCTCGAGGAGCTAGAGCCTGTTGCTAGACACTACGAAAAGCAAAAGGCTCTTGGGTAGCTCCGACAAGCTAATGTTCTGGCAGGCTAAAGTCCGCTCTTTGACTTTTGTCCTGACAGGTTATTTGACCTCGAGGAGCTAGAGCCTGTTGCTAGACACTACGATGAGCCTCATAGCAAAAGACTACTGAGAAATTTCTCAGTAGTCTTTTCTTAATTATATTTTGGTTCTGATTGAATTTGCTCTAATAATGCTTCAATTAGATCAATAGGAAATTGTTTTTGTTCCTGTTGTCCTTCTTTCACATAATGAACAATATACATCGGATCTACAATTTCAACTTCAATATTTTCTAATCGATGGTCTTCCGTTAAGATCGTCGTGAAAAATTCATACGTATCTAAAGCTGCTTTATCATCAGTTCTAGCTTCATGAACTACTTTTATGGATAACCAATTATATAATGCATCTTGCAGGTTCATCGTAATTACCCTCTTGCCTCTTCACGTTTTCTTTGCAGCATTCTTAACTTATAAATACCTAGAATTACCGTTGAAATTAACAGTACCTCAATAATTGGAGCTCCCATTAAAGCTAAGAAAAACATGATAATACAGCCGACGAAAAGTGCCACATAAACTATAACTAACTTTAAAACTGGAAGCTTACGAGCAAATCCCAGGTTAAACACTAAGATCGATAAGGCGACAATAGCCAAATACACCCAAAGACCCATTTGTGGGTTTTCAGCAACTATTCGTGGTAACCATGATAATGCCTCAATATCAATTTCAGGTCTTTCTTCCATACTGATCCTCTCCCTTTCAAGATGAGTAGTATGTTATTTAATTAGACTGATTAGCCAACTTCTTCTTTTTAATAATTCGTTCCCGTTCGTTTTTATCTAAGACCTTTTTACGAAGGCGAATTGATTCTGGCGTAATTTCACAGTACTCATCTTCATTTAAATATTCAAGCGCTTCTTCTAATGATAAAATACGCGGCTTCTTCATACTCACTGTTTGTTCTTTATTAGCAGAACGGATATTTGTTGCTTGTTTCACCTTTGTAATGTTAACTGTTATGTCATTTTCACGATTATGTTCTCCAACAATCATACCCTCATAAATTTCCGTTGCTGGTTCGACGAAAATTTGTCCACGATCTTCAACTTGCATAATTCCATATTGACTCGCTTTTCCAGTTTCCATAGAAACGAGCACGCCTTGACGACGACCACCAACTTGACCTTGAATCATAGGTTGGTAAGAATCAAATGAATGGTTAATAATACCATAACCACGCGTTTGCGATAGAAACTCAGTCGTATACCCAATAAGACCACGTGCAGGAACCATGAACTCTAAACGAACTTGACCTGAGCCACTATTCGTCATATTGATCATTTCACCTTTTCGTGCTCCAAGTGATTCCATAACAGAACCAGTATACTCGTCTGGAACATCAATTTGAACTCGTTCAACTGGCTCACTCTTCACTCCGTCAATTTCACGAATAATTACTTCTGGTTTCGATACTTGCAATTCATACCCTTCTCTACGCATGTTCTCAATTAATATGGAAAGGTGAAGCTCACCACGACCAGAAACTGTCCATGCATCAGGTGAATCTGTATCTTCAACACGAAGACTAACATCTGTTTCAAGCTGAGATTTCAAACGTTCTTCTAGCTTACGACTTGTTACATGTTTTCCTTCACGACCCGCAAACGGACTGTTGTTAACTAGGAAGGTCATTTGTAATGTCGGTTCATCAATTCGTAAAATTGGTAACGCTTCTTGTTTATCAACAGGACATACTGTTTCACCAACATTAATTTCTTCCATTCCCGAAACAGCGATTAAATCTCCAGCTTTTGCTTTTTGGATTTCGATTCTTTTTAAGCCTAAGAAACCAAAGATTTTTGTTACTCGGAATTGTTTAACTGATCCATCTAGTTTCATTAATGCTACTTGATGACCGACCTCCATCGTTCCACGGAAAACTCGCCCAATTCCGATACGACCTAAGTAGTCACTATAGTCAAGCATCGTTACTTGAAATTGAAGCGGTTCATCACTATTATCAACAGGAGCAGGCGTATGTTCTATTATTGCATTAAATAAAGAAGTCATATCTTCATCTTGCTGCTCTGCATTTTCACTAGCTGTTCCATTAATAGCAGAAGCATAAACAACAGGGAATTCTAATTGATCTTCATCTGCCCCTAAGTCGATTAGTAAGTCAACAACTTCATCAACGACTTCTACTGGACGAGCAGAAGGTTTATCAATTTTGTTCACAACTACAATCGGACTTAACTTTTGCTCTAATGCTTTTTTTAAAACAAATCTTGTTTGTGGCATCGTACCTTCATAAGCGTCGACCACCAATAAGACACTGTCTACCATCTTCATAATACGTTCAACTTCACCACCGAAGTCAGCGTGACCAGGTGTATCTAAAATATTAATTCGCTTGTCATTGTAATTAATCGCTGTATTTTTTGCTAAAATCGTAATGCCTCTCTCTTTTTCAATGGCATTTGAATCCATTGCTCTCTCGTCAACTTGTTCATTTTCGCGGAAAGTTCCTGATTGTTTTAGTAGTTGGTCTACTAACGTCGTTTTTCCATGGTCAACGTGGGCAATAATGGCTATATTTCTAATATCTTCACGTAATTTCATTCTAAATAAACGCTCCTATCCTTTTACAGGTTAATATAACTGTCTAATTATATCACAAATTAAAATTAAGAGATAACTTATCATGAAATATATATAAATATTCCACTATTTCGATGATGTTTAACTATATTGTCATATTCTTTGCCTTTTTCTTTTGTCCAATTCAAGGTAAAATAGAATTACTTATGAATTGATTAAATAAATCAGGGGGAAATAGAGTGAAAAAAGAAAACGTACTTTTTTTAACGCTTGCTATTGTAACCGTGATCGGTATTATGGCTATAGGTGTTGCAATCGCTGAACGTAGTATTTTTATCGGCTTACTTTCACTAATTGGCATTACAGCTGCTTGCGGAATTGGTTTCTCACTAAAAAAGAAACTTAGAGAAACCGAAGAAATATAAAAAGGGTCGGTAGAGTATCATAAACTCTACCGACTTTTTTTCATTTTTACTTGCCGATGTTACACAAACACACCAATTACGTCCATTTTCTACTCGGTATGTATTATTCCGTGCAGTTTAATACGGTTGCCATAGGTAGGTACAATATCATAAGGACTAACACATCCTAATTTCATGAATTTAATTCTTTTTGTACAAATTTACGTATGACAACGTCATGAAATTGCGGTTTACCTACAAATACTGAACTTGCTTTTAAGATAGCTAAAGGCTCACCATAAAAAGTAGAATAACATCCACCTACTTCATTAAGTAAGACGAGGGCAGCCGCAAAATCCCAAGGGGATAATCTCAAACTAATATAACCGTCCAAGCGTCCAGATGCTACATATGCCATTTCCAAAGCAGCAGAACCGTAGGAGCGAACCCCTCTAACTTGTCGGACTAAATCGACAACTATAGGTTGAAACGCTTTACCTTTATATAGAAGCCATCGCGCATTCAGTCCAATAATTGCTTTGTCCACCTTCACAGGGGCTAAAGATTCTAATCGCTCTTCATTTCTAAATGCACCTTGCCCTGCCACTGCATGAAACAACTCATCATTCATGACATCATAAATGATACCGACCTTCCCTTCCCCTTTATGGTAAACGGCGACACAGATAGCAAAATTATATTGTTGATGAACGAAGTTCGTCGTCCCATCAATGGGATCAATAATCCAGATTGTATCACGATTATCAAATTCCTCACTACTAATACCCTCTTCTCCTAGAAAGGCATGATTCGGAAAGTTCATTTGAATTTTTTGAAGGAAATATTGTTCTATTTTACGGTCCATTTCAGTAACAAGATCATCAGGGCTAGACTTTGTTTCAACATGTATTGTTTCTTCTAATGATGCCTTTAATTGATTACTTGCTTCCTTTACCCATGTGATCGCCAATTCCTTTATTTTATGCCAATCATATTCATTCATTAAAAATAGACCCCCTATTTGACTACAGCAAGTAAACTCATTTTATTATGACACAAATAATCATTTCAAGAAAAGGCAAAATTCATGAACAAATTCTAAAGATTAAGAATACTATAATTAGGTATGGATGAACACGATAGAAAACGTATACATAGTTCAAAGAGTCAACGACTAAATTCTAAATTACAGATATTAAAAATAAACAATGTTACTTTAACCCTTTAAAGAATATCAATATAAAACACAAAAAAGTACGGACCGTATCGATCCGCACTACTATGATTGTTTACGCTTCTAATAATAGTAATTCTTGACTAAGTTTTTTCAGCTTACTCTTGCATTTGTTTATTACCTCTAAATCTTCTACTAACATTGCATCGTGAAGAGTTGCTAACTCATAATCAATTTCTAGACGGAGGACTGGGATTCTTTTTTCTGCATCCCTTCGTTTGAACGCTTGGATTACTTGTTCCATAGAAACACACACCCCTTAAAATTCCATTAATTTTAAACCGGGTCCAAAAATGATTTAACCGAATTTTCAGATTATTGATTTGTTATTATAGCATATGAGGGTACACTGCAAAATGGCACAACCGATTTAATATTTGTGGTAAACTAATGAAAAAATAACTTTGAAGGTGATTTGTATGTCATTTACTGGATTTACCCAAGAAGACTTTGATGTTTTTATAATTGAAGGATTAGAACCTCGAATGGATCAACTAAAGGAGAAAATTCGTCCTAAACTAGAAGCATTAGGTCATCATTTTGCACCGACTTTATCATCATTAGTTGGTGATGAAATGTTTTATCATGTCGCAAAACATGCAAGAAGAAAAGTAAACCCACCGAAAGACACTTGGGTCGCAATTGCAAATAGCAATCGAGGGTATAAAATGCTCCCTCATTTTCAAATTGGCTTGTTTGAGACGCATTTATTTGTCTGGTTTGCTGTTATTTACGAATGCCCAATCAAGCAACAATTTGCTGAGCAATTATTATCAGAAATAAAAAACGTCCAACAACAAATACCTGATCATTTTGTTTGGTCTGGCGATCATACAAAACCTGAAGCAACCTCTCATAGAGAAGCTGATTTACAAGCGTTATTTGAACGCCTACGTGATGTTAAAAAAGCTGAAATTTTATGTGGAATACATATTGATCGAAATGATCCAGTCATCTCAGACGGCGAAAAACTAATTCAAAAAATAAATAAGACATTTACAACACTCTCACCACTTTATCGATTAACTACCCCTGTTCACAAATAGACTATACGATGTGTGTTTAGAACATTTATAAAAGCCAAGCAAACGCTTGGCTTTTATATTTTTCTTTACATTTTTATTTTTGGATTCTCTTCATTTTCTTTTGCTTTTTTTATTACATGATAGCAAGAAACCCTAGACTCTCGCTCATATTGTTTAAATAGCTGTTTCTCTTCGCTCTTTGAAGGAACAATCTCCTTAAAGCGCCGGTATAGTGATAATAATTTTGCTCGTTCTACTCCACTTCCGTGAGCGTCTTCGACCGCTTGAAAGAAAGCCATAATATCAATTACCTCTTCTTTACTCCAATCTAAGGACATTGGCATATCCATATTAATAATTCACCCTTTTTTAAGGTTATTTGCTCCATTTCGATCGAATGTCTTCTCCTTCTTTCATCATGCGATCAAATAGTTCTTGAACAGATGGTACATCTTTAATTCTCCCCATTACTTGTCCAGCCCAAGCAAAGCCTTCAGACTCCTTGCCCTCATAGATATACTTCATATTAGCTTCTCCACTAATATAGTTTTTTATTGCTTCATATGTTGGCGTTACTTCTTCGGCTTGAAGGATTTTATCGGTCCATTCATTTTTTATTGCCCTTGCTGGCGCACCGATTGAGCGCTTAATCACTACCGTATCCATTTCACTAGCTTCAACGAGTCTTTGTTTATAGACTTCATGTGCATGAATACATTCTTCTGTCGCAATAAAACGTGTTCCCATTTCAATTCCTTCTGCCCCTAAAGCAAGTGCAGCCATCATTCCTTTACCATCACCAATCCCGCCTGAAGCAATTACAGGTATAGACACAGAATCTACAACTTGTGGAATAAGGACCATCGTACCTGTATCAGACCTTCCAAGGTGTCCACCACCTTCTTGTCCAACTACCATTACTGCATCTGCACCAAGCTCTTCCGCTTTTTCAGCCTGTCTTCTTGCAGCAACTAAAACGAGCTTCTTTGTATTCGTTCCTTTAAGCATATCAAAAATGGGTGCAGGATTACCACCTGTCATTGTAATTACAGGCACTTCTTCTTCTATGGCAACTTCCAACATATGTTCAAATGGTCTTCCATGCTGACCAATCGCATAATTCACTCCAAATGGAAGGTCAGTTTTCTTTTTTACCGATTGAATTTCTTTTCTTAACTCTTCTGGAGTACTTAGAGACATTGCTGTTATTTGACCTAGACCACCTGCGTTTGATACTGCTGCTGCCAAATCCGAATATGCTAAATAGGCTAATCCACCTTGAATAATGGGGTATTTAATATTTAGCATCTTTGTTACTTTCGTTTCCCAATTCACCTGAATTCCTCCTTATGTTGTATATCATTTCTTCCAATAAACAAACTAATATAGAATTGATCAAATTGAATAATAAAAGCCGTCTCTTTTTATTTCGACACGCACTTTGGAAAACCCTACAAAAAATATCGATAACCATTGATGAAAAACGTAAAATTTTGATTGATTTTCACTTGATTTTTGATATACTCAATCTTGTTTTATGTGCAAGGTGACAACTTGCAATTAGAAGATAGAAGAGGTGAATCGGTTGTCGCAACAACATTTAACTCCCCTTTATTCAGGAGTAAAAAATCACGCTAAAAAAGACCCTATTCAATTTCATATTCCTGGCCATAAAAAAGGAAATGGAATCGACCCAGAATTTAGAGAGTTTATAGGTTTAAATGCCTTATCGATAGACTTAATAAATATCGGACCACTAGATGATTTACATCACCCACATGGAATTATTAAAGAGGCTCAAGAACTTGCTGCAGAAGCATTTGGTGCTGACCACACTTTCTTTTCTGTTCAAGGTACAAGTGGGGCAATTATGACAATGATTATGAGTGTGTGTGGACCTGGAGATAAAATTATCGTACCGCGGAATGTTCATAAATCAATCATGTCTGCCATTATTTTTTCAGGAGCTAACCCAATCTTTATTCATCCTGAAATTGACAAGCATTTAGGCATTTCCCATGGCATTACTACCCAATCAGTAGAAAAAGCATTGAGACAACATCCAGATGCAAAAGGATTACTCGTAATTAATCCAACGTACTTTGGCGTATCTGCTAATTTAAAAGAAATTGTAAACATCGCACACCGATTTAACATTCCTGTACTTGTAGATGAAGCCCACGGGGTTCACATTCACTTTCATGATGAGTTACCTTTATCCGCGATGCAAGCAGGTGCTGATATGGCAGCGACTAGCGTCCATAAACTTGGCGGTTCAATGACACAAAGTTCTGTTCTTAATGTAAAAGAAGGGCTCGTGTCCCCTAAACGAGTGCAAGCTATTATTAGTATGTTAACAACAACGTCAACATCTTATTTATTACTTTCTTCTCTTGATGTTGCTCGTAAACAATTAGCAACTGTTGGAAAAGCAATGATTGAAAATTCTATTCAATTAGCACAAAATACACGAAAAGATATTAATACAATTCCTGGAATGTATTGTGTAGGAAGAGAAATATTAGGCTCAAAAGCTGCTCATGATTATGACCCAACCAAATTAATTATTTCAATTAAAGATTTAGGAATTACAGGATACGAAGTTGAGGTATGGTTACGCGAGCAACATAACATTGAAGTTGAACTTTCTGATTTATATAACATCTTGTGTATCATCACTTTCGGTGACACAGAAAAGGAAACGTCAGCGCTCATTCATGCTTTACGTGAATTATCTGAAATTCATCAAGAAAAAATTGCAGAAAGAGAAACCGCTTATGTCTATGTTCCAAATAGTCCTACACTTGCTCTAACACCTCGTGATGCTTTTTATTCAGAAACCGAAGTTATACCTTTTGAATATTCTGCAGGAAGAATTATCGCTGAATTCGTGATGGTATATCCGCCAGGGATCCCAATTCTTATTCCAGGGGAAGTAATTACCGATGAAAATATTGATTATATTAATGAAAATCTTCAAGCTGGTTTACCAGTACAAGGTCCTGAGGACTCATCTTTTAAACAAATTCGCGTAATCAAAGAAAGAAGACCAATACAATAAAGTGAAACTTTATTCACTAGGGGTTTTCCTCATCACCAACTGAATATTAGTTAAGGGGCCTACACGGCGTGGGTCCCACAGACGTTTTTAAGGAGGTAACAACGTCTCTGTTCATTTAATTATTCCCGATTTCCTCAAAGCTGGAAAGTCTGAGTCTTAACTCTAGATATACGGGGATAAAAACGGGAGGGAGCCTCAAACGATCGTCATCTATTATAATAATGAGGAACTTGGGAGGTTTCCTTCTTCGATCGATACACTTGTTAGACACAAAAAATGAGGACTCTGTTATCAGAGTTCCTCATTTCATTATTTAATATTATTTTGCTTTTTCTTTACATTTGGCACAGCCTGTGCATTTTGCGTATAAAGTCGTTACCTTTTCATCCTCGAAATGTTCAATTGTTGTGTTGCAAGTCTGACATACGATAATTCCCACAATTTCCATCCCCTTTATTTTCATTCATGTATTTGTAACCGTTTTCTATAATCTCTATGTACTTATAATAATATGACACATTCATATTGTCAATACGAATTTGTATGACACATTCATTTATTTTTTTATGTTTAATGTACTTCAAACAACTATACTATTTAAGAAAGAACCGCTTAATAAATTATTAAGAGGCCGGCACTATTTTTGCCAGCCTCTCTTATCGAACCTATTATATTAATTAGTATGTCTTATTAATATTGCGGCTCCAATGGCATTGTCGGCAACGTTTGTTCAAAAAACGTCGCTAAATCTTCTGCTTCTTTAGCAGATCTAATATGAAACACTTTTTGAATGTGGTCTACATTCTTAACATCATCAGCACAAAGTAGTCCAGATCGGCCCGTTTGCATGCAAACCACAAGAGGTTTACCAAAGAACATGTTTGTATAGACAATGCCAAAATCATAACGAACATCGTCAGTAGTAAACCCAATAAATTGTACTTTCACATTTTCTTGCTCGTCGTATAAACGCTCAAACAAATTCATTTAGTCCACCTCCAAATTTTTTTAAAAATATATTGACAACTATAAACAAAAAGGAGACGTCTTTTTACTTATAGTTATGTCCAGTAATTAAAAAGATAATTTTTTTAATATTCTAATATCATTATAACTCAATAACCCTTCGCGTTCAATAGGGCCTTGGTATAAATTGTGAAAATATTTTGAATTATTAATTTCCTACCTACTATATTGACCTTGATGTAATTCAATATGCCTACAAATCTCACGGAGAAATATCCTATCTTCTTCCGTAATCATATACTCTGATTGAGGTACATTAAAAACTAACACTCCCATCAAATGATGACCTTCATAAAAGGGAGCAAATATTCGGATACGACTTCCTAAAGGAATGGTGTAGAACTGCCCCTTAATGGCACATATACTCAAATAACCTTGACCAAATTTCTCTCTTTCTTCATATAGATCTTCGCCCACACTCGTAATTAATTCAAAATATCCTTCATTCGTTTTATAAATTCCTGCACTATGGCCCTTTAACATGGATTTACCGAAGGCTTGAATAATACCATAGTAAAATTCATATTGTGTCTTAGCATAATTCGAAACAAGTCCTACGTCGAGTCTAATTTCATCTAGCATTGCTGATTTATCCATAATCTTCCCCCATTTAACCATACAAAATGAACATATTCTAAACTAACTAATTCCTTATTTTTATTATTCCATTTATTTCATTTTTCACTATTAATTCTTCTCATAATATTGTATTCTGTATTATTCAATTTCATGATGTTAATCCCCTTCGGCCATTTTTCCTAATTTCTATTGTGTTGTCAGCTTTAATGAGTAATGCTAATATAAGGAGTGAAATTGAAAACGTTTTATAGTTGGGAGTAGATGTCTATGTCCGACCACGCATACATAAAGCTTGTGAAAAAGTCGACACAACAAGAAATTACTGTAGAAGAACTAAAAGATATTTTCAAATATTATCAAACGATTACAACAAAAACAGGAAATCAATTAGATTGGGGTTATGGAGAAGCTGCTTTTCCTTACCAAATAGCAGATGTTCCTGAAAATGATGGTAATTGGATATATTTGAAAAGTAACGGAGTGCCTAGATATAAATACATCGTATTTGGAGTAGGACAAGAAACGGTAGTAGATAGTGATGGTAATGAATCATTACAATTCTATATTCAAGTCATCTTGCCTGAAGGTGCTACACATGGGGATAAAGGAAAGGCTAATGAGTTTTGTAAATTTTTAGGCAAAAAACTCCAAGCTGAAGTTCATTTATTTAATGGCAGGATAATGTACTTTTATAAAAGATAAGAACAGGCTATTTGCCTGTTCTTATCTTTATTTATCTATATAGATTAAATCTAGTCTTTAAAAATACTTTTAAGAACACTAACTACTTGATCTTGATCTAAAGGTCTCCAAAACAGCTCACCATATATTAATAAGTCTTGATGAAGATGTAATTCCGTTGAGTCTTGATTTACAGCACCACTTGTACCAGAATTCCCAACATAACCGATAATCGTATTTTCATCAACTGTTTGCCCAACTCGAATTTCTTCTGGTATATCTGATAAATGAGCAAAGCGACTCATAACCCCATTTGGATATTGTACCCAAACTTGTCTTCCACGTAATTTATCAAATATATATTCTGGTGTTTCTCCTAAATTAGATGTAAACTGTAAATCCATATTCCTTACTTCAGGTGACGAATATTCTTCATAATCATGATCCGCTCTTACTACAGTTCCATTCGCCATCCCATAAATCGGTGTGTCGAAATTAATATCTCCACCAGAGGCAAAATCATACCAATCTAAGCCTTCATGGTAGCCATTGCGATAGGGTCGTTTTGCACCAGGTAAATGACCAGGTATTGTACTTACCTCAGCTTCCTTAATTGGCTTTTTTAAAAATGAAAGGTATTCGATCATTTGTTCAGAATCCCACGAATCAAAATTAAAATCTGATGGAGGTCCTCCTACTTTCTCAATGGGTCCGTACCATTCAAAAGAAACTACTTCTTTAGCATAATTAACCTCTAGTCCTAGGCCAATTTCTAGAAAAGCTGAAGGTAAATATGGAATATCATTTTCAATAATTAAATATATATCACTATTAGCGACGTACTCACCATTTCTTTCAAGGACAGGCACTCCTTCTATTAAATAAAACTGATCATCGTTAATTGTCATTTGTAAGGTTCGATGGATTTCATCATAATCATACGAACCATCTGTAATGGCAATTAAATCGTTTACAGAAAACCTTGCTTCATTTTCGGTTAATTTCATCGGCAAGTCCACAGAATAGCTTGTCTTTTCTAATGTATTATTCTCCCCTATATCTCGATTATCTGATTGACATCCTGTAACGAATAACAAAAGGAAAAACAAACTATATATATTTATTTTTTTCATTATCATCTCTTCTTTCTAATTACTACTTCAGCAATAATAAAGATATTGTATCTTTTTCGATAATACATGACAAGGTTCTACAAAAGTTTACATTTTTTTAGGCTACATTTAATATTCTTTCTTTATTTCCAGAGATTATTTGATTATTAGCAGCTCGACGTATTAAATAAAACCAATAAAAAACAGAAACGTCTAAACTGGTACCAGCTTAGACGTTTCTGTTAACATTTATTCTCAGTCACTTAATTTCTTTTGGATCGACGATATCAAATCCTTTATCTTTTAGACCTTTTACAATATCTCTTAAGGCTTCCATCGTCCATTTTCGATCGTGCATTAACAAATTAGCTCCATTCATCAACAATTCCGAATTGACCATCTGTTCTGCAAGACTTTCAGCATCCATATATTCAGGAAAATAATCGTAACCATACGTCCAATTCATCCATTGCATTCCTTCTGCTTCAACGACTTGTTTCGATACATCTGTATTTGCTCCATAGGGTGCTCTAAAAAAACGTGGGCGCTCTCCTGTAATTTCTTCAATAAGATCATTTAGATCGATGATCTCTTTTCTTTGCTCTTCTGGAGAAAGTTCACTTAAATTTTTATGAGTCATCGTATGGTTACCGATTTCAAAACCTAATTCATGAATTTGTTTCAACTGCTCCTTACCTGAACCTTTATTAATGAATATACCATTCATAAAAAAGATTGCATTCACGTCTAAATCGTGAAGAATTTCAGCCATTTTTACCCCATATTGATCAGGAGCATCATCTATCGTTAACAGAACAACCTTTTCATTAACACCTTCCTCCCTTGGCTGAATAAGAAAGTTAGTTGGATTCAATTTATATTTCGGTACAGCTGCCACCTCTATTTCATCTGAACGTTCTTCATTATCAACTTCCACTTCCTCAATTTCATCTTCACCCTTACTCTCAACGACTTCACTAACGATGGATTCTGTTTCATCGTCATTTAAAACATTTTCATTTTCCATACTTCCAGTGCTGCAACCCATATTAATTACGAATAGACAAAATAATAAAGCAGTGAACTTTCTCATTTTTACACCAACCTAACATTAAATAAAAATTTTTAATAATTAAAGTAACCTCTACTATTGAATATATTAACAAATTAGCTTTTTATTTGTATATCTCATAAATAGGAGTCCAATACTAAGGATGGATTGTCAACTAAGAAGGTGGTTTTATGAAAAACACAAGATGGATTGGACGACGCGTACTAAAAACAGGGTTATCTGTATTTGTTACAGCTTTTATTTGTAAACTACTCGATTTACCAGTTGTATTTGCTATCATTACTGCTATTGTCACTACTGAACCTACGGCTGCAGACTCTTTAAAAAAAGGGTTAGTTCGTTTGCCTGCAGCTGCCGTAGGTGCGCTTTTTGCTGTTCTGTTAGACTTTTTACTAGGACAGTCGGCATTAACCTACTCATTAGTCGCTATGCTGACAATTGTGGCTTGTGCTAGATTAAAATTGGATACTGGTACACTCGTTGCAACTTTAACTGCAGTTGCAATGATACCAGGTACAACAGATAATATGTTTCATGACTTTATTATTAGATTATCTGGGACTTCCATCGGAATTATCGTTTCTACATGCGTTAATTATGTCATTCTACCACCTAAGTTCGGCCCAATAGTAGTTCAACAAATTGAAACACTATACATTGAGGCGGCTAATAAATTAACATCCCTCATTGATGATCATAAAGAGGAACATCCATCTATAACATATCGACCTCTTTCTCAACAAATTGAAAAGATCTATCAATTAACACAGTTTCAAACGGATGAGTGGAAATACCGTAATTTTGAAGAAAATGAATTTCGGTCCTTTCAATACTTAGTAAAAAAATTACATTTTATTGAGCAAATTAATTTAAGAATTGGAAATCTTACTTACCAACAATTGAAAAGAAGTGATTTTTCTGATTTCGAATGGGATATTTTAAAAAAGTCAATTGCATCTCTTGCGGCAATCTATAAAGATCCACTCCATCAAATACACAATTCTCATTTCGAATGGATAAACAAAATGAAGGAAAATTTACATTATATAGAGCATGATGACAATGCGGAATTACATATTGTTCAACGTGTTTTTTATGAATTATATATCATACACCAATTAACAGTCGAATTAGCTGAAGTTACAGAAACTGAAAGACAATATTCACTTACTGAACAATCCTATCCAAGTTACGTGTTCCCCACTAAAATACAGTATGATTAATACTCAAAACTATACTTAAGATACTCTTAGTACTATTCTGTCGTTTGGAAAGGGGCTTGAATGTTTTGAAAAAGTTAACACCTGTGTTTTTCATTTCGTTAGTCATTGCCACAGCCTTTATTTTGTGGGGGGTCTTTGCCCCAAACCATCTGGATACAACTACTGCCACCATTCAAAGTTTTATTACTGAAAAATTCGGCTGGTTTTATTTGTTAGCATCGACAGGGTTCCTCATTTTCGCCATATACCTTATCTTTAGTCCTTACGGAAGAATACGATTAGGAAAGCCAGAGGATCGTCCTGAATACAGTTATTTAACATGGTTTGCCTTTTTATTTACTGCTGGTATGGGAATTGGACTTGTGTTCTGGGGCGTTGCCGAACCGATGTATCACTTTTATTACCCACCCAATCCAAATCTTGATCCTTACCAAGCAGCTAGTCAGGCGATGCGGTACTCATTTTTTCATTGGGGGTTACACCCTTGGGCCATTTATGCGATTGTGGCTTTAATCCTTGCTTATTTTCAATTTAGAAAAGATTCTCCAGGTGTTATCAGTGCAGCATTTATACCTTTGTTAGGTGACCGTGTCCATGGTCCTATAGGTACAACGATAAATGTTATCGTTGTATTTGCTACAATTTTTGGGGTCGCTACTTCACTCGGGTTTGGAACGATGCAAATATCAGGTGGTGTTTCACAACTCATACCTGGAGTTAACAATAACCTGATGACTCAGCTTACTATCATCATTATTATTACAATTCTTTATATGTTATCTGCTCAAACTGGACTTAATAAAGGGATTCGTATTTTAAGTAAAACTAATATTTATTTAGCCATTGGTTTATTACTCTTCTTACTTTTTGTTGGACCAACTACATTTATTATGGGTGTATTTACACAAACTTTAGGAAGTTATTTACAAAACTTAGCTGGTATGAGCTTTCGGATTGATCCTTATAATCCCGAAACGAATTGGGTTCAAGGTTGGACGATCTTTTATTGGGCTTGGTGGATTGCTTGGGCTCCATTTGTCGGAACCTTCATTGCCCGAGTTTCTAAGGGAAGGACGATTCGTGAATTTGTGATTGGAGTGTTAGCTGTACCGACAATATTTGGTGCTTTATGGTTTTCTGTTTTTGGAGGTACCGCCATTTCACTTGACCTACATAATAATATCGGAATCATGAATATCATTGAAGAACAAGGGATGGAATTAGCACTGTTCGCTGTATTAGATCAATTTCCTTTAGGTATGGTGATGTCTATAATTGCAGTTCTTCTAATTAGTTCGTTTTTTATTACATCTGCAGACTCGGCAACCTTTGTTCTTGGTATGCAAACGACAAACGGTAGTTTAAATCCCGCCAATTCAGTTAAATTTATTTGGGGACTAGTTCAGTCAGCAGCTGCGGCCGTTTTATTAGCATCAGGTGGATTAGATGCGTTACAAACAGCTTCCATCATCGCTGCACTTCCATTTGCAGTTATAATGATTTTGATGATTTTTTCATTAATGAAGGCTCTCCGTCAAGAGAAACCGATACTTTATCAAGATAAACTACGTATGAAAGATGAAAAGTTGAGGCTTCGAGAAGAAAAATTAAAATTGAAAGAAGAAATTGCAACATTAAAGAAACAAGTGAATACACTTAATGAGAAAAATGAAGTTGATGAAAAAAAAGACGATCAATAGGCAGTATTAATAATTAATTTATAAGATTGTTATTGGCAGTTATCCCCCACTTATCCTTATTTGATTTCTCGAAGTATTGAAATGGGGATATTAGGGTATTACTGCCAATTGTTGCGGGATAATATACCATTAAAAAGGCACTAGGCGGTTGAACTAGTGTTTTTTTATGTTATTTAACTTCTAAATTTGAAGTTTAATATGTTATGATTCCCCACCAATTATTGAATAAATTCTGTTATTTTAGAGACAAAATGATCCTGTTACATAATGATCATGTTTTTATCAATATTTTTCTATTTCATTACATTTATGTTACTTCAAGTACAACCATATAATGGCATGGTAAAATAATATCATTAATCTATCCTTAGTAGGAAGTGAGGTCTAAAAGATGAGACAACATATATCTTACTTGCTCTTAACGACCTTTTTATTTACATCAGGGTGTTGGTCATCAGCGGCAACTACTAATCCACTTGCAACAGACAATACAGAATATATGACTGTACTGTTTTCAAATGAAGAATCGCTATTAGAAGAAGCGAGTTTTTATGATGCATTATTAGAAATGCAAAGATTGTTTCCTGATAAACATTTCCCATTTCAAATTGTTTATGCTTCCGAGCGTAATGTGATTCGTTATTTTAACGTGAATACATACCCAACATTAATGGTTCTTAGTGGTGATGATATTCATTTAGTCATTGAAGGTAAACATTCAAAAGAAGATATTATTGACATGCTTACTAGTACTTTGGAAATGAAAGATAAAGAAGTATCCTTTCATATACATCAATAATATGCTATTTAAAAATATGAAGAGGCTGTCCGAGTGGGACAGCCTCTCTTTTATAAAAAGTCAGAGAAAAGATTTCTTATTTCACTATATGAATTGGCATTCCAAGTGCTACTTCGGCAGTTTCCATCGTAATTTCACCTAATGAAGGATGTGCATGGATCGTTAAGGCAATATCTTCCGCTGTCATACCTGCTTCAATCGCTACACACGCTTCAGAAATCATATCTGATGCATTCGCTCCAGCAATTTGAACACCTAATACTAGGCCATCTTCTTTACGAGTAACCATTTTCATAAAGCCGTCTGTTTCATCTAATGATAAGGCACGACCATTCGCTGCAAATGGGAATTTAGATACAACAACGTCATACCCTTCCGCTTTTGCTTCTTGTTCATTTAGTCCGACGGTAGCAAGTTCTGGACCAGAGAAGACTACAGCTGGAATTGCTAAGTAATCAACTTCAACAGAATGGCCTGAAATCGCTTCAGCTGCAACTTTCGCTTCATAAGAAGCTTTGTGAGCAAGCATTGGTCCTGCAACGATATCACCAATAGCGTAAATCCCGTCAACAGATGTTTTACATTGTTTATCAACTTTAATAAAACCACGCTCATCGATTTCTACACCAATTTGTTCTAAACCGATTTCTTCTGTATTCGGACGACGTCCAACCGTAACTAGAACATAATCAGCTTCAAACGTTTTTGTTTCACCTTTTACTTCAGCTGTCACTGTTACGCCATTTTCTGTTTCCTCTACACCTTTTGCTAACGCTTCAGTGTAGAATTCCACACCGTTCTTTTTCATACGACGCGTTACAAGTTGGCTCATCTGTTTTTCAAAACCAGGAAGAATTTGTTTTCCACCTTCTAATACTACAACTTCTGAACCTAGATTAGAATAAGCTGCTCCAAGCTCAATACCGATATAGCCGCCACCGATCACAAGTAATTTCTTCGGTAGCTCTGTTAAGTTAAGGGCACCAGTTGAACTTAATACACGCTTACTAAACTTAAAGGCAGGAATTTCAATTGGACGAGATCCTGTCGCAATTATACAATTTTTAAATTTGTATGTTTGAGCTTGTTTATCATCCATAACACGAACAGAATCTTTATCAGCGAAATAGGCTTCACCTTTAACGATTTCTACTTTATTACCTTTTAAAAGACCTTCCACTCCACCTGTTAACTTGTTGACAACAGAGGTTTTCCATTCTTGCATCTTAGAAAAATCGAGGTTCACTTTGTCTACTGTAATCCCCATGTTATCTGAGGAGTGAGCATCATGATAACGATGACCTGCTTCAATTAATGCTTTTGAAGGAATACAACCGACGTTTAAACAAACGCCACCAAGATTGTCCTTCTCAACGATTGTTACTTTTTGTCCTAATTGCGCCGCACGGATTGCTGCTACATAACCGCCAGGGCCAGAGCCAATGACTAGCGTATCTACTTCTGTTGCGAAATCCCCAACTACCATTTGCTTATCCCTCCATTAATAACAATTGTGGGTCGTTTAATAATCGTTTGATGTGATTTAACGCATTTTGAGCTGTAACACCGTCAATTAATCGGTGGTCATAGCTAATCGATAAATTAAGAACAGGTGCTGCGATAATTTCACCATTTTTAACAATTGCTTTTTCTTCAATACGGCCAATCCCTAAGATCGCTACTTCTGGATGGTTAATGACTGGCGTAAACCATGCTCCACGTGCTGAACCTAGGTTCGAAATAGTGCATGTTCCGCCTTTCATTTCATTCGGACTAAGCTTTCCGTCACGAGCTTTAACAGCTAATTCGCTAATTTCCTCTGCAATTGAGTATATTGATTTGCGATCAGCATCTTTTACGACAGGAACAACTAAGCCTTGCTCCGTATCAGCTGCAATACCAATGTTGAAATAGTTTTTATAAACAATTTCTTCATTGACATCGTCAATTGATGCGTTAAGGGTAGGATATTTACGTAGTGCGGCTGTTAATGCTTTAACTACATATGGTAAATACGTTAATTTAACACCTTGTTCTGCAGCTGCTTCTTTATATTGTTTACGATGAGCAACAAGCGCTGTTACATCGACTTCATCCATATGTGTTACATGTGGAGCTGTATGTTTAGAGTTAACCATCGCTTTCGCAATTGCTTTTCGGATTCCTTTAAGTGGAACACGCTCTTCATTTGCTCCTTCTGGGATAGCAACAGGCGCTGCCTTTTGCGGTGTTTTTTCAGTTTCAGAAGCCGCTTCTTCTTGAACTGCTGTTGTTGTTTCGGGTTGTCCACCTGCTAAATAGCTGTCAATATCTTCTTTCGTGATGCGACCGTTATTTCCAGTTCCTTGAACAGCAAGAATATTTACGCCTTTTTCACGAGCATATTTACGTACAGATGGCATTGCTACAACACGACGGTTTTCATCGACTTCTGTTTCTGCCACTACTTGTGTTGCTTGTTCTTCAGTTTTTGATGCCTCAGCTTTTGCTTCATCTTTCGCTGGGGCTGGAGCTTCTTCTTCATGATCACCATGAGCCGATTGAGGTGCTTCACCTTCAAAATCAATCGTCACGAGCACGTCACCAACTACAGCTACCGTACCTTCAGTTACTTTTAATTCTAGTATTTTACCTTCAACTGGTGATGGAATTTCAACAACAGCTTTATCGTTTTGGACTTCCAGTAAAATATCATCTTCTTTTACTTCGTCTCCTGGTTTAACAAACCATTTAACAATTTCACCTTCATGGATACCTTCACCGATATCAGGAAGTTTGAATTCAAATGCCACGAAAAGCGCCTCCTTTTAATTCAATTAGATTGAGACTTTTAGTTATAGTCATAAGATTAATGAAAGACGGAAAAGTTTAAAAATAGGTTATAAATTCGTGAAAAAAGACTGAAAAAGAAACCTGCTAAACTTCTTTTTCAGTACTTACTCATTAAAAGTTAACGACTTGCTTTGCTTTCTCAACGATATCTTTATAGTCAGGAAGCCATACATCTTCGGCTGCAGCGAAAGGATAAACAGTATCTGGAGCTGTTACACGTAGTACAGGTGCTTCTAAATGAAGGATCGCACGTTCAGTAATTTCAGCCATTACATTGGCAGCTACTCCTGCTTGTTTTTGAGCTTCTTGCACAACAATAGCACGATTTGTTTTTTCAATTGAAGCAATAATCGTATCGATATCTAATGGACTCACTGTACGAAGGTCGATGATTTCAGCATCGATTCCTGCTTTTTCTAATTCTTCAGCAGCTTTTAGTGAAGAGTGGACCATCGCACCATATGTAATGATTGAAATGTCTTTTCCTTCACGTTTCACATCTGCTTTTCCTAGAGGAATTGTATACTCTTCTTCAGGAACTTCACCACGGAATGAACGATACAATTTCATATGCTCAAGGAAAATAACTGGATCATTATCACGAATTGCAGAAATTAATAAGCCTTTTGCGTCATATGGAGTTGAAGGATAAACGACTTTTAACCCTGGTGTCTGAGCCACTAGACCTTCTAAGTTATCAGCATGTAATTCAGGTGTTTTCACCCCTCCACCTAGTGGTGAACGAACCGTAATTGGTGAATGGTATTTACCACCTGAACGATAACGCATACGTGACATTTGCGCTGCAACAGAGTCAAATACTTCGAAAACAAAACCAAAGAATTGAATTTCCATTACAGGACGGAAACCTGTTAAGCCTAATCCGATGGCTAACCCACCAATACCAGATTCTGCTAATGGAGTATCAAATACACGCTCTTCACCGAACTCGGCTTGTAATCCATCGGTTGCACGGAATACTCCGCCGTTTTTACCGACGTCTTCTCCAAATACGAGAACATTTTCATCTCTTTTTAGCTCATTACGCATTGCATCTGTAATGGCTTGAATCATCGTCATTTGCGCCATGGATTATTTCGACTCCTTTGCTTTATATTCTTCCATTTGCTCTTTTAAGTTGTATGGAAGTTCTTCATACATGAACTCGATTAAATCTGTCACTTTTTGCTTCGGTGCAGCATCAGCTTTCTTAATCGCTTCTTTAATATCTTCTTTTGCTTTTTCTACCATTTCATTTTCCATATCCTCAGTCCATAGATTTTTGCCTTCGAGGAATTTACGGAAACGAACTAATGGATCTTTCTTTTCCCACTCATCGTCTAAATCACTTGTACGATAACGAGTTGGGTCATCTCCTGCCATTGTATGTGGACCATAACGGTAGGTCATTGTTTCAATTAAAGTTGGCATACCTTCATTTATCGCACGTTCACGAGCTTGTGAAGTAGCAGCATATACAGCCAAGATGTCCATTCCATCCACTTGGATACCTTCGATCCCAGCAGCGACTGCTTTTTGCGCAATTGTTTTAGCAGCAGATTGCTTTTCAACAGGTACGGAAATCGCAAATCGGTTATTTTGAACTATAAATATTGCAGGTGCTTGGAATGCCCCAGCGAAGTTCATTCCTTCGTAGAAATCACCTTGAGATGCACCACCATCACCTGTATACGTAATCGCAACGTTCTTTTTGCCTTTTCGTTTTAAACCTAAAGCGACACCAGCAGTTTGCACGATTTGCGCACCAATGATGATTTGTGGCATAAGAACATTTACACCTTCTGGCATTCTTCCACCTTCATAATGTCCACGTGAGTATAAGAATGCTTTATATAGTGGGAAGCCATGAAATACTATTTGCGGAATGTCACGATATCCAGGTAAGATCCAATCTTCCTTTTCTAAGGCATACTGAGAACCTAACATAGAAGCTTCTTGCCCAGAAACTGGTGCATAAAATCCTAAACGTCCTTGACGATTTAATGAAATCGCTCGTTGATCCCAAATACGTGTATAAACCATACGACGCATCATTTCTTGAAGTTGCTCATCAGATAATTTTGGCATTGCAGCCTCGTTAACAACTTCTCCTTCTTCATTTAAAATTTGAAACATTTCAAACTGATTTTCAATTTGTTCTACAGTTTTTGTACTCAAGCTCTTCACCTCTTCCTTTCTAATAAAAGCCTTAACGGCATTTTTGGACTTTAACTAAGCAGCATTGCATTTTAGATCAAATTATTAAAAGTTATATGAATACCCACTTTCTAGGATACCCATCTTACCTTAATTCCAATACACTTTTTACAACGCTCTATGCAAGTCAACCAGTCTTTTTTTAGTTAAGTATTTATGTAAATACATCAAGGTAACTACTTTTTATTTCTCGGCAGGTCTATGTATAAATTCTATTAAATACCCTGTGCAGTTACCCATTAACCAAAAAATATGATGTTTTAAAAAACTGTATTAGTCTTTTTAGATAGTAACTAATACAATACTTCTTTCAGCACTTAGTCTACATCACAAAGTTTTCCTTCGTCAATCCTTTTGCTTAACAATTTATCGAAATTTTTACCTGAAGTTATTCATGTATAATTTAAAACAGTGTGTTATATATCAACACCCAAAACTAATAGTACAGATAGAAACACCTTCTTTTCAAAGCAGTGTCCTTCAGCACAAAAAAAGGAAATGCCTATACGACACTTCCTCTTTTGACCCTTTACTCATCAAAGGTTATATTCAAATCAGCCATAATATAAAACTCTTTCTTTTCTTCGTTATACACTTCAGTGTACTCATTAAATGTATCTTTTGCTTCCATCACACTTACATACGCTTCATTGATTTCATCAATTTTTTCTTGTAATTCATCAATCGATAAATCTTCTTGTTGAAGCATCGTATATAATTCCTCGTCTAAATTTAGAGCATACTCGTATTCATCATACAACGATTGATAGCTTTCAAACCTGCTTTCCATCGCTTCCATTAATTGAAGGGCTTTATTTTTTAAGTCCTCTTCTTTAATTTCTTCGATTTCAGGTTCTATTTTCAAGAATTCCTCATAGCCAGCTTCTATACTCATTTTTTCTTTATCCATCAATTGTTTTCTTTCTTGAACAATAGCAATCGCTTCCCTCGATAGGTCTACAATTTCATCAAATTCAGACATACCTAACTTTATAATTTGTTCGTATATTTCATGTTCTTTTTTTTCAGCTGCCACTAGTGGTTCCTGTTGTTGTTCAAAAACCTCTTCTAATACCACCGCTTTTTCCAAATGAGTATACATATTTTCTGCTGGATTGTTTCCACAGGCGCCGAGGAATAATATCATTACCATTCCTAATATAAAGCCGAAATGCTTGCGTTTCAAACCGAAAACCTCCTATCCCATAATTCCCAATTATACATCTTCGTCTACTAAAAAAGTATAAAAAAATCCACCATTTGACATATATTTATTTCTTACGCTTGGACTTTTTATTGAACAAACTTATAGATAGTATATTGAATTTGAAAAAAATATAGTACCCCTTCTTACATCTTCCAAATTTTTTTTTGCGTTAAATTGGGTATATGACCAGTCATGAAGAGTTTCAATGCATAGTGTATTAGTGAGTCGCAAGATAAGCGATGCAATTCATAAAGGAGGTCATGAATTATGCACGGATATGGATGTTACGATCCTTGTGGATACGGTTACGGTTATGGACCACAAGTTGCAGGAGTTGCTCACACACCAGGTTATGGACGCGGAAGAGGCTTCGCTTTAATCGTTGTTCTCTTCATTTTATTAATCATTGTAGGTGCATCTAAGTACGGATGCTAACGGATTAAAAAAACGGAAGTCGAAGTAGACTGACCTAGTCATATGAGACAGTAATAAAACACCTTCCTAGGCTGCCATATCACCAAACTCTATTGGTGTGTGGTAGCCTAGTTTTTCTTGGATACGCTCATCGTTATAATACCTCATAAATTGATCTACACGATCCTTTACTTCTTCTAAAGACAAAGAATTGAATTTAACATACTGAAATTCTTCTGATTTCAGGTTCGAATGGAAAGACTCAATGACTGCGTTGTCCCAACAGTTTCCCCGGCGTGACCTACTACTGACTAAATTCTTTTCTTTAATCCGATTTTGATAAGCATAAGAAGAATAGACACTTCCTTGATCTGAATGGATGATGACTCCTTTAGGGTTTCCTCGCTTTTCTAGTGCTTCATCTAAGGTATCAATCACCAAAGGGATTTGTTGATGAGTATAAAGCTTATAAGCAACGATTTGATTATTAAACAAGTCCATGATCGTTGATAAATATAAAGTGTCTGGACCATATTGAATGTAGGTAATATCCGTTACCCACTTTTGGTTAGGTTTGCTTGCGTGAAACTCTCGCTGTAATAAGTTTGGCGCGACAACGACAGATTCCCCTTGAGATTTCCACCTTCTTTTTTGCTTTACTCTACATTGAAGGTGGTATTTCTGCATGATCCGTTGAACAGTATTACGGTTTAATTTGATATGATAGTCACGTTTTAATAGCTCCTTGATTTTACGATGGCCATATCGGTACTTTGTTTTTTCGCAAAGGTAAATAATCGCTTCCTCTTCCTTAGACAACTCGACTAGTTGCGCAGATGCCCAGCGATAATAGGTGGATCTGGGAACATTTAAAGCTGATAAAATAGCTGATACTGTATATTTTTTTCGTGAAGTCTGGACTAGTTGGAGGACGATTTCTTTTTCAACTCCTTTTCGATCTCCAAATACTTTTTTAAGATTTCATTTTCCTGTTTTAAGTGATTCATTTGACGTTCTTTTTTCTCTTCATCACTTGAACTGTCAGGTCCATGACCCTATGAATATTGTTTCCCTATTGGTTGATCGAATCGATGAACCTGATTTTCACGATACCATTTCATCCACGTTTTGATTTGAGACACATTTTTAATCCCATACTTCTCCATGATCTCATGGTTCGTAAACTGACCACTCATCTTATCTTTCACAACTGCCCACTTAACCTCATTTGAATACACGTTTTTGCCCATGCAAAAACACCTCCGAATTAGTACTTTGTTTAAGTGTACCATTTCGAAGGTGTTTTATAGTGTCTCATTAATTTAGGTTAGTCTAGAAGCGACTTCCGTTTTTTCCCCTAATCTTCTTTTTTGGTATACTATAGATGCGGATTTATTTTAGAATTTATTTTACATATGTATAGTTAACGTGAAGGGGTTGTTGTAAAAAATGATCACAATGAGAGATGTTGTACGGGAAGGCCAACCTGTATTACGACAAATTGCCAAAGAAGTTGCATTACCTCCATCAAAAGAGGACAAAGATACGCTCGAGAAAATGCTTGAATTTGTTATTAATAGCCAAGATCCTGAAATAGCTGAACAATATGGGTTACGACCTGGTATTGGCCTTGCTGCTCCTCAAATTGGAATTAGCAAAAGAATGATCGCTGTCCATGTATATGACGAAAATGACAATTTAGTAAGTTGCGGAATGTTCAATCCTAAAATTATTAGTCATTCAGTTGAACTAAATCATCTTGAAAATGGGGAGGGGTGCCTTTCTGTTGACCGAGATGTTCCAGGCGTCGTTCCAAGATACTCAAGAATAACCGTTAAAGGAACCACCCTAGAAGGTGAAGAAGTCACTTGGAGATTAAAAGGGCTTGTCTCGATTGTCTTCCAACATGAAATAGATCATTTAAATGGGATTATGTTCTATGATCGAATTGAAGGCTATGAGGATAAATTTTCAAATGCCTTACCTAAACTATAGTAATAAAGGAAGATAGCTTGTAGCTTCGCCGACCATTCGTTTAGAATAGACGGTATCTAACAACTTAACCATTAAGAATTATTAAAAAATCGCATTGGCACCAATGCGATTTTTATTGATTTAAGAACTACTTTGCACCATTAACTAAATAAGATTTAGAGCAGCCCAACTTTTTGAAGACCGATTAAAATTCCGTGATCATCTACACTATTTGTTACAATGTTTGCCGCTTCCTTTGCATCTTTATGACCATTCCCCATCGCTACACCAGTTCCTACATAAGACAACATTTCAATATCGTTTAACCCATCTCCAAATGCATAGGCATTATCAACAGGGATATTCAACTGATCTAAAAGAATTTCAACTCCTTTTGCCTTTGAACCACCGTTAGGTAATACATCTATCGAATACTGGTGCCACCTGACATAATCAAAATGAGTATGATGGCTTATGTAAAGATCTTCAGAATCATTCTCACAGAAAATTAATGCTTGATACACTTCTTCAGAATGATAAAATTCGGGGTTATAGTCTGGCAAATGAAGTTTCATACTGCCAATCGATTCTTTAATAAACGGATGTTCTTTGGAGTTAGCATAATGATTATTATGATCCAAAAAAACCATTGGATGCTTATTTTTTATCGCTTCATTTTCTAATTTTTTGAGTTTTTCCGTTTCTAACGGATTTTTATATATAACATTATTGTTAAATATTACATAAGAACCATTAAAGCTAATATAAGTTTGTATTCCTAACTGTTTCCGCAATTCTTTATACATGAAAGGTGCTCTTCCAGTGGCAATCGCTATATGTATACCATTGTTTTGTAATTCATTTATTGCAGTTACTGTGGAACTAGGAATTGTCTGACTATGATCATACAACGTACCATCAATATCAAAAAACACTATTTTATCTTCTCTCCCACTCATTATTTAGCTCCTTTTCTTCCGTAAATTTGGTTCCAAAGAAAACCTATTCTCTGTCAGTATGATACATTTTTATTTGTTTTGGAAGCAATAGCATTCAAATAGCCAGTAATTACCTTGTAGTTTTTTTTTCGATTTACCACATACTATAAGCAAACTGATTGAACTGTTCGATGAATTATTTCCAACTAAGGAGGAAATGGTATGCTAAAAAAGCTAAAACGAAAATTAGTTAAACATTGTCGTGGTTTACTGCCCAAAAAAAGACTAGCACAAAGCCCACAATAAAAATGTTTACTAAAAAGGGGAATAGTAGGACGAATAATCTTCCTCTTTTTTACATAGTCAGATGAATATTTTTCAATTTATTTGGCAAAGAAGAATAAATACATGAAAATCTAACCAATATCATTTATAATATGAAAATAAATATAAGATTATAAGAGGTTGTTCAGAAAGTCTGAGAAAATCCTAGTCAATTTCTTCTGTCGTTTGCCACTCAATGTTTAGTTTGGGTATTTTAAAGAGATTTCTGCTATGGTCGTGTAATTAGTAATGCAAACCAAGGATCTCTCTCAGGTCTTTTTGTCCTCCTTTTTAAACATATATCAAAGGAGAGGTATTATGATTTATAAAGTTTTTTATCAACCAAAACCAGAACAAGTTCCTGTACGTGAAAATACAGAATCGTTTTATGTAGAAGCAAGCAGCGAACGTGAAGCACGAAAAATCCTTGCCGACAAAAATATTAGTATTGAATTCGTCCAGCAAATTTCGGGCGTTTTTCTTGAGTACGAAAAACAAAATCTAAACTTTAAAGTAGAACAGGGGTAAAAAATGAAACAAGCAAAACCAAATCAAGCATCTGTTTTTGCATTAGGCGGATTAGGTGAGATCGGCAAGAACACCTATGCAGTCCAATACCAAAATGAAATTATTTTAATTGATGCAGGAATTAAATTTCCTGAAGACGAGTTATTAGGAATTGATTATGTTATTCCTGATTACACGTATTTAGTTCGGAACGAAGAAAAAATTAAAGGTTTATTTATAACGCACGGACATGAAGACCATATCGGTGGGATTCCTTTTTTAATGCGAGAAGTCAATATTCCTATTTATGGTGGTAAACTAGCACTCGGCTTACTCAAAAATAAATTGGAAGAGCACGGATTACTTCGTAAAGTTAAATTACACGATATACATGAAGACCAAGAAATTAAATTTGCCAATACATCGGTTGAATTTTTCCGTACTACTCATAGTATTCCTGATGCATACGGAATTGTCGTAAAAACACCTGCTGGTAATATCGTTCATACTGGTGATTTTAAGTTTGATTTTACTCCAGTTGGAGAACCTGCTAATCTTACAAAAATGGCTAAGATCGGTGAAGAAGGTGTCTTATGTTTACTATCAGATAGCACAAATAGTGAAATTCCTGAATTTACAATGTCTGAACGTAAAGTTGGAGAAAGTATTGATAATATTTTCCGTAAAGTAGAAGGTCGAGTTATCTTTGCTACTTTTGCTTCCAATATTCATCGGTTACAACAAGTGGTAGAAACCTCTGTCCAATATGGTAGAAAGATTGCTGTTTTTGGACGCAGTATGGAGTCAGCTTTAACGATTGGACAAGAACTTGGTTATATTAGTGCACCTAAAGGAACTTTTATCGAGTCATCACAACTAAATAAACTTCCTGATACGCAAGTTACGATTTTATGTACAGGAAGCCAAGGTGAACCAATGGCCGCCCTATCTCGAATCGCATTTGGTACACACCGACAAATTCAAATTATCCCTGGAGACACTGTAGTCTTTTCTTCTTCACCGATACCAGGGAACACGCTTAGTGTAAGTAAGACGATTAACCAGCTATATCGAGCTGGAGCTAATGTCATTCACGGATCATTAAGTAATATTCATACTTCTGGCCACGGTGGACAAGAAGAGCAAAAACTAATGCTGCGATTAATGAAACCTCAATATTTCTTTCCAATACATGGGGAATATCGCATGCTAAAAATGCACACGAAGCTCGCTCAAGATTGTGGTGTGCTTGAAAAAAATTGCTTTATTATGGATAATGGTGAAGTGTTATCGATGAATAAAGAAGAAGCAATAATTTCAGGAAAGGTTCCTTCTGGTTCTGTCTATGTTGATGGAAGCGGAATTGGGGATATCGGAAATATCGTTTTACGAGATCGTCGCATCTTATCTGAAGAAGGTTTAGTTGTTGTTGTTGTAAGTTTAAATATGAAAGAGTTTAAAGTATCTGCAGGTCCTGATATCATTTCTCGTGGTTTCGTGTATATGCGCGAAGCTGGAGACTTAATACACGAAGCACAACAGATACTTGCCAAACACCTTGACGAGGTAATGGAACGAAAAACAACACAATGGTCCGAAATTAAAAATGAAATTAGTGATATTCTTGGGCCTTTCCTTTACGAAAGAACAAAGCGAAAGCCTATGATCTTACCGATTATTATGGAAGTGTAAGTAAAATTAATCAAAAAAGGCTGACAACGTCAGCCTTTTCTTCATATTCAACCTTCATCTAATAATTGTTTTTCAAATCGATCAATATCTTTATCTGCTCCAATGACAATTAATATGTCACCTCTAATAATCTTTTCATGGGCTTGAGGAGAAACATTAATATTTTCATGACGTTTAATAGCCATTATATTAATGCCGTATTTTGCTCGGATATCGAGCTCGATGATCGTTTTCCCATGCATTTTTTCTCCTGCTATTAACTCGACTATACTATATTCATCTGAAAGTTCTAAGTAATCTAGTACATTTTTCGAAACGATATTATGTGCTATCCGTATACCGATATCTCGTTCAGGATGAACGATATCATGCGCCCCAATTTTTTCTAATACTTTTTCGTGATAGTCGTTTTGTGCTTTTACTGTAATATGTTTTACCCCTAATTCGTTTAACATTAATGTAGTTAGAATACTAGATTGAATGTCATCCCCGATGGCTACAATAACATGATCAAAGTTTCTTACCCCTAAATTTTTTAACGTAATTTCATCAGTTGAGTTCGCTACTACTGCATGAGTAACAATATCTTTAAATTCATCTACCTTTTCAGCTGAATGATCAATGGCTAGAACTTCCATCCCTAGTCGACTCAACTCTTTACAAATGCTGCCACCAAATCTTCCTAAACCAATTACAGCAAATTGTTTTTTCATGCCATTTCCTCCATCTACGCCTAATTACTCTATTTTACCATAAAGCGCAAATTCATTCAGTGGGAGTTTTCCCCCATCTTACACTGTTGACAATCCTTGCCCACACGATGTGAGTCATACAGACTTTGTCTCAGTTTGTGGCTTTCTTATTCAGTTCTTTCAGTTTTTTCTTCGTTCATGTTTCCAAATGCCTTGAAGTGGATACTTAATGCCATTTAAACGAAATAATACAAGTGATGCCAGCCTCCATAACAAGGAGCCTGGCACCAAGTTTACACGAAATTATTGAAATAAGCGTGCCCACGTTTGAGGACCCACTATCCCATCAACTGATATGCCTTCTCTTCTTTGAAATTCTCTCACCGTTCGTTCTGTAATTGGTCCATATAAACCATCGGCTGAAACATTAAGTGCTCTTTGAATCCTTTTTACGTCATCTCCACGCATATATGGCGTTTGAAGAGATAGCAGACGACTATAGGAAGGTTGATTATTAGCATTGACCCGATCCAAAGCCCTCCAGGTTTGTGGTCCGACAATTCCATCTACAGTTAAGTTTTCTCGTTGTTGAAACTCTCTCACTCGTTGTTCTGTCTCAGGTCCAAAGAACCCGTCAACCATTGCCCCTACTTTTTGTTGAACTTCACGCACATCTTCTCCACGCATCATAGGAGTATTATGACGTAACATCCTTCTTGATTCACTAGTAAAGAGCTCTTCTCTTTCATCGGCTTCATCTGTCGGTGAACCATGTTCCACAATCTCTAAACTTTCATCGAAATCTCTTAGTGTTTCCCGAGTTTGAGGTCCAACAATTCCATCTACTCCTATGCCTGCTGCACGTTGAAAGCGTACAACAGCATCATATGTTTGAGGTCCAAATATTCCATCGATGGGTCCTGGTTTGAAATTAAGCTCATTAAGACGTTCTTGTAGTGCTCTAACGTCATCACCTTGATCTCCACGTGATAAGTACGTACGCTGTCTAGCCCCAGCTACATACGTAGGCGACGGAATCGCACTTCGATTAGTTTGACCTGTTCTATCTGCTAATTGCGATCGAAATTGCGACATACTAATCGACGGGCACGGCTTCCAAGAGTATCCTGGAAATTCAATATGCCCCCACACATTATCAACTGAAATATTTAATTCACTCATTAAATACTGTGTTAAATCAAGAGCAGCTTCACGTTGTTGCGAAGTAGGTGTCTGTGTTCGGAAATCCCCTACCATACAAATACCAACGGACATTCCATTACTATTTCCAACATGATAACTTACAATCTCTAAATCGTAACACCAACTAATTGAACCATCTCGGTCTACGACGTAATGATAGCCAATCCCTGGCCATCCTAAACTATTCACATGATATCTCGCAAAGGCTTCTGCACTACCAGATGTAGTAGCACTATGATGAATGGCAATATTTCTAATAGAACCCCTAGAACGGCGACGATACGTCCGACTTCCATGCCTCGCTAACGAATTTCGCTTGTCTATTATATTCATCAAATCACCTCATTATTTATATATGCCTATAAATAAAAAAAGGTGATGTAACGACTTCAACAAAACTATTAGGTAAGGTCAATCGTTCATTTATTTTATAATTACCACAAACCACCGAATTGAACTATGAAAAAAAGCAGAATGAACTCTATACGAATTCACCTGCTCGTCTGACTATCTCATCACCTATACTTATTACAAAGCAAGGAATAACTCTATTCTTCTTTAATCCCTAACACACGATTGACTCGTTTCGTCAACATTTTCATTCCACTACCGCCCGCTTGAAAATGACGAAGTTGGCCTACTTCATCAAAGACATAATAAGCAGGAACATACTCATTCTCAAAAGAATCGGTAATTTTGTGCCCATTATCAACCGCTATTAATTGAGAAATCCCATGTTCCTCTGCTACTTGTTTGATTTGATCCACATCAGTATCTTTTTCTGAACGTGGCATATGAATCGCAATAACATTTAGCTTGTCTGCATATTTATCACGGAACTCATTAATGTTTGGCATTGCTTCTTTACATAACCCACAGGACACGGACCAAAAATGAAATAACGTCGGCTTATTTCCGACCAACTCATCTTTACTTATCTCACTCCCATTTAACCACTCAGTTGCACCACTCAGTTCAGGCATTGGAGATCTTAACTTTAACGCCATAAATAATCCCTCCAGATACAATTATTAACTAGATGAAAAAGGTCTAACATATATGCTAGACCTTTTATTTCTTAATCTGTGCTTAAATTAAACGCTTAATGTCTCTTGTCCTGGTTTCCAGTTAGCAGGGCAAAGTCCACCCGTTTGTAATGCTTGCAGAACACGTAAAGTCTCATCCACATCACGACCAATGTTGTTATGGTTAACAACAGCATACATTAATTCACCTTCAGGACTGATAATGAATAAACCACGAAGAGCGATACCAGCATCTTCAATTAATACGCCATAATCACGAGAAACTTGATGGTTAGTATCTGCTGCAAGCGGGAACTTTAACTCTCCTAATCCATTTTCATCACGAGACGTGTTGATCCATGCTTTGTGGGTATGTATTGTATCTGTAGAAACACCAATTACTTCTGCATCTAAATCCTCGAATTCATCATAACGATCGCTTAGAGCTGTAATTTCGGTTGGACAAACAAATGTGAAGTCCATTGGATAGAAAAAAAGAACTGTCCACTTATCGTTTTTCATGTTTTCTTCAAGACTTACTTTTCCAAATTCTTTGTTCGGTAAAACAGCTTCCATTTCGAAACGCTGAGCTTGTTTTGCTACCATTCGTTTATCAGACATATGTACATACCTCCTAATAATTACACTATTGCTATTATTCCCTTAGCTAACAGAACTAAACTTTAATTTTTCGTAAAGAAATATAAATGTTGTCTAATAAAAAACGAATAATTTGCCAAATAAATTCTCATTTAAGTTTAAATTGTAAAAAAAAGAGCAATATCTTATTAAAGGTCTTATGTTTTACATCCAGAAAAGTGGGTAATAGAATGAAGATGGGTTTTCATTAGAAGTGTTGAATGGTTGCACAATTGAAGCGAAACCTAATGAGACAATAAATAAAATAGGAGTGGTTTTGTGGATCAATGGTTTGAAAATATTAACTGGACGTTTTTTTTAGAAGGAGCTCTAGTAAACTTGGGTCAGGCTTTTTTGGCTATAATTGCTTTTCTTATTGCAAAAGCAATTGGAAATAAGTTAATTACTAGTGGCTTTTCTAAAATGCAAGAACAAAAAGAAATGTCAATTGGTAGAGTGAAAACATTAGAAAAATTAACATCAAACGCCTTTTCCTACGTACTTATTTTCGTTTTTATTACAATTGTAATTAGTATATTTGGTCTCGATGCCACAGGTTTAATTGCTGGTGCAGGTATCATCGGACTAGCTATCGGTTTCGGTGCGCAAGGATTAGTTAGTGATGTTGTTACAGGTTTTTTCCTGTTATTAGAAAGACAAATCGATGTAGAAGATTATGTTACAGCAGCTGGAATTGATGGAATCGTTGAGGAAGTAGGTTTACGTACAACGCTCATTAGAGGTTTCGATGGTACATTACATTTCATTCCGAATCGAAATATTGCTAGTGTTAGTAATCATTCTAGAGGTAATATGAGAGCATTAGTGGATATGAGTATTTCGTACAATGATAATATCGATAAAGCTGTTGCTATCATGCAAGAAGTTTGCGACCGAATAGCTGCCGCAGACGAAAGAATTAAAGAAGGACCTAACGTTGTTGGCGTTCAAAGTTTAGGTGATTCTGATGTCGTCATTCGTGTTGTTGCGAAAACAACCAATATGGAACAGTGGGCAGTAGAACGAACATTACGAAAAGAATTGAAAGAAGCACTCGATGCAAATGGAATTGAAATTCCTTTCCCGCATCAAGTTTATATTGAAAAGAAAAATTTATAATTAAATTTTTTTGTAAAAGAATACATTATAATTTTCATAGGCTGACTCCTTCTGAGTCAGCTTTTTTCCATTATTATAGATTGGGTGCCGATAAACCTACACCTTTTCGTTATTTGACCATATGTTATTAATATCTTGTACTGTATAGAAAGGAAGATTCTAGATGAGTAATGGCTTCGATCCAAGCAACCAAAAGAAATTGATGGAAATGGTCGTAGGTCAAGTATTAAAAAAGCATAAAGTCTCAAGAAAAGACATCAAACTTTCCAAAAAAGAGAAAGAAGAGATTAAAGAAATCGTAGGAAATATTGAAGATGAAGTTCAACGATTTTTAGAAAACCAAAATAAACAATTAACCGAACGAGACTTCGCAAACGAAAATACAACACAAGACTTAACAAATGAAAATAAAGCGAAACAGCCAGTTAATCAACCCACTCCTCCAAAAAGATCTCAAATTTTTCAATCTCAAAATGATATTAAATCAGTAAAGACGTTTCTGAACCCAAGACGTAAAAAATAAGTTAAGAAAGGTGACTCACAGTATTAGCATCTCTTTTGCTAGTTAAAATAGAGGTGTCTTATGCTTTTCAATTGAGTCACTTTTCTTTTTTTGTACGCTCTCCCTAAGTTATTTGTCCAAACAAAATATTCCCTTAGTTCATAAGCTGAAGTAGAACGCAAAAAGGAGGAATAACTAACATGAGTAATCAAGAAGTTTTCTATTCAGGAGAAAAGAAAAAGTCTTCATGGTCAGCATTAGATAGTAAACATAAACACCCATTATGCCCACCAAAGGAAGAAGATCATACGCAGGCTGCAGAACACACGAATAAAACGTTACAGTTATCCGAGGAGTATATTTTTATTAAAGATTCATGTGATGTTTCTGTAAATACAACCGATACGAAAGCTGCTATTTCGCTTCAAGCTTCTCTGCAAGCTGCTATAGCAATCGTTATCAGTATCTCAGTTGCAGATAGCTCAAAGGCTGAGATGATTACCCAAGATTTACTTCAATCATCGAAGATTAAGCAAGTAACACAACAAAAAACAATTATCGAAAACTCTCGTAATGTAAAAGTAACTATAACCGACACTCAAGTTGCCGCGAACATTCAAGTATTACTTCAAGTATTACTTGCCTTACTAGTACAAATTGATTTGTTATAGTTTAAAAGGCAAATAGGGTTGTAGCATCCCACTTGCTACAACCTTTTATTTTACGCAAAATTGGGAGGAACATGGTGACTACCAGGAAGCATTGTGTTATGAGTATAAGGTGGTGCTGGTCGAAGCTTTGGTTTCTTTGCAAAGGGCCCTGGTTGAGAAACATATTGAAACTGCCCTAAACTATCCATACTCGGACCACTTGCCCAGCGCCCCGTACTACTTTCTTCTCCACGAGATAAATTGAAAAAGGCGTATGAAACTTCTTGTTTCTCAAGATGACGAGGAAAGGTACTAGGAACGACGATATTTTCCTTTGCTTCTAACTCTGCAATAGCAGCCTTCCACATATTTTGGTGCATCGTATCTCGCGCAATAAGGAAAGAAAGCATATCCCTTACGCCACGGTCATTCGTCATTTCATAAAGCCGTACAGCTTGGAGTCGTCCCTGGGATTCATACGTTAAATTCATTCGAAAATCAGCTAGTAAATTTCCACTCGCATTGATATAACTTGCTGTCCATGGATTACCTACGCTATCTGTTGGCATTGCACCTAAACCTGAGACAATTGCATGCTGTGGATTCATCCCTCCTAATATCGCTCCGAGCACAGGGTCTTTTGCCGCATCCTCTAAATCTCCTACAGGTGCCCCTTCAAGCAACCTCGCAATCATTGTTGCTAACATTTCAATATGGGCGAGCTCTTCAGTTCCTGTATCCATTAGTAAATCTTTATATTTATCTTCTCCCCTATATCCCCAACCCTGAAACAGATACTGTAAAGCTACTGAAATTTCTCCAAACTGTCCACCTAGGACTTCTTGTAGTTTTTTTGCATATATCGGATCGGGGCATTCTGGTTTGGCATGATATTGTAACTCTTTTATATGATAGAACATAAAATCACCTCCAATATTAATTAATTCCGTGACTAGAATGTCCTATTCCAAAAGAAAATGAGGCCATATCAATTATGACCTCATCCTCTTTGTTTTATTGATTTAATTTTTGTTCCACTTGTTGGCAAATCTCTTCTGCTGTCATTCCTTGTGCAGATATAACAGATCCAGCTGTTATCGTATTTTGAATACCCATCATATCTTGGTCTTGTCCAGTAATTACGCAGCAATCACAACCCTTAGCATCTTGTTCTTGCTTTAATTGGACGACATCATATCCTCGTGATTGTAATTCTTGTTGTACATCCGTTAACGATTGCTCCACACCAATTTTTGGCATGTCAAACACCTCCAAAAAACATATCAATTATTTGTTACAATGTTAGGATGTACAATAAAAGGATTTTTATTCTAATTTTATTTTTATCGAAAATAGCCAAAATCTCTAATTTCTGTTTTTAAACTGCAATTGATTTGAATCGTCGGTAAAGTTTCTCGCCAATTCATTTCCTTTCCATTCTCGATAACTCATTCTAATTCTCACAAACCAGCGGTCCCCGATACTATCTACATTCTACATTTGAGTTTTACATTTGTACTCTTAACTTTTACATCATTTTCAGGTTTAACTTAATAGTTGAAACTACTTAAGTAATGGTGGAAATGGAACTTGATGCCACGATTTTGCTAGTGATAATAATAAAGTTTCAGGAAGCATTTCATAATGATAAGCTCACTGAAGCATCTAACAAAGTGAAAAATATACAAAAAAAAGACCATCACCAAAGTGAAGATCTTTTATCTATCTGATTTATAGTTTAAGTAATCGATTAAATGAGTGACAGCAACCTCAATAGCCTGTTCGCTAGGCTCTAAACGATTATCATGAAGACCATAAGGACTATTTACACCAAGCCAAAACATAAATCCTGGAACTTCTTCTAGAAAGTAACCAAAATCTTCTCCTGTCATCGCTTCCTTGCATTCAATTAAATCGACTTTTGTTTGATGTTTTGTAAAATCCATAAACTCTCGAGTTAACGCTTCGTTATTATAAACTTGACAATAATTAGCACCGTAATCAATCGTAGCTAGACATTCAAATCCCACCTCAATGCCGTGTACAAGTGCTTCAAGGCGGTTCTTGACTTTTTGCATCGACTCTATAGATAACGTTCGAATGGTTCCTTCAATACGAGCTTTTTCCGCTATTATATTCTGTTTTGTTCCACCTGTTATCTTCCCAATTGTAACGACAGCTGAATCGAGTGGATCGACATTTCGACTCACAATAGATTGAAGTTGCGTGACTAGATGAGCGGAAGCTACGATCATATCTCTCGTTGTATGAGGGTAGGCTGCATGTCCCCCTTGTCCTTTTAGATCAATAAATAATTCAGATGTATTTGCAAATAATAAACCTTCTCTCGTTGCAATCGTCCCAACTGGGTATTCTGGTGCAATATGCAATGCAATAATTTGGTCAGGTCTCCATTCTTGCAATATATCCGATGCTAACATTGGTTTTGCTCCACCTGGTCCTTCTTCCGCAGGTTGGAAGATAAATAATATATCATCTTTCGGTTGACTGATTGAAAAGTGAGTTAACACACCTAATGCAATCGTCATATGCAAATCGTGTCCACACGCATGCATTTTTCCTGAATGCATAGAACGAAAAGAGTAAGAAGTTTCTTCATCCATTGGAAGTCCATCAATGTCTGCGCGGTATCCGATCATCTTGGAGGGAGCGCTACCATGTACTTTAACAACTATCCCAGTTTTCCAAGTTTTTATCAGAAGGTGATCCTGGGGTAGTTTCGCAATATAATCTAAAAGATATGCTTGAGTTTTAACCTCTTCAAATCCTAGTTCGGGAATTTGGTGAAGTGCTCTTCTTGTTTCGATAAGTTTGGCAACATCAATCATTGTTTAAGCTCCTTCTCCTTAACAAGTTGAAGATTTGTTTCAAACACTCCAACAAATGAGTTTACTTCACTCTCTGTAAGCGTAAGTGGTGGTAGTAAACGAACAATCGTTTGTTGCGTGACATCGACTAAATAGCCATCTTCTAACAAATTACGTTGGAGGTCTTTTGCTTCTTCTGTTTTAAGGCTTGTCACAATTCCGACCATCATTCCTTTGCCGCGAATTTCCGTTATCATATGTGGATGTTTTTCCTTTAATTCATTTAATTTTTCATGTAAATAATTTGAGCGGTTCACTGATTGGTCAAGTTCCCCATCTTCTAATAAAACTCTTAATACTGTATTTCCAAGAGCTGCACTTAAAGGTGATGGCGCAAAGGTTGTACCATGGTCACCTGGTCTAAAAAGATGACTTAATTCTTCAGCGACAATAATTCCTCCAAGCGGTAAACCACCACCCACGCCTTTAGCAAATAAAATTAAGTCTGGTGTAATTCCTGCATGCTGATAAGCAAACAGCTTGCCTGTTCGACCAATTCCTGTTTGAATTTCGTCCATACAACATAACACACCATATTGTTTCGCTAACCGTGAAACCTCTTGTAAATACTCTTCTTGTAATGGTAATATCCCACCTGAACCGAGGACTGGTTCCATAAGTATGGCTGCTGGATTTTTCGTCTTGATAACTTCCTCAAGCTGTTCAATGTTATGAGGCTCAACTTCATATACAGGCATATCCGTCACAGGAAAGTCCTGATACACTCCAGGCTGGCGAGTCAACTTCAATGCACCAAGCGTTCTACCATGGAAACTTTTTTCAAGCACAACAACACCACGGTTTTCTTTATTGCCTTCTTTCGTCCATTTATGTATTAGTTTGAGGGCTGCTTCTGTAGCTTCAGCTCCAGAATTCGTAAAGAACACTTTCCCGTTAATTGAATGATTTACTAGCTTTTGTGCCAACTGAATAGCTGGTTGATTTAAAAATACATTAGAAATATGTAAGAACTTCTCTCCTTGTTCTTTAATTGTTTTTACAATTTCTGGATGAGAATGTCCTAACACATTAACTGCTAAACCCGTAAATAAGTCCAAATAGCTTTTCCCTTCCGTATCAATCAGTCGGTTACCTTCACCTCTTTCGATTGTGATTGGAAGACGATTATATGTAGACATCAAATATTGCTGATCGAGGTTTTGCCAATTCGTCATCAAAATGGCCTCCTTTTTAGATAGAGTTGAGGCACCCACCAAGCTTGAGCTCAATGAATGCCATCCTCAAAATTAATTATCTTCGTTTAAGCGACGTAATTCTTGCTTAATTTCTGTTTTTCCTTTTGTTTTCTCATCGATTTCCTTAATGACACGAGCTGGGGTTCCAGCAACAACGGTATTCGGCGGTACATCTTCTGTTACAATTGCTCCTGCAGCTACTACTGCACCTTTTCCAACAGTTACACCTTCTAGGATTACAGCATTCGCTCCAACAACTACGTCATCTTCAACGACAACTGGTTTTGCTGATGGTGGCTCAATAACACCTGCCAATACTGATCCTGCACCAATGTGGCAATTCTTACCTACTGTCGCTCGTCCACCCATTACTACGTTCATATCAATCATCGTACCTTCACCGATTACAGATCCGATATTAATACTTGCACCCATCATGATTACCGCATTGTTACCAATTTCAACCTGGTCACGAATGATCGCACCTGGTTCAATTCGCGCTTGGATGTTTTTCATATCTAAAAGCGGAATTGCAGAGTTACGACGGTCGTTTTCTACAACATAATCTTCAATTTTTGCTTCATTTTGTTGAATAGCAGCTTCAATTTCTTTCCACTCTCCAAAAAGAACCCCTACATTTCCCGTAACAAATGCTTTCGTTTCAGAACCAAAATCGATTCCTTCTAAATCACCTTTAATATGTACTTTTACTGGCGTCTTTTTCACGCTATTTGAGATAAAAGAGATAATTTCATTTGCATCCATCATTTTCATTGTTCAAGCCTCCAATAATATTTCATTTCAAAGTTTATAAGAAAAATGTCGCAGGAGGACGATTGCCCTGACGAATTTTTCCGATGATATGATTGTATCAAAAAAGCTAACATACCTCTATTATAACTTCCCACATTCATGAAAAAATTCTCTTGAATAGTTAAAATCTTTATCAAAAAAGCAGGAATTTTAATAGGAAATGACGAATTTTTATTCATCATAACGCTAGGAGGACGAACAATGTCTATTCAAACAGCTGATTTACACGACGCACATGGAGATCAATTAATACTTGCCGAACCTATTTTTCAATTTTTTGGACAGAAGAAAACATTCGAAGGTCCAATATGTACAGTACGTGTTTTCGAAGACAATGTACTAGTTAAAAAAGCGCTTCAAGAAATACCAGAAGGAAGTGTTCTCGTTGTTGACGGGGCCGCTTCGAAAAAATGCGCTTTAATGGGAGACAACTTAGCTGAAATTGCCGTCTCTCGTAATTTAGCTGGCGTGATTATTAACGGATGCATTCGTGATTCTGCTCAAATTGATAACATGAATATTGGTGTATTCGCAATAGGAACCACACCAATTCGAAGTATTAAAAAAGGAGAGGGAGAAACGAACATTCCTGTCCAATTTGCAGGAGTGAATTGGCACCCTAATCATTATGTGTACGCAGATAGTGATGGAATCCTAATCGCAGAGAAAAAAGTAGATTAGTTTTCCCACCACAATAAGTGAGTTACCAAATTAATACACGAGGAGTACCTAATAAGGTGCTCTTTTTCCATGTTTATATGATAAAGGTATTGTTTTAATGTAAGAGAGCAATTTTTTTTCAGTTCTATCATTTCAATTTGACAATTTTGATTTTTCGTAGAATGAAATCCATACGATCATTTCTTTTTAAAATTTGTAGTAAACATTCATTTTATTATAAAAGGTTTCTACCAAAAAAAAAGAGGCTAACACCGAAGAGTTAGCCTATCAAATATATTTAAATTGATGAGAGAGTTGTGTTAAATTACCAATTTATGAAAATTAGTTTTTTTGAAATTGAGCTTCTTCCGTTGAACCTTTAAGAGCTGTTGTAGAAGAAGTACCACCAGAAACAGTTTGAGACACTTGGTCAAAGTAACCAGTACCTACTTCACGTTGGTGACGAGTAGCTGTATAGCCATGCTCTTCAGCAGCAAACTCAGCTTGTTGAAGCTCAGAGTAAGCACCCATACCACGAGTTTTGTAGCCACGAGCAAGTTCAAACATGCTGTAGTTAAGAGCATGGAACCCAGCAAGTGTAACGAATTGGAATTTGTATCCCATTTTTCCAAGCTCTTGTTGGTACGTTTCAATTGTCGCTTTATCAAGATTAGCTTCCCAGTTAAATGAAGGCGAGCAGTTGTATGCAAGCATTTTCCCAGGGAATTTCGCATGAATTGCATCAGCAAATTGCTTCGCTTCTTCAAGGCTTGGTTTAGATGTTTCGCACCAGATAAGGTCAGCGTATGGAGCATATGCTAAACCACGTGCAATCGCTTGGTCAATACCAGCATTTGTACGGTAGAAACCTTCTGGAGTACGCTCACCTGTAATAAATGGAGCATCAACTGGATCAATATCACTTGTAATTAAATCAGCTGCATCTGCATCTGTACGAGCAATTACTAATGTTGGTACACCAGAAACGTCTGCTGCTAGACGAGCTGATACTAAGTTACGTACAGCTGTTTGTGTAGGAATAAGTACTTTCCCACCTAAGTGACCACATTTTTTCTCAGAAGCTAGTTGGTCTTCAAAGTGAACTCCAGAAGCACCAGCTTCAATCATACCTTTCATTAGCTCAAATACGTTTAGCTGTCCACCAAAACCAGCTTCAGCATCAGCTACGATTGGCGCAAAATAATCAACATCGCCTTCGCCTTCCATATGTTGAATTTGATCAGCACGTTGTAAAGAGTTATTAATACGTTTAACAACTTGTGGTACTGAGTTTGCAGGGTATAAACTTTGGTCAGGATACATATGACCAGCAAGGTTAGCGTCCGCTGCTACTTGCCACCCACTTAAGTAAATCGCTTTTAATCCAGCTTTCACTTGTTGAACCGCTTGCCCACCAGTTAGTGCACCAAGTGCATTTACGTAAGGCTCTTCATTTACAAGCTTCCAAAGTTTTTCTGAACCAAGTCGTGCTAATGTATGATCAATTTGTACAGAACCACGTAATTTTACTACCTCTTCAGCTGAATATGGACGCTCAATGCCCATCCAACGCGGATCAGTATCCCATTGTTGTTGTAATTTTTTTGCTTCCTCTTGAATGTTTACTTTTGCCATAATCTCCATCTCCCTTTTCTTCAAAAAATTTTAAATTATGACTGAGTTAACAATATCTTAGTACCTCATTCACAATTAATTTCGTTTCAAAGATTAATTGTTTTCTAGAAGTTCTTTAGGTTTAAGATACGAAATACCTCAATCAACTTCACTACCAGGTTACCTAATTTCTTGAACTACTTAATCTGTATTATTACAGTTTGTTGTTTACACCCTTATAATATAACAGCATTTCAGAAAACACAACTACTTTTTTCACTTTTTTTCCTTTTTAATTAAAAGTCCCAATATTCAATTTATTAACTGTTTAGTCAAAAAACTTTTCTTTAATTTACTGCTTCTTTTTTTCCTCCTCCTTTATCCATTGGTAAATACACTTTTGAATACTTTACTTTCTTTTTGGCTTATCAATCTACCTCTTTTTTTGAAATCGCTATCAAAAACCATCTATATAATACAAACTAATTCAATCTCACCTTTCATGTGTTCGGACTACTGTTATATTATATTAATATCTAGAGAAGCTGTTATGAAACAGAATATTTCACAATAATGGAGTACTTCACACTTTTTAGTTGAGTTTCTACTGTAAGTGTGTTACTTTGTTACACAGACGTATAAATAATTTAACAATTTAAAATTTCCACTAGGGGTGCTTTTTCAAAGCTGAGACTGGCAATGCCTAAACCCTTGAACCTGATCTAGATAATACTAGCGGAGGAAAGTGGATAGTCGGACCATTGAGATAAATAACTTCTCAGACATTTACTTGTTAGCAACTGACTATTCAACCACTCCCTCAACTATAAGGAAGTGGTTTTTTTACGTGTTTAGAGAACACTTCCTCAAAAGTTATTTATGTTTCTTTAAATATTTACTATTTGAAAGGAGTGAATTTTTTTGACAGAAACTTCAATTATCTCATTACTAAACCAGGTGAATGACCGTAAAGGAGAGATTATTGATTTAGCCAAAACTTTAATTCGTTTTAAAACACCCAGTCCTCCAGCGCGGAACACAGATGAAGCTCAAACATTTGTTTCTACATATTTAAAAGAATTAGGTTTTTCTATTGATAAATGGGATGTATATAAAGGTGATCCTAATGTCGTTGGTATCCTTTCTGGATCAAATTCAGACGAATATAATAGCCTACTCATTAACGGTCACATCGATGTCGCTTCAGTAGAAGAAGGAGAACAATGGGATCAAGATCCTTTTTCCCCTGTTGTAAAGGATAATATTTTATATGGACGCGGTGCAGCTGATATGAAAGGTGGTCTTGCAGGCTCACTATTTGCAATAAAACTACTAAAAGAGGCTGGGATAAACCTTCCTGGGGACTTAACCTTTCAATCCGTCATTGGTGAAGAAGTCGGTGAAGCGGGAACACTTGAGTGTTGTAAAAAAGGATATAACGCTGATTTTGCAGTCGTTGTCGATACTAGTAACTGTCAAATTCAAGGTCAAGGCGGTGTTATTACAGGCTGGATTACGATCCAAAGTCCACAAACGTTTCACGATGCGAATCGGCGCAGTATGATACATGCAGGTGGTGGTTTATTCGGAGCTAGCGCAATTGAAAAAATGACAAAAATTATAGATGGACTTAAACAATTAGAGCAACATTGGGCCGTTACGAAATCCTATCCTGGCTTTCCACCTGGAATGACGACGATTAACCCAGCTGTCATTGAAGGAGGACGCCATGCGGCTTTTGTTGCTGATCGTTGTGCTCTTTGGATTACGGTCCATTTTTATCCTAATGAAAATCATGACGACATCGCGAAAGAAATCGAAGAGCATATTCTTCACGTTGCCAAAGCTGACCCTTGGCTAAGAGAGAACCCACCTACCTTTCAATGGGGAGGGGCATCGATGATCGAAGACCGTGGTGAAATCTTTCCGTCCTTAGCTATTGATGAAAATCATGCTGGCCTACAAACACTAGCTAATGTTCATGACGTTGTATTCAGAGAAAAAGTAACAATTGGAATGTCGCCAACGGTTACCGATGGCGGTTGGCTCGGTGAAGCTGGTATTCCAACAGTCATTTACGGTCCAGGAAAACTCGAACATGCACATGCAGTAAATGAACAACTCTCTATCGATGAGCTAATTCAATTTACAAAAGTAATGACAAAATTTATTTATGATTGGTGTCATACGAAGAAATAATCAAAGGAGTGATTTGATGTTATTTACAGAACGTTTATATGAGAAAGCAAAACCGATTTGGGAAAAAAATCATAAGCACCCATTTGTTCAAGGAATTGGGCATGGAACATTAGACATTGAAAAATTTAAGTTTTTTATGCGTCAAGATTATTTATATTTAATCGATTATGCCCGTTTATTTGCTTTAGGTAGCTTGAAAGGAGGAGACCTTAAAACGATGTCCACTTTTGCTAAGTTACTTGATTCTACTTTAAATGTAGAAATGGATTTGCATAGACAGTACGCACGTCGCCTCGGTATTAACGATGATGAGCTTGAAACAACAAAAGCTGCTCCTACTACTTTAGCTTATAGCGGATATATGTTAAACGTGTCACAAAGAGGATCCCTTGCTGAACTAGTCGCTGCTGTCCTTCCATGTACTTGGAGCTATTTTGAAATTGGAACTGAACTTAGTAAAATACCTGGTGCACTTGAAAATGAAACATACGGTGAATGGGTTAAAATGTATGCTTCTGAGGAATTTGGGGAATTAGCGGATTGGTTAATTACTTTAATGAACGAATTAACAGAAGGAAAAACAGAAGCAGAACTAGCAAACCTCGAAGAAATTTTCCTAAATACAAGTCGATATGAATATATGTTCTGGGATATGTCTTACAACATGGAGATGTGGCCAACAGATGAGGAGCAATAATGTTCTCACATTTGACCACGTTTCATTTTCCTATAAGGGAATAAAGAAAGAAAAGACTTCTCCAATTTTAAACGAACTATCATTATCAGTTAAAGGTGGTGAATTTGTCAGCTTATTAGGCCCAAGTGGATCTGGAAAAAGTACTATATTTCGCCTAATCACAGGTCTAGAACAACCTACAAATGGAGCGATTTCCCTTTATGGTCAAGAGGAAAATAACCGTTTAGGTAAAGTCGGTTACATGCCGCAACAAGATATGCTACTTGATTGGCGAAATATACTTGACAATGCGTTCCTACCTCTTGAAATAAACGGCTTTACGAAAAAAAGCAAAAAAGAACATGTTCTTCAACTACTTGAGGAATTCGGCTTAAAAGGTTACGAGTATGATTATCCACATCAACTTTCGGGTGGGATGAGGCAACGAGTCTCTTTTCTACGAGCAATGCTAGGTGGTGGTGACCTTTTACTTCTTGATGAGCCTTTTAGTGCATTAGATGCAGTGACTCGTCTTTCAATGCAAGAGTGGCTATTAGAACAATGGGAGAAGCTTGAAAAAACTGTCATTTTTATTACTCATGATGTCGATGAAGCATTATTTTTATCGGATCGAATTTTCCTCTTCTCCCAATCACCACTTACGAGCTTTAAGGAAATTCAAGTACCCTTATCTCGACCAAGAACATTAGAAGACTTGCTATCACCTGAGCTTGCAAAAATAAAAAAAGATTTACTCCAAGAATTACGCAAGCAGGTGAAGCTATGAAACAATTAAAGTATTACATGAGTTCGGTTATTCTTTTACTCCTTCTTTTTTTAGGATGGGAAATCAGTGCAATCCAATTCAATAAACCGTTTATACTGCCTTCGCCAACGCTCATATTAGCAAAAATGGTCGAACTTCATGATGTACTGTTTAAAGTACATTTACTAGCAACGTTAGAAGTTGTTCTAATTGGCTTGTGTATTTCGGTTGTATTTGGGGTTGGTCTTGCCGTTTGGATGAATATGAGCCAGCTAGCAGAAAAAACATTTTTTCCACTCGTCATTGCCTCACAAACCATTCCGATTATCGCCCTAGCACCGATTTTTGTATTGTGGTTTGGGTATACAATTTGGAGTAAAGTCGTTGTAACCGTGCTTATTACATTTTTCCCTATCACGATTGGAGCATTTGATGGTCTTCGTTCCACGAGTAGAGATCATATCGATTTATTACGAACGATGGGAGCGAGCCGCTGGCAAACCTTTTTTAAAATTCAAGTACCTACTGCACTTCCATATTTCTTCTCTGGTTTAAAAGTTGCTGTCACTTTAAGTGTCATTGGAGCAGCAATCGGTGAATGGTTAGGTGCAAATGCAGGTTTAGGGTATTTTAGTCGTAGAATGATGACTCAGTTTGATGGTGCTGGCGTTTTTGCCCCGATTGTTTGGTTATCGATCTTAGGGATCACGTTATTTTTACTAGTTAAAGCATTAGAAACTTACTTACTTAAATGGAGGAATAAACCATGAAAAAATTATCAATGTTTGTCCTGTCTCTTGTTACAGCATTCAGCTTAGCAGCTTGTGGAGGCGATACCCAACAAGAGGAAACAGAAGAAGCTCCAGGAAGTGAAACTCCTGAAACCACTGAAACTGAAGAATTAACGAGCATTGACATCATGCTCGACTGGTATCCAAATGCTGTCCACTCGTATTTATACGTAGCACTAGAAGAAGGATATTTTGAAGAAGAAGGATTGGATGTAAATATCGTTTTCCCTGCAAATCCAACAGACCCGATCAACTTAGCAGCTTCAGGTGGAGTTACGCTCGGAATTACATATCAACCTGATGTTATTATGGCTCGAACGATGGATGTCCCAGTTGTTTCTATTGCGGCAATCGTTCGTTCACCTTTAAACCATATGATGGTGATGGCGGACAGTGATATTGAATCTCCCGCAGACTTAGAAGGAAAAACTGTCGGTTACCCTGGGATTCCTGTAAATGAACCCATTTTAAAAACAATGGTTGAAGCAGATGGCGGAAATTATGATGAAGTGAACTTAATTGATGTTGGTTTTGAATTAGGTTCTTCCATTGTTAGTGAACGGGTCGATGCTGTAATTGGAACTTATATTAATCATGAATATCCAGTATTACAACACCAAGGACATGATATTCGTTATTTTAACCCTATTGAGTATGGCGTCCCTTCTTATTATGAATTAGTCATTGTGACTAATGAAGACAATTTAGAAACGAAACGTGACGAAATCGAAGCGTTTTGGCGTGCAGCAGTGAAAGGCTACGAAAAAATGAAAAATGAACCGACAGAAAGCCTTGATATTTTATTTGCCAATCAAGATCAAGCGAATTTCCCACTTATTCGTGATGTCGAAGAACAAAGCTTAGAAATCCTCCTTTCCAAAATGGAAAGTGAAAATGAAAGCTTTGGAAGTCAATATGAGGAATCATGGCAAGAAGTCATTGACTGGTTAGTAGATGCAGGACTTATTGTAGATGCTCCTGAAGTTGATACGATTTTTGAAGACATAACTGAATAAATACGTAGAAAAAAGCTGCATCATTCGGTGCAGCTTTTTTAACTCTAGAAAATTTATATTCCTTCAACAAGATTATAATCTCTTTTTCAACCAAGCAAATAAGATGTTTCCATTCTCTTCATCCGCTTCAAACATGAGTGAATATTGATCTAAATAATATTCATACATCCATAGATCTTCCATTTCATTTCGTTCGCTTACATCTGGAGTACCTAATGCTTTTTTTAGCTTAGATGCATCAAGATCTTCATCTTCTGTAGACAAAGCGATTGCCACTAATTGATTCGTTTCAGGATTTATAAAAAAGGTTGCATCGTCGTATCGAAAAAATTGTCCACCCTCGTAATAACCTGTATCAATTGCAGTACCTCTTTTAGATAGTATTTCATCTTTATTTGTACCAATACGAAATTCTATATCATCTAACTGTCCGTCTAAACCTTTTTCAATCCAACTAAAATCAACAATATGTTTATCCGTCTTTTTATTGGCCGCCAATACGACTCCATCATCAACTTTTTGTTCCTTAGTCGATACTATTTTGCTGTTTTCCAAAGGTGTAGTTAATTTCTCATTAACTAATTCAACTGAAAACAACATAACAATAATAAACATCGTGATCATTGATAATTTAAACATACGGTGACTCATAATCTGTAATCCCTCCAAAAAACATAATAATGAAAGTCTCTTATTTTGATTTAAGCTATTTTTAAAAATCTAGACAATTCTACTTGCTTTAGCCAGTAGTCAAACGAATAAATAGCTCTTTCCTTTAAGTTTAAGGATGTTAAAAACAATAAGTTATCGAATAAAAACTTTTCTTATGCTCCCCTTTTGTTACCTGTTTACCCTATCTTACTCAAAAATATGCCTATACCGAATTACTCTTTATTGTTAGACGAAGATTGATTATAAGGTTACAAATTGTGATCTCTTACAATTATGTATATAATAGATTAGAAAATAATTAAGCTTTTTGAAAGGATTGAAATTCGTGAGTTGGAATGATGAAGCAACAAATTTTTTAGAAGAAATATTAGCACCAGTACCCGTATTTGTTAGACCGATGGCTAAAAAAGGAATTCAAGCAAAAATTAATGAATTAGCAAATGGTGAAGAAGTGACAAAAGACCATGTCATTCGAGGATATATCCTTGCTTCACCTGGCCCAATGCAAAAGCGTGCAGTAGCTACATTAAAGAGTAAAAATATTGATTTAACTCCATATGAAGACTTACTAAAGTAAGGTGAGTACATACACTGGTTATTAAAGGGAGGTCTTGTTAAGATCTCCCTTTGGTAATGGTTACGCTTAATAAGAAACCGCTTTCTTTAATAATATTATATTCCTCGTTCAACTTGAATTCCCCTGCCCATCAGCCAATTAATTTCCAGAAAAATTTTTAACTCTATGTTTTTGTATGAAATTGCATTACAATTAGTAGTATGAATTTTCTAAATAAAATGTCAAAGGTTTGGTTTAAGGTGAAACAACACTCTATCCATAAAGGATGGTTTATGCTCATCCTCATCGTATTAAGTGTGCTAGCATGTCTCGGTTTTGGCCGCTTTTCGTTTGGTGTTATTCTACCATTTATGAAAGACGGTTTAATGTTAGATTACCGAGAAACAGGTTTAATTGCCTCATCGATATTCTTGGGGTATTTAATTGCCGTCCTATTATCTGGTTTTTTTGTATTACGTTTTTCAGCAAAAAAAGTGATCATTGTTTCACTTTTAATTATCGCTACCGGAATGGTTATCACAGCCAATGCTCAGCATTTTTGGGTCGCCTATATAGGCAGTTTTATTACGGGTTTAGGGACTGGAGGTTCTTATGTTCCTTCATTAGGTCTCATTAGTCAATGGTTTTCTCCTAAAAAAAGAGGAATGGCCATGGGAACTGCCATGGCTGGGTCAGGGATTGGTATGGTTTTTAGCGGGTTTGCGGTCCCGGCCTTAGTTGTGATAAGTTCGGACCAAGGGTGGCGCTTAAGTTGGTATTTGCTTGCCTTTTTAGTTATTATCATCGCTCTAATTAATTCGATATTTTTAAAAAATAAGCCTGAAGAAGTTCAACTGTTACCAATTGGTGCTATTGAAAATAGGAATGAGCACCAACACCATGTTGAAACTTCCTCGAAGCCAAGTATTGTATATCGTAACAAAACACTTTGGTTTATTGGTTCTATTTACTTTTTATGGGGTATGAGTTATTTAATATTCTCAACATTTCTCGTAGATTACTTGATTACTGACGTCAACTTCACTAGTCAACAAGCTGGTCAGTTTTTTGCAGCAGCTGGGATTGCTAGTATTATTAGTGGCTTTTTATGGGGAACAGTCTCAGATAAAGTTGGTAGAATGTTGTCGTTAATGATCGTATTTTCCACACAATTTCTGATGTTAATGGGACTTAGTTTTTCTACCGATAGCTTTTTCATTTTCATGCAAGTCATTATTTATGGAACGACACTATGGGGTGTGCCTACAATAATGAATGCAAGTGTTGGAGATTATATCGAAGCAAAGTTTATTCCTGTTGCGATGGGGTTTGTAACGATATTTTTTAGTGCTGGTCAACTCGTCTCCCCTGTCGTCACTGGATTTTTAATTGACTATACTAACTCCTATTTAAGTGCCCATCTATTATCGGCAATCACTTGTTTAATATGCGGGTTAGGATGTTATGCACTCTTTTATACAGAACGGAAGAAAACAACCAATCTTAAACTTGAAATGTAGTAACCTATATTTCTTTTTTGCCAGTTTTCAAATAGGACTTAGCTACAGAACGGACGGAGGAGTTCAGGACTGACATCGAATGGCACATTGCTTCTTGTACAGTTTCGGCTCCTTCTTCTTCCCAGTAACTTAACGGTATTTTTTCATGAAGTTTGTTTACGAAATAGTTCCAAAATTGAACCACTTGTTCCGCATCTTCACCTTCAACAGAAAGCGTGTACTCTTCTCCTATTGTCGTCATTAACATAAACGACATTAACCCTAATAAACTCTTACCATTACATTGATGACTTTCAGTTTTAAAATAGATCTTGCTAGCAAAACGTTCATTTATCGTAACAAGTTCTATTACTTTTCTAACCGTAAATCCTTTTGGAAAATCCAATTGTTTTTCAATTTTCATTGTAATCCCTCCACTTCGCTGATTACGGATTATTATAATAGCAAAGCAATTTCCTCACTACAACTTTGTTACATTTAATAACAGATCAATCTAAAAAACTAACTCATTAGTTTTAGTAAACTTAAAGCGTCTTCTTTTCATCTACGATGAATTAATGGACATTAACACTGTAATAACTATACGTAGAAATTCATGAACATCGACAAACCCCTTTAAATCTCGAGTAATTTCATGTCTGAGGAAATCCGTTACTAGTTTCATTCCGCCTAAGTATAAAAGCACACCATCAATATACAAAAAAAAAAGCTGACACATATTGGTCAGCTTAACTCTTTAGTTTCTTTTTCAACCTGTTCCATTCTTTCCAGTTTTTCTCCCTTTTCGATGTATAATGATCGGCTTGGGAACGCAATGGAAGCTCCTTCTTCCTCAAGAATTTCTAATATCTTAAAATTAATATCTTCTTTAACTGCCAAGTATTCGGCCCATACAGTTGTTTTCGTAAAGAAATATAAGAAAATGTCTAAACTACTATCATTAAATTTATCAAAACGAACCATGATCGTTTCTGGATGAACTTCTTCGTGTATTCGAATCATCTTTTCAATGCGTTCCACACAATTTTTCATCTGCTCTCGTGACGTTCGATACGTTAAGCCGAGATTAAATGTCACTCTTCGTTTACCCATATTGCTAAAATTTTCAATTTCCTGATTCGCCAATGTAGAGTTCGGTATCACAATTACTGAATTGGCAAATGTTCGTATCTTTGTACTTCTAAATCCAATATCTTCTACTACCCCCTCTACAGAGGCGGTCTTGATCCAATCACCAAGAGAAAACGGTTTTTCTGTAATTATTACGACTCCACCAAATAAATTCCCTAATGTACTTTGGGCCGCAAGCGCTACAGCTAAACCACCAATTCCTAAACCTGCAACTAAATTGTTAATATTGTGTCCCCAGGCTTGCGCGACTAAGCTAAGAAGTACAGCGAAAATAACAACTTGTACAACTCTCGAAAAGAATGGAATTAAAATTTCATCAAACTCCATATCAAACTTTTCTTTAAGTTTTTCAAATACACTCGAACTTTTACTGGAAAGCTTAAGCAATCCAGATCCAATAATTAAAATGACAATTGTATTGAAAATACGATCCACCATTAACTCAGTTCCTAGAGGTAGATCATGCGTCTTAATTCCAATATAAATCGGTAAGAAGATAAAAAACGTTCGCAGTGGTTTTTCATACGCATTTAAGACTGCAATAAAAAATGGATTATGAGTTTTATTGATTAGCTTCGATAGTACATAGATTACGAGCTTTGATATCCAACGATTAATAAAAACAAAGAATATGACAATAATAATTGTTGTTATCTCTCGATAGTGCATAAATAAAGAAATAAGTTGATTGATTAACTCTGGCACTTCATACTCCCCCATTATTCGACTTCCTCTCCTATTCATCTTGTGGTAACAAGAGAGTAAATGTAGTTCCTTCACCTAATATACTTTCAACCTCTATTGTACCGCGATGAAGTTCAACGATATGTTTTACGATTGCTAGTCCTAAACCACTTCCACCATTGCTAGAAGTTCTTGATTTATCGACTCGATAAAACCTCTCCCAAATAAACGGCAATTCACTTTCTGGAATACCTTTTCCAGTATCTTCAATTGAGATCATTAACTGCCTTAATTGCTCATCCTTATGAATACGAACATGAATCGTACCATTCTGTGTATAGCGAATACTGTTTTCTATTACATTTTTAATAACCTGCTTCATTTTTTCTTTATCAAAATAAGCCGACCACTGTTTATTTTCAATGTGTAGTTCAAATTGAATATTTTCTTGTTGTAATTTTAAATCAAAATCTAACTTCAGATCCTGGAGCCAAGAATATAAGTTTACATCATCTTTATGGAGTTGTATATTTCCTTCCTCATATTTTGCAAGTTCAAACAAATCATTGACGAGAACTTCCATATTTTTGGCTTGTTTATAAATCATTTCCGCTTGTTTTTTACACATAGAATCACTCTCTTTACGATCCTTTAACAAGGCAGCATAGGCCTTTACATACGTTAACGGCGTTCGCAAATCATGTGATATGTGGGATAAAAACTCTTTTCTCGTTTCATTATATCGTTTTAATTGATTTGACATTTGTTGAATATCTTGGGCAAGTCGTCCGACCTCGTCTTTAGCTGTTGTTTGAATTTCATACTCAAAGTCCCCTTGAGCAATTCGATTCGTCGCCTCCCCCATCTTTTGTAATGGTTTGGTTAATACTCTTGTTAAATATAAGACAAATAGGAGTCCTATAACAAAGATAATCATACTCATAATAAATACAAGTTGAAGGATGTTGTTTTTCGTCGTTTCAAATTCCCTCATATCTTGATCTATAAATAAATAGCCTTTGACTCGTTCATTGACGTACACTGGCTGCATTGACCATATATGTTGAATATGATGCTCCCTTGATTTGACATATTCAGTAAACGGTTGTTGGTCACCAGCCTGCAAAGGAACTATATAAATAACTGATTCCACCCATAAACGGTACGCTTCAATTAGTTCAGTATCAATAGGCTGTGCCATTACTAGCGGCGTTAACTGTTCGTCAAAAAGGAGAAAGTTGACCGTATCTTCCTTTTCCATTTTTAACACATGTAAAATCGTATCAATCACAAAATGGTTTTCGATACTGTCAGCATGAGCGACAAGACGATGCTCTAACTGTTTTGTAAGGTGATCCTGATAAAATTCTTTAGATTGTATATAAAACGTAATACTCATCGTTAATATTGTAGCTATTAAGCTAATCACTAAGAGTAGCGTAAGTTTTGAAGAAAGTTTCATTCTATCCTCCACTTTTCACTAAAGTTCTTGAACAACTTGATAGCCGATGCCCCAAACCGTTTCAATAACTTTATGAGTATATCCTGTTTTCTTTAATTTTTCACGGATGTTCTTAATGTGAGCATCAACATTTCTTGCATCTCCGTCAAATGTAAAATCCCACTCTAATTCCACCAACTGCTCTCGTGAGTATACTCTTCCTGGACGGCTTGCTAGGCGGAAAAAGAGTTGAAATTCTTTTTTTGTTAATGGAACAATTTTTCCATTATAAGACACTTGATATTTTTCTTGATCAAATATAAGTTGATGAATTTCAAACGTGTCTTCTGTAATTGCTGACCGTCGTAGAACAGATTGAATCCTTGCGACCATTTCTCTGGGTTCAAACGGTTTAACAATATAATCATCTGCCCCTTGAGTTAATCCTCTGACGATATCATCTGTATCTCCAAGTGCAGTTAGCAAGATTACTGGAATATCTTTCATTTTCTCGATTTGTTTCATTTCCGATAGGACTGAAAAACCGTCCATAATTGGCATCATCACATCAAGAAGTACAAGGTCAACAGGTTGTGACTCGAATAACTCTAGCGCCACATCCCCATTCTCGGCTTCTATTGTTTCATATTCACCTTGTAAACAAATACTTATTAATTCACGCATATCTCTTTCATCATCCACAATGAGAATATTTTTTTTTTTCATAATTGACCCTCCTCGTAACTTTCTTTATTCTATAACGTCTAATCCTATATACTTTACAAGTACCTAAACACATTAATTTTAATGAATGATGACGAGACTAAGCTTTACTACGATAAAAAAGGAAAACAAAAAGTACTATCTATAAGGAAGTGAACTTTATGGAAAAAGAAGTCCAACAGTATTTTAATGGTAATATTTTACTTCAAGCTGCTTCTCGCTTTCAATTACCATTCTCCTCTTTAAAAGAATTAGGAAACTTTGAAAACTACGTTTATGAAGGAACTAATCCAAAAGGAGAAGATGTGGTTCTAAGATTAACTCATAGTAGTCATAGAACGAAAGAGCAAATTGAAGCAGAACTTCATTGGCTGTCTTATTTAAAGAAAAATAAGGCCCCTGCTTGTGGTTGCTTGCCTTCCATACATGGAAATGCAGTTGAAACCATTCAAGCAGAAAGTACCTCGTTTTACGCTAGTTTATTTGAAAAAGCTGAAGGTCACGCAATAAAAGTTGATGCACCTTCCTTTCATCAGGCTTTAATTACAAAATGGGGAGAAACGATTGGTACGTTTCATCGTTTAACAAGACATTATGAAAAACCTGACTACATAATGAAACGACCCGATCTCATAGAAGAGTATGCTAGTCAATTTGCACCTTTTCTTCCTGCCGACCAACCATTGCGTGAAAAAGTAAAGCATGTTTTAGAATCCATTTCAGCTCTTCCCAAAACATCAGAACGGTATGGACTCATTCATTCGGATATACATTCAGGAAACTTTTTCTATGACGAAGAAACAAATAAAATTTCTGTATTTGATTTTGACGATTGCTCTTATCATCATTTTATAAGTGATATTGCCATACCTGTTTATTATACCACTTGGTTAAAAGTCTCTACCAAAGAAGCACGAACAGAATATAGTCACAACTTTCTCACCGATTTTTTAAAAGGCTATCAAGTTGAACGAGCGATACCGTTAGACCACCTTTATGAAATTCCGCTTTTTCTCAAATTAAGAGATTGTGAACTATATGGAGTGCTTCATAAAAAATGGGATACTACCAACCTAAATAATAAACAGAAAAATCTATTAAATGAAATCTATCAGCGAATTATGAACGATGAACCGATCATTGATCTTAACATCGACCGCATTATTCATTCACTCTAATATGTTAATTATTTTTCATCGTAAAACAAAAGTATGTAAAAAGTGTTAAGAGGTTACGTAAATATTAAAAAATCACGATTTTCCACCAAGAATGGCGAAAAATTATTGTCTTTCTCATACATTACCTTTTACGGAATAAACTTTCCTTGAGTACAAAGAAAGAACAAAGAGACAGACCTTAAATTCAGCCTCTTTGTTCTTCCATATTGTCCAACATATCATTTACCACATAGCCTACGTCGCCGCCACCTTGATCTTCTTGTACCGAAGAAGTTTGATTCTCATCATCTTCAAAAAAATCATACTCCCACTCACTTCCCATCTCAAGGATCATATGTGACAGAGGCTTATTTTCAGTGGGCGTAATATTCAATCGTTCAACAAGATCTTTCCGAACCTCCTCGCCTCTTTTTGGAGCAAGTAATAGCGCACCTGTAGCTCCAATCATCGCACCGACAAGGGTTCCAATCACCAATCCTGGTCCATTACTATTTCGTTTAGCCATAAATCTCTCCTTATTGGTACATTTATTAGTTAAAAAACTTTTCGTTCTTCTTTTTACCCTTTCATTTAATATACCCTTTATTCATCGTTATATGCTTTATAACTAGTATTAAGTAAATGATCATAATCTTCTCGCGTTTTACTTTGATCATTTTTATAACATCGGTACAATAGTAGTAATTCATACCGTGGAAGGAGTGTTTATAACATTGATTATCCGTGAAACAAATGATGCATTTATTATGATTAAACAACATGACCATGCCTTCCTATCAGGAGAAGTCGCTAAACATTTTCAGTCTGATTTACTATCAACTCTTCATTTCTTTGAAGACTTAGTTTTTGCCGCTTATGAACACGATCGAAGTTGGATCGGTTTAGACGATAGGCCAATATGGAATGATCAAACGAACACACCTTATTCATTTTCAGATTTTCCCCTCATTCCAAAATTGGCATTTTATAAACTCGGACTAGATGAAATCGAAAAGGGAAATCGGTATGCTAGCTTATTATGTAGCCTACATTATTGCTCCTTTTTTTCTTCCACTAGTGATAAAAATAGCATTCATTTTTTACATGAAGAAAGGAGGAGACAAACTAATATTAAAGAGCATTTACAGGACCCTAACCACGAATTACTTTTAGAACATTTCCGCTTACTTCAATTTTGTGATGATGTATCCTTATATATTTGTATAAATGAACCTGGAACAAAGAAGGATAAGGAACATCCGTGGTTTAGGAATGGATTTACGAACAGTGAAATTTTTAATGATGGCAAGCATCCTTTTATCGCTGAATGGCATAATGCGAATGAAATAAAGTTCAATCCGTTCCCTTTTTACGATGATTTTCACTTAACGGTAAAATATAAAACAGTTCAAAAAAGTGCGATCCAAGTAATGGGGATCGCACAAGCGTATGAAAATAGTGTGATGGAAGAGCAAGAAATTTGGATTAGAAAATAAAAGGAAATAGGCTAATCGTAAACGTTTAAAATTTTTTTGGATAAACCGTATTGTGAATAGTTCAATAAAGAATTATTAATAAAAGATCCCATCACATAATAGAAAAGAGGATCACTATGAAAAATAAAGCAGCAATGTTAGCTCAAAAACAACTAGACGCCTACAACAAACAAAATATCGAAAACTTCCTAGCCGTTTATCATGAAGATGTTTCTATTTATGAATTCCCTTCAAAATTATTATATACGGGTTTAGACAAGATGAGTGAACGATATAGTCAGCTATTTAAAGAAAATCCTAATCAACACGCCGAACTACTTTCTAGGATGGTTAATAACAACATCGTAACTGATCATGAACATGTTACTGGAAGAGAAAATGGAATAGACGTATTTGCGATCGCGATTTATGAAGTCGAAGAAGACAAAATAACGAAAGTATGGTTTATTAAATAATAGCAAATTTAAAAAACATCGTGAGTATTTTCCTACCCACGATGTTTTCCCAATTCATTTAATCTTCACTCCATAAATTGTCCCCCCACGTGAAGCAACGACTAAAGTATCGTTAAAAACCGCGGGTGAGGCTTCAATATTTGAGCCAATACTTATTTTATCTAACAACTCTCCTGTTGCTCCTTCTAGTAAATGAATATTACCTACAGAGTCAGCTTGAATAATATATGAATTTCCATTCTTACTATAAACATCGACTGGTGACGACCAAGCGTAATTCGGCATATCCCAACGCCATACTTCGTCACCTGTCAACTTATCTAAAGCAACCATCACTCCACCATTCATCGTTTGATAGCGAGCGATTGTAAAAATCACAACATTTTCAATATCCTTTTGTCCCATAATAGGAGTCGCTAATAAACCACCATTTACCCCGTCGTTAAAAAAGGCAGGATAATCTTTATGCCAAACAACGTCTCCTGAAATTCCATTAATTTTCCGTAACATGGCTTTCCCATTATGTCCTTGTTTATCCACTTCTGTTCCAGTATACAGAAATGGGATTTCATGTTCAATTCCAAGAACAATCGTTGCATCTGTATCATCGGTTGGCTCAGAAGCCCAAACCGTTTTATTTTTCGTTAAATCTAGTGCCTGCACACTTCCACCGTTATCTGCAAAAAAGGCTAAGTTTCGATAAATTGCTAATGAATTTTCAATTCCTTGATACCTATTACCATTTACTTTATAACGGAGTTTTATCGTTTCTGGTTTGATGGAGATTGTTTCACTCTCTCTATCAAAATTGGTGTTTAGTTTTAAAGAATAGAATAGGCCATTTTCGCCCCCTACAAAGAAAGTGTCCGTCATCCGGTTGACTACAGCTGAACTATCAAATGCACCCCATTCTCTGTACGCAAACGAATCCATTCCAGGGACAAAGTGTAGTAATTCACCATCTATTAAACTATAAATATAAAAACCGATATGACCGACTTGAGGAATCCCTTGCCCTACGTAAAGAAGCGGGTATCCTCTTGGATCGACTGAGACACTACCTTTAATTGGATTATCGACATTGATTGGCTTTCTTGTTTGTTCACCCGAAGCTAAGTCTAAAAAATAAACATTTCCGTCTAACGAGCCTTGGATCACTTCGACAAAATCTTCCTTTTTCTTATAATCTTCATGTAAATTCATCATAGCTTTCACTTCATCATCCCATTTGATTAACACAGGTTGTCCTGTCCACCCTGCTCCTCCACCCCACCTCGGACTTGCTGAAGTCTGGAAGTTCCAATCAATGGCCAATGAAGAAGTTTCTTCATTAACTTTTCCAAAAGCTGGGGCATCTCGTAAAGCATTCCCTCTAAAAGTTAATACTCCCTGGACGTCTGTATAAATATCTGGAAATGTCATCGGAAGTTCTTCTGTGTGAAACGTTGTTATCTGATTAGGCCCTGTTATTTGAAAACTAATATTATCATGTTTGTATTTTGGAATATGCATCACTACAGGATATTCCTCTTGCTTATCAAATCGCACTTCCGAAGTTCCTTTATCTAGTAAAGCTCCATCCTTCAGACTATGTTCATCATACTTTATTAATGAACTTGTCTCGCTTGTTCTCTCTTGTAAATAATAAAAACTAACACATGTTACTAAAACAATAACAAAAACAAATATGCTAGAAAAAATCATTTTTTTCATTAGGTACAGTTCCTCTATTTTTTATTTTGATTTTATTATTCTACCAGAATTGCCCTTTGAAATTCATATATATTTTTTGTCAATATCTCACACCTTCCGACAAAGTCAATCCGATCCTAGCATACTAGTTACTCAGACTATAACTCCATCATTTTCTATTTCGTTCATACCCGTTCTTTAATAGATGTCTTTTCTCATGAATGTAAAAAACCTACCTCCGACACAGTGTCGAAGATAGGGGGAATATTTACCTATTGAATTACTTCATCAATGGCTTTCACCATTTCCGAAACCGAAACAAGTCCACCACCAGAAAGGTACCAGTAGTTCGGATCAAGGTAAATGATGTTGCCATTTTGATAAGCCTTTGTGCTTTGTACTAGTTCGTTCTCAATTGTTTGTTGTGCTGCAGCTTCTCCAGCAACAACTTGATCACGATCAACAACTAATAAATAATCTGGATCTTGCTCGACGATATATTCAAATGATACGTTCATACCATGTGTAGAAACATCAATATTCTCATCGACTGGAGTTAATCCAAATTCATCATGAATAATTCCAAATCGTGAACCTGCTCCATATGCACTAATGTTACCTTGATTCGCTAACACAACTAAACCTTTGCTATCAGTAGCAGATACTTTTTCATTTAATTCTGTAATTGCATCTTTAATGACAGTAAGTTCAGCATCCACTTCTTCTTCTAGACCAAAGATTTGACCTAAACGATTCATATTTTCTTCAAATGACTCCATATAGTTAGAAGTATCAAGGGCCATATAAAGCGTTGGAGCAATTTTGCTTAACTCTTCATAAGCTTCTTGTTGTCTTCCAGAAATAATAATTAAGTCTGGATCAATTTCAGCAATCTTCTCAAAATCTAGTTCTTTTAAACTACCTACATTTTCATATTCTTCATCTTCATATTTTGATAGATACGGAGGGATATTCACCTGTGGTACTCCTGTAACTTCAACGCCTAATTTATCTAAAGAATCAAGTATTCCAAAGTCAAAGACAACGACTTTTTCTGGATTTACATCAACTGTTGTTTCACCTAATAAGTGTTCAAATACTAATTGCGTCGGTTCTTCTTCTATGATTTCAGTCGTTTCAGCGTCATCTTGTGGCTCAGTCTCTGGCTCACTTCCTGTAGTTGTTGCACTCTCACCGCAAGCGGCTAAAGTAATTAATAAAACAAAGGATATCACTAACAAAAGTAATCTTTTCACTACTTCTCACTCCTATATGTGTTTGGATTTTATATATTTTGTTTGATTATGTAGTATATTGATAGCCTCGATAATCGTTTGTTACCCTGTGTACCTCAACAGCTCGTTTTCGTGTTCTACTGCGCAGTTTTAGAACCCAATTTGGCCATATTAGTGCACGCAAATTACCTTTAAAGAGACACTCTTTATACACAAAATCAAAAGTGGATAATAACCTAAGAGAAATATACGCAAATACGATTTTGATTGATGTTCTCAATATGTATATCCATATCGTATATTTCTTTTAAAACAGCTGGATTAATAATTTCAGGTGTTGTCCCCTCTTTTACAATCTTGCCATCTTTAAGAGCAACAATATGGTCTGAGTAACAGGAAGCAAAATTAATGTCGTGAATGACGATTACAACTGTTTTGCCTAACTCATCTACTAGCCTTCTTAACACTTGCATAATTTGTACGGAATGCTTCATATCTAAGTTATTTAGTGGTTCATCAAGAAGAATATATTCTGTATCTTGAGCGATAACCATTGCAATATAAGCGCGTTGTCGTTGACCACCACTTAATTGCTCTAAATATTTATGTTGCATATCGCCAAGTTCCATATATTCTATGGCTTCATCAACATACTTCCAGTCCGCTTTCGAAAGTCGACCTTGCGAGTATGGAAAGCGTCCAAATGAGACAAGTTCTCGAACCGTTAAGCGTATATTTATATTATTTGATTGCTTTAAAATTGAAATTTTCTTCGCCAAATCACCACTTTTACACTGACCAATTTCTTTATCTTCAATATAAATCTCACCATGATCTTTCGCGATAAGGCGACTAACCATCGACAATAATGTACTCTTCCCTGCGCCGTTTGGACCAATAAAGGAAGTAATCGTTCCTTTTTTAATAGAAACTGAAACATTTTCTACAACGTTTTTATTTCCATATTGTTTTGTTACTTCTTTTACAACGACCATCATTTTCTCCCCCTTAAGAGTAGATAGATAAAGTAAACTCCACCGATAAAGTTGATTATGACACTGAGTGTAGTTGAGAAGGTAAAGACTCGCTCAACGACTAACTGTCCACCCACTAAAGCCACTATACTTATTAAGATTGAACCTATAATTAAATAGCTATGTTTATAGGTTTTTAAAAACTCATAAGTCACGTTGACAACTAGCAACCCTAAAAATGTTATCGGTCCAACTAGAGCAGTAGAGATCGAGATTAAAATTGCCACAACAACTAACAAACGTTTCACGACTAAGTCGTAATTAATACCTAAATTAACTGCCTCATCTCTTCCTAACGAGAGAACATCTAAATATTTCATATAGGGAATAAAATAAATAGTGACTAATATGAGTGCTATAACTGAAATCCACAGAAGGTCGGTCTTTACATTATTAAAACTAGCAAACATGCGATCTTGTACGACCATAAATTCATTCGGATCAATTAACACTTGCATGAAAGTCGATAAACTTGAAAACAGTGTTCCAAAAATTATTCCGACTAGAAGTAAAAAGTAGATATTGCGTCCTTCTCTTTGAAAGATAATCTTGTAAAAAAGACCAGCAAATATAATCATTGCTCCTACTGAAATTAAGAAATTCAAGTTTTGATTCAGCATCGTTACACTCGTTGAACCAAAAGCAAAAATAATAAAGGTTTGAATGAGTAAATATAGTGAATCAAATCCGATAATACTTGGTGTTAAAATGCGATTATTTGTAATCGTTTGGAAGATTAATGTTGAAAAGGCAATAGCCCCTCCAGTAATAATAATCGCTAAGACAATCTTACCTCGTCTCGGAAGAACATAACTCCAGTTACTACCAATATTATAGAAAATAAATGTGGCTATTAATGAGAATGCTAATATAGCTAGTAAAATAATTTTTGTCTTATTACTCATATGCCTTTCTCCTCATTAGTAAGTAAAGGAAGACGCCACTTCCGATAACACCTACTGTAAGGCCGATTGGTATTTCATAAGGATAAATAATGAGACGACCTAAAATATCACAAACTAAAACGAACACAGCACCTAGTAAAGCAGTGTGAGATAAATTTTTCTTTAAATTATCTCCGTTATAAATACTTACAATGTTTGGTACTATTAATCCTAAAAATGGTATCATCCCAACCGTTAAAAGCACGATCGATGCCACAGCTGCAACGATGATTAGTCCAATATTTACGACTCTCTTATAATTTAAACCTAGATTAGTAGAGAACTCTTCACCCATGCCTGCCACCGTAAAGCGGTTTGCATAAATGTAAGCAATAATCATTAGTGGAATACTTATGTATAAAAGCTCATATCTACCTTTGATTATTAATGAAAAATTTCCTTGTAACCACGAGGACATATTTTGAATAAGACCTTCTTTATAGGCAAAGAAAGTTGTAATTGAGCCGATGATATTACCGAACATGAGTCCAACTAATGGGATAAAGATAGCATCTTTATATTTAACTTTATCAAGGATCTTCATAAAAATTAACGTTCCCGCTAATGCAAATAGAAAAGCGACAGTTACCTGTTGTAACATACTAGCTGAACTAAATAACATGAGTGAAACTAAAACTCCTAATCTAGCTGAATCCATCGTTCCTGCTGTCGTTGGCGAGACAAATTTATTTCTCGTCAGTTGTTGCATAATCAAACCACAAATCGCAAGACTTACGCCAGCAATAATAATGCTCACTAAACGAGGAAATCGACTGACCCATAATATTTGAGCTTGCTCGTCACTTAAATTAAGTATATGTTTCGGATGAAGATCTGAAACGCCAATAAATAGTGAAATGAATGATAATACAATCAACGCTAAAACTAAATACCTTTTTTTCATAACTCTCCCCTACTTTGGTTTCGGGTACAAAAAACTACATTTCTTACGTGCCTATTTTTGTATTCATATCCCTTTTGATGTTATGGTGATAACCATTACCAAAAACTTTAAATTATGTTTTGGGGAAACATAGCAATTTATTAGTTGATAATGATTATCGTTACCATGGTTCATATTATAATTCTAACTGATAACAATTGTCAATGGATTAATTAAAATATAATTGCATAGACAAGTATTTTTATTGAATTATAACCTTGTTTCATCAATATATTATCGTTATCCAATTTATCACAATAATAATTCATTGTTTAAACAACTACTTTTTTCAGAATCCAACAAAAAACACATGAGATTCCCCATTGAGAATCTCATGTGTTTCTAGAACTTTATTTCATTATTTGAGATTGTTATTGACCTTATCTAATACACTTAAAAAAACATCCAATTCCTCTTTTGGTATTCCTTCAGAAATTTGTTCAATCGTTTTTTGGGCTTGCTCAATGAGGCCTATTTGCATTTTTTTTCCTTCAGACGTTAAGAAGATCAAATTCGTTCTCCCATCAACTGGATGTGGTACTCGTTTAACTAGATCTCGCTTGACCATATTATTAATTAACCTTGAAACACTTGGTTGATCTTTACCTGTTAATAGAGCAAGTTGATGTTGAGTCAGTCCATCTTCTTCCCATAAACGAATCATAATGGACCATTGCTCATTAGTAACTGGGTAATTATTATCCTTAAAGTTTTTATTTAAACGGTTAATAACAAGTCGTCCCGTATTGGCAATTTTAAACCCTATTGATTCTTGCAATATATACTTACGGTAGTCCATACTGTACCTCTATTCACCTTTTTACTATTCTGATCGTACAATAAGGTTTCTCGTTGTTCAAGTTTTTCCTTCGGATACTACCTTATTTGTTCGTTTTCACCATTTAATTGTAGCAACTTCATCGTCTCTACAATTAATTGTTCTCCAGTTAAGATAGCTTCTCCCCCCCCTTGAGCAATCGCTTCATTTCCTCCACCTTTTCCGTTAATTAGAGGTAGTATCTGTCCGACAGTTGTTTTCATGTTGATTTCACTTCCCTCACCACGTCCAAAAACAACTTGTAACTTATCGTCATTTTCTGCAACTAAAAACACATTTATTTCACAAAGCCCGTTTGTAAGTAGTCGTACTAACTTTTGTAAATCTTTAATGGTACGGTTTTGAAATACATGGGTCAATACAGTTTCACCATTTACCATTTTACTTTCAGAAAGGAGCTCATTGACCTCATACTGTATTAATTGCTCATGTGCTTCTTCTAATGATTTTTGTGTTAATTTTTCATGATTCAAAAGTCGTTGAACTGCTACAACCATTTCTTGTTCAGGGGTACTAAGAAGCTGTGTTAATTCACTAAGGGTCCTATGCTTACTTTGAAATTGAGTCAACACTCGCTCTCCGCAGACAAAATGAACTCTAATTTTCTTGTTCTGTCTTTCCCAATTTAATATTTGGATTGCTCGGACTTGAGCTGTTGTATTAGGATGAGTTCCTCCACAGCCGTTATAGTCCAATTCAGGGATAATGACCAAGCGTATATCATCTGAAACAGTTGGTGTTTTTCGTAATGGATATTGACTTAACTGAGCCTCCTTTACCCATATTGTTTCAACAGGTCGATTTTCTAAAATCACTTGATTGGCTAACCTCTCTACTTGCTCTACTTGATCTATCGTTAATTGATCCGCTTCTAAATCGATAGTTATGTTTTCTGTTCCTAGGTGAAAGCTAACTGTAGCCATGTTAAATAACTCTTCAAAGCATGCAGATAAAATATGCTGTCCCAAATGTTGTTGCATATGATCAAATCGTCGTTGCCAATCGATAGCACCTACTACTTGATGCTGTTCATCATCCAAGGGCGTTTCTATGAAATGACGAATTTCACCATCAATTTCTTCAACATTTGTAACGTTCGTTTCATTTATCGTTCCTATATCATGCGGCTGTCCCCCTCCTGTAGGGTAAAATGCCGTTTGTTCGAGGACAACATACCAGTTTCCAGCCTCATCCTTCGTTTGTTTTAACACTTGTGCGCTAAATGACTGCTTGTAAGCATTTTCGTAATATAATCTTTCTTCCACCTATTCCACTCCCTTATGTATAATTACCTCTTCAAAATTAACTACTAATCGTACTCTTTACTATTAATAGTAACATTAAAAAACCAGTGTGTTGGGATATATACTTCCACCACACTGGTTTATTATAGGCTTTTATTTTGTCTGAGCCGCAAACTTCTGTTTTGCCTCGATGCGACGTCGATGTAAAATTGGCTCCGTATAGCCACTTGGTTGTTCAATTCCTTTAAAAACAAGTTCGCAAGCAGCTTGGAATGCTACCGAATTGTCAAAGTCCGTTGCCATCGGACGATATTCAGGGTCGCCTTCATTTTGCTCATCAACAACTGCAGCCATCCGCTTCATTGTTTCTAATACTTGCTCTTCTGTACAAATTCCGTGATGAATCCAGTTTGCCACATGTTGACTCGAAATCCGTAAAGTTGCACGGTCTTCCATTAAACCAACATTATTAATATCTGGTACTTTAGAACAACCTACTCCTTGGTCTACCCAACGTACAACGTAACCTAAAATACCTTGCGCATTATTATCTAATTCGTTTTGAACTTCTTCAGCACTCCAGTTAGAATTTGCAGCAACTGGTATTTCTAAGATACTATCTTTTAAATCAGTAATGCCCTTTTTCAATTCGTTTTGAACAAAAGGGACTTCGACTTGATGATAATGTAGTGCGTGTAACGTTGCAGCTGTTGGTGATGGTACCCATGCTGTATTTGCACCAGCTTTTAACTGGCCTACTTTTTGTTTTAACATTTCTGCCATTAAATCTGGCGATGCCCACATCCCTTTACCAATTTGCGCACGCCCTTGAAGTCCGCAAGCAAGACCGACATTCACGTTCGATTGTTCATATGACTGCAACCAAGTTGAGGACTTCATATCACTTTTGCGAATCATCGGCCCTGCTTCCATCGAAGTATGCATTTCATCCCCTGTTCGATCAAGGAAACCAGTGTTTATAAAGACAACTCGTTCTTTTACTTCATTAATGCAGTTTTTTAAATTTAATGATGTACGACGCTCTTCATCCATTACACCGATTTTCAATGTGTTTCTTTCAAGTCCAAGCAAATCCTCGACACGATTGAAAAGTTGATTTGAAAAGGCAACTTCTTTTGAGCCATGCATTTTTGGTTTAACAATATAAATAGACCCTTTTGTAGAGTTTGTACGCTTACTATTTTTCAATAGATCGTGTTTCGCAATGAGACTCGTAATCATACAATCTAAAATTCCTTCAGGAACTTCTTGACCGTTTGGATCTAACACTGCATTATTCGTCATTAAGTGTCCAACATTACGAACAAACATCAGCGAACGCCCACGTAATGTTAGTGTGTCTCCTGATAATGATGTATACGATCGTTCTGAATTCAGATCACGTGTTAAGGTTTGGTTCCCTTTAAAGAATGTCGCTGTCAAATCCCCTTTCATCAGACCTAACCAATTACGGTATACCTCTACCTTATCTTCCGCATCAACAGCAGCCACCGAATCCTCACAATCCATAATTGTTGTAAGTGCCGATTCCATCAATACATCTTTGACACCTGCTTGATCAGACTTTCCAATTGAATGGTCACGATCAATTTGGATTTCAAAGTGTAATCCATTGTTTTTTAATAAAATAGTGGATAGATCTTCAGGGTGACCTTGATAGGCTACTAGTTTTGTAGCATCCTGGAGTTCAGTTGTTTGCCCACCACTATGTACGACGACTAATTGATCTTTTGAAATCGTATATTTTTCAACGTCTTTGTGTGAAGCATTGACGAGTGGAACGACTTGATCAAGAAAATCTTTTGCAAAGGAAATGACTTTCTCACCACGCACAGGATTATACCCTTTTCCACGTTCAGCCCCATCCTCCTCTGGGATCGCATCCGTTCCATAAAGGGCATCATATAAACTTCCCCAACGAGCGTTAGCCGCATTTAACGCATAACGAGCATTATTAACAGGAACAACTAACTGTGGTCCCGCTTGTAGAACAATTTCCTCATCGACATTTTGCGTTGTAATCTCAAAATCTTCAACTTCTAGTTCTAAATAACCGATATCAAGTAAAAATGTTTTATACGCTTCAAAATTGAAATTATCTTTATTTTCCTTATGCCATTGACTAATTGCTGTTTGCAATTCTTCACGGCGTTGTAGTAACTCTTTATTCTCGGGTGCAAATTCAGTTATTAATGTTTCCATACTGGACCAAAACTGCTCACTAGTTAGTCCGCTTCCTGGAAGTGCTTCAGTATTAACAAACTTATAAAGAGCTGAAGCTACTTGTAAATTTCCTACACTTAAATAGTCTTTCATTTTTATTTACCTCCTTAAAATAGCCACATAATAATGAGCGAAGATACGTGTACCTTCATCTGTTATATAACATTATAACATTATTATATAACATGTAAATCAAAAAAGAAACAATTCAGAAAAAAGTGAACTACAAAAAAATGGTGAGTTCTTAAATCAACGTAAAAACGACTCAGTATTATTTATCTGAGTGGCTTTTACCATTACTCACTATGTTTAATTTCTCTAAAATATTAAATTCAGCTTAGCACCAGATAATACCGTCACGCTTCCTTTAACCTCACTCATAAGCATCGTATCTGATTCAATAATAACATCACCGTATTGTGTCTCACTTACAATCTTCAAATGAAAAGCCCCCTCGCAAAATTTCATACTATTTATACGAGAAATTAAGGGGTTATGTTTCATGTTTCGTTTAAAAGCAATGGCAGAATAGAATTGATATTTAATTGGTCACTTGCTCTAGCTAATTGATCCAATTATTAAATCTAGTATTTCACCTTACTTTGAACAAATAAGGTACTCGGTGTCCGTCGACACCTTAAAAATGAGTATTTTTTTGAAAATAAAGTCTCTGGGTGGGCCTTTCTTGTTTCATCAAATCCTAGAAGGAAGAGATTTTAGTCTCAGTTAAACGGCATAAAAGTGTAACGCAAACCAACAGACTTTTGAAGACAATTTTTCTAAAGTGATCGAAAATTATTTAAACATTAATTAAAAGAGAAACAAAATAATAGATACAAATTGATTTAGTGTACTGTTTGAGGGTAAAATCAACAAAGAGCTAACCTTTTTATTTGGTTACTCAAACACAATTACTATACTGTAGAAATAGGAGCTTGAACCATGTACCGTAATTTAGAAGAATGTATTCTTGATCTAGAAAAGAGTGGCCATTTGATACGTATAAAAGAAGAAGTGGATCCACATTTAGAAATGGCTGCTATACATATGAAGGTTTTTGAAGCAGGCGGACCTGCTTTGTTATTTGAAAACGTAAAAGGATCAAAATTTAGAGCGGTTTCTAATTTATTCGGGACTGTAGAACGGAGTAAATTTATTTTTCGAAACACTTGGGATGCCACTCAAAACGTGATCGGCTTAAGAAATGATCCGATCAAAGCTATAAAAAGCCCTTTTAAACATATTAACAGTGGACTAACTGGCATGAAAGCATTACCTGCCAAAAAGTCCAATAGCCTCCCTGTTACTTCACAGGAAATTAATATTTCTGACTTACCACTAATTAAACATTGGCCAGATGATGGTGGGGCTTTCGTTACATTGCCCCAAGTGTATTCAGAGGATCCTGACAAACCAGGGATTATGAACGCAAATCTAGGAATGTACCGAGTCCAACTTAGCGGAAATGAATATGGATTGAATAAAGAAATTGGTTTACACTATCAAATTCATCGTGGAATTGGAGTTCACCAACATAAAGCTAATAAATTAGGTACACCATTAAAAGTCAGTATTTTTATTGGTGGTCCTCCAGCCCATACGTTAGCTGCTGTTATGCCTCTACCAGAAGGATTAACAGAAATGACGGTAGCAGGTATGCTTTCTGGTCATCGCTTCCGCTATAGTTATATAGATGGCTATTGTATAAGTAATGACGCTGACTTTGTTATAACAGGAGAAATACACCCTAGCGAAACGAAACCAGAAGGACCTTTTGGTGATCACCTCGGGTATTATAGCTTAACCCATGAGTTTCCATTAATGAGAGTACATAAAGTTTACGCGAAACCAAATGCGATTTGGCCGTTTACGGTTGTTGGTCGACCGCCTCAAGAAGACACCGCATTCGGTGATCTTATCCATGAATTAACGGGTGATGCTATCCAACAAGAAATTCCTGGTTCAAAAGAAGTCCATGCTGTTGATGCAGCGGGAGTACACCCATTACTATTTGCAATCGGTAGTGAACGCTACACGCCTTACCAAAAAGTCAAACAGCCAGCTGAGCTCCTAACGATCGCAAATCGAATTTTAGGTACAGGGCAACTTAGTCTTGCTAAATATTTATTTATAGCAGCTGAGGAAGATAAGCCTCTAGATACTCACAAAGAAGTCGATTTTTTAACGTATATCCTAGAACGAATTGATCTCAAGAGAGACATTCATTTTCAAACAAACACAACGATTGATACACTTGATTATACAGGTACAGGATTAAACACAGGAAGTAAGGTTATTCTGGCTGCTTGTGGTGACAAAAAAAGAGACCTTTGTACAGAGGTTCCTGAAGCATTGAAGGCTTTAAGTGAGTTTAGCCATCCGCATTTGGTCATGCCTGGAATTGTCGCCTTTAATACAACTAAATTCACGAGTTATGAAAAGGCCGAAGAGGAAATGAAAAAACTTAGTGCCGCTATTAAAACAAATGGACCACTACCATCTTGCCCACTCATCATTGTAAGTGATGACAGTGAATTTTTAAGCGAAACAATCAGTAATTTTCTTTGGGTCACGTTTACACGTAGTAACCCTTCTCATGATATGTATGGCGTTAATAGCTTTTATGACTACAAACATTGGGGATGTGACAACCTGATCATTGATGCCAGGTCTAAACCACATCACGCACCACCATTAATACCTGATCCAGCAGTTGAACGAAACATTCAACGTTTCTTTTTGAAAGGCGCAAGTTTAGAAGGAGTAATAACTGACTAGCACTTTCATATGTTAAACCGATAAAAAGCTTGCAGAAGGACGCTTAATCCCACCTGCAAGCTTTGTTTTGTTAGTAGGTTTTCATCAAAGAATCCACTTGAGAATAAACATAGCCTTTGACATGAGCAAAAGCCATCCATTCCTAATTCAAATGCTACTTGTTATAAAATCAGATGAATCTTGTATGGATTCTTCATTCTCCTATCTTGCGCTTTTTAATCAAAGAGTACAGTAATAATCCAGCTATTAATAAGGACTGGCCAATAAAAACTAAGGCATCCCAAAAATATGGATTGTTATTCGGTTGGAATAATTCCGGCAATGCTTTGCTGTACGCATAAAAAGCTTGAGGCATAAAATAAAATATAAATACACTAAAAGTTAAAGTGATGCCAACGACACAAAACAAACTATAAATTTTAACAAATTTCTCTTCTCCATCGAAAGCCTCAGTGCTTGAATCTTTTTTTATAAATGGTACCCATTTACTTAAATATTGCATACTATTTTCCATAAGGTTGTAACACCCAGTGATATTTTCAAAATAATAATATAAATCTGTTTTCATATAGAAACAACATTGATAAATTGTTCTAATGAAGATATCAAGTACAATGAGACCTAAAATACCTAGAATAAGCGGATGACTAAACTGGAAAAAGAATTGTAAACAAAATACAATGAACAGCATCAGTTGATCAAAACAAATCCCCGCAAAAAACAATACATTTCTTTGCTTAGATGGAAGTTTCCATGCGTTTGACAAATCAGTTTCGAAAACGACCAAAAAAAGACGATTTCCGATCCCTAGTTTTGCAGGTAAATCATATGAACGGACGGCTAATATATGGCCAAGCTCATGAAATAAAACTAATATTAAGGAAATCCCCATCCAAATTAGAATATTAGCCATTATTGCATCGAATAAAAATAAATCTCGGTAAGTTGGGAATAATTGCGGATTCATAATCAGAAAAAGAATATTAGCTACAACTAATACCATATATATTTTGTTTGTTAATCGATTAAAAAAGAAGCGTCCGACTAGAGGCTTAATCCATTTATATTCTCTCTCTACTTTATCTTTCGTTTTTATGTGAACCGTTTCCCCGTCAACTTCTTGAATCAACTCCAACTCCAAAAGTTGTTGAGCAAAATCTACTAAATCAACTGGGGAATCGGGGTATTTTATCTTTAATTCTAGGTCTATTTTCTCTAATGATTCACCCTTCTCGATTAAACGGATGGCATCAACACCCATTTTAGGCATCTCAAAAAAGTCACCTGAATTGATTTCTTCGACGATATAATGCTTTTGATCTTTTCTTATATTCAGTGGAAATAGTTTAATTTGAGATTGTAATGATAGTTTCACATTAAACGATCCCTTCAAGTAAATTAAATAAGGATGCTAGTTTATCTTAGCATCCTGTAAATCTAAAGATTCGCCGCTTAACGACCAGTAAACGTGCACCACCAGCAAGTTAATTTGATTTTTTTTAGCTTACGAATTTTCAATTGTTTCACCTCCTGTTTTAGACACTACAGCTTTACCGAGGCTTTTTTCTTGCCAAGGATATTTTTTATGATAGTCACACCAAGATGGATATATTATTTTAAATAACTCTACTAAATTAGGATCAAATTGCGTTCCTTTACCATCCACAATCCGCTGATAAGCTTCTTCAACAGATAATGCGGAACGATATGACCTTGAAGATGTCATAGCATCAAATGCATCTGCAATCGCAGTCACTCTTGAAAGCAAAGGTATATTTTCACCCTTTAATTGCTCAGGGTATCCCTTTCCGTCCCAGCGCTCATGATGGTAACGTACGATATCAATATGATCCGCTATCCCTGCTACATGTTTAATTGCTTCTGCACCAACTGCAGGATGTGTTTTTATAATTTCATATTCTTCATCAGTCAATCTAGAAGGTTTCGTTAAAATTGAATCTGGTATGTGAATTTTTCCGATATCATGCAACAAACACACATGATAAAAAGATTTAAGCTCATCTTTTTTGAACTTTCCTAGCTCTTTTGCAAGTATAACAGCATAATCTGCTACGCGTTCACTATGACCACGTGTATAAGGATCTTTTAATTCTAATGTTGCGATAATACCTTTTACAATTCCCTCTAGCTGTTTATCATACGAGGTCTTTACAGCCATAATATAACTTAAAAAACGATTTAATAGAATATAGGCGACCATTGCCAAAACAACTACGATAAGGATAGGAAACATAACGGCTGGGTCTTGTAGGACTAATCCTAAAAGAGCAAACTTTAAAAGCATCCCAAAAGATACTAGTAAAAAGAAATTTTTATTTACAAATATAGGTGAAAATAAAACAAAGAATATTTCCACTATATTACCACTACTATAACTAACTGAACTACCCCAATAGTATATAATGTCATTTATAACTGTTAGTAATGAAAAAGTTATAAAATACATATATTTTATGGATTCGGATTTCCCCTTTTTTATTAAATAAATAGAGATTGGTAAAAGGGAAAGCATTATAATATGAAGCCAATAGCCTATGCCTATATTCGATAAGCCTGGCTCTGTACTCCAAATGTAAAAATAGAAAATATCATATCCAAGAAATATAATATAAAATAACCCCAAAAACCATTTTAGCGTCTGTTGCTCTTCACTCAATTTTGGTGTGTTCTGCATCTTTAACTCCTAACATCTAGAATACGGACTAGTAATTATTGAGATACAAAAAAGCAATTTATTCCATTAAATCTAGCATAAAAACAAAAATAATGACATATATATCAGATTAACATAAGGCGCTGGAGACTACACTATAATACTTTTACCAATTTGAATTTTTTTATCGCTTTTGGTAATGAGTAATGTGATTTTTTCACTTTTAGTAAATCTACCAAATAATTTAAAATACCTTCAATAAAACCAAAAGAAGGAGCAGCCGTGTCATTCTTATGACTTGGCTACCCCTTCTATTTTCTTGATTTAAACTTTATTCTAATTTAGTTTTTTTGGGAAAAGACTTCCACCTCTCAGTGTCGCGTTGATGGGATGATTTAATCAGGTGGGTTCGAGACTCCATCTGATTCCCCGTGGTTCCAACTTGCTGATAACGAGTTCGCTCGTGTTCTTTTTAAATTTTTTCTAACCGCCTATTTTCTCTTGTTCTTTTGGAGCAATGTGTAAATCTGAACACTTACCCGCCTTTAAAATGAAGCTATCCGAATGTTTTGGAAACCTTTGTTCGAAGAGTTTAGCTATGTCAATGACTCGATTAAGATCAACTCTTGTTGAAATCCCCATTTCCTCAAATCCATGAATAATATCTTCGGTTGCAATGTTCCCTTGCATTAGGAGCATATGGACATCCGCCTAAACCTGCAACAGAACTATCAAAATCAACAATACCAAGTTGTTGCACTTGTTCATCATCCATTTCTAAAAATCTTTTAAATAAGATATCTACAGTGTGCTAACCTAGGTCAATGACTTACACTTGATAACACTTCTTTTAATAGTCTCATTGATTTTTCTACAGTTTAGGATTCTTCTATAATCATATGTGTTTGCTATTATTAGACCTTTTCTTCCATTTCTTTTTTCTTTAAGTTATCATAACTGGCTTCCACTCTATTTTTCCTATGATGTATCACCTTATATACAAAAAAGGATAGAACAGAAAGTACGATTATGATTCCAATAACGTGTTTGTCAATATTCAATGACAATAAACCTAAAGGAATTAATGATAAGGCAAAAAAATAAATGAAGTTTCCGATTAGTGTTCCAAAAATGAAAAATTTTAACTGAATTGGACTTAATCCAGAAACAATATTCACAAGACTCGTTGGAACAAACGGAAAAATTCTTGCTTCGAAGACGTACAAAAATCCTTTTTTCTTGGCTTTAGCTAGCAGTTTCGGACTGACTTTATGAATAAGCCAACCTTGGAAGAAATATCGAACAGTAATAAAAACGATAATGGCCGCTATGATACTCGAAAGCCAACTCCAAATAAATCCATAGAAAAAACCAAAAAGCGCGACATTTATTGAAATTAATAAAATAAGGGGAATGATTGTGAACGTATTCTGAATGACCATAGCAATTAGACTAAATAGGAGTTTATAAATTATACTTCCATCCATTGTTGAACGAATGGATTCTACATCTCCATTTCTGACTAGCGAAACAACATTGGTACTATAAGCAATAAACACAACTACTGATAAAACCACTATAAATGAAAGTACCTTTATCCAAATGTTTATCGTTATCACCTATTTCATATATACAAGTCCACTACTGCTGTTAGTGTCTTAATGCGATTATACAACAGTTTCAGCCATATAAAAAAGAAAAGATAATACTACCTACTTTCGATACTAATAGGTGGCATTATCTTTTGATCTACCTGTATATCATGTTAAAACATAACCCTACTATGCTTTTATATCATGTACCGCAAAAAGTTCGATATGGTTTAGTTGATGACACTGGTAGTTGGGCGTATTCTGTCTGCTCAGAAGAATGCGAGTATGGGCTAGAAAGAACATCAAGTAGTTTATGCATTACGTTATAATCTCCTTGATTCACAGCAGCTTCTAGCGCCTCTTCTACCCTGTGGTTTCTTGGTATTACCGCAGGATTAGAGTTCCGCATCAACTGAGATGAATCGGATTTCGATTCTGGTTGTCTACCTAGTCTCATTTGCCATAGTTCATACCACTGAGTAAATTCTGGTGTCCCAAAAAGGGCGGTATCTTCGTGTCGATCAAAAGTCAATGCAATGAAGGTATTCGTATAGTCCATATCAGACTTCTGCATCATGCTAAGAAGACCTTCAATGAGGGATTCATCCTGCTCCTCTTCGTTATATAATCCCAATTTAGCTCTCATTCCTGTTAACCAATTAGAGTGAAACAACTCTGTATAACCTGAAATTGCATTTTGGGCTAGGTTGACAGCTTCCTCTTGATCCTCGTGCAGCAATGGCAGAAGTGTTTCAGCAAAACGAGCAAGATTCCAACCGCCAATATACGGTTGATTGCTATAGGCATAACGGCCTTGAGCGTCAATCGAGCTAAATACTGTAGCTGGATCATAGGCATCCATGAAAGCACATGGGCCATAATCAATTGTTTCTCCACTTACCGTCATGTTGTCGGTGTTCATCACCCCATGAATAAAGCCCACCAGTTGCCATTTTGCAATTAACGCCGCTTGACGTTTGATCACTTCATTAAGTAGAGAAAGATATCGGTTTGCACTATCATCAACATTAGGAAAATGGCGTTGCAATGCATAATCAGCCAATGCTCGGATGTCCTCAACTGTACCCCATTTCGCTGCATATTGAAAAGTACCGACTCGCAGATGGCTCGCAGAAACACGAGTCAAAATTGCACCTGGTAAGTTTGTTTCGCGAATAACAGTCTCACCAGTTGTCACCACTGCTAAACTACGAGTGGTAGGAATCCCAAGCGCATGCATGGCCTCACTAATAATATATTCGCGCAGCATCGGCCCAAGTGCTGCTCGACCATCACCCCCGCGGGAATATGGTGTTCTACCTGAACCCTTAAGCTGAATATCAACTCGAACACCTTGAGGATCGATTTGCTCACCAAGCAAGATTGCCCTGCCGTCCCCTAACATCGTAAAATGTCCGAATTGATGTCCTGCGTAAGCTTGAGCCAGCGGCAAAGCCTCTTCAGGAATTTGATTGCCAGCAAATACTGCTACTCCATCCTCACTTTGCATTGCCATGTCGTTCAAACCTAAGGATCTTGCCAACCTATTATTGAAAACGATTAACTTCGGTGAACGAACAGGGGTTGGGTTAATCTGGGCAAAAAATGAATTCGGTAGACGGGTATAACTGTTATCTAAGTTCCATCCTGTTTCTATTACTTCTTTTCTCTTTGACATCGGATCTCCTTTTCTTCATTTTTATTTTAATCAAATTTTCCTTTATAGAGAAATCATATACATTCTATGAGCTTTTTTCCACTACGCAGCCTTTAGTTTCTACTTCTGGCATTTTATTATTCCGCATAAAGAATAAATCAATTGTCTTCCTACTATTCCAATCAAGCAAAACGATGAATTTTGTCGAAAAAAGAAGGAGTGATGAGAATTCATTATGTGTACTTCACAAATCAAAGTTTTTTGAATATTTACAAAAATCATAAAATTAATTATATTTGAGATAGTACATGAAAGTTAAACAACTTAAGAAGGAGTGATCCCCTATGAGAAGAAAAAAGCTTTCCTATCAACAATTATTAATTAAAAACCGTGAATCTATTAAAAAAGATATAAGTTTACAGGATAAGATTGAAGAAAAAGTCTTAACCAAAATCGTAAATGCCTCTAAATAAATAACAATAGCTATGAACTATTCATAGCTATTGTTTGCTTCTTGCGATGAACAAAATCTACACTAGAAAAGGTAATATAAAGCCCCATACTTTTATTAAAAGTGTGGGGCTCTATTTTTTAAGTTCAATTATTCTTTTTATCAAGAAGTAATTGTTTAATTTCTTGTATATCCTTCTTAAGATCCTGATTCTCCAGGTATAAGCGTTCCATCTGTTCTTCTCGCTTCGCATCGTCATCCTGACCTAAATAGCTTAAGATAACAGCAACAACAAGGTTCAAAATAACTAAAGCTCCAATTATGATAAAAGTTACAAAGTAGACCCAGGCCCACGGAATTTCATTAATAATTGGTCTTGCTACCTGACTGGCCCACGACTCAAACGTTACAACTTGCATCAAAGTGAAGAGTGCTGTATGAAAACTTCCAAAAAACTCATAGGGAAGAACTTCGCTAAAAAAGGTTGTTCCAATAATTGCATAAATGGAAAAAAGCAAGATTGACAACCCTAATATCCCTGTTAACGCTGGTATCGATTTCATTAATGAATCGATGATCTTTCGTAACGCAGGAATGGCTGGAATCATTCTTATTAAACGCAATACTCTTATTAACCTTAGTACACTTACGAAAGGAGTAGAATAAAAAACTAAACTCCCTATGACAATAATAAAATCAAATAGATTCCATCTATCCGAAAAATATCCTCTGAAACCGAGACCAATGATTTTCACGAATAGTTCTATTACAAAGATCCAAACAATAATTTTATCTAAAACTAGTAATAGACTATTACCAGTTAAATACGTCTCAGTAACGATAATAAGTCCATTTAATAGGATGATACCTATAACAATCCGCTGAAAATATTTATGCTCTACCATCTGCTTCATGGTAGTTCTTAAGGAACTATCTTTGCTATTTAATTCTTCATTTGTTTTTAATTCCATTTGTTTTAACACTTTTCCTTTCTATCATTTTGCTTTTCTGCTCTATTATTATACCAGTTAAATGAAGAGATAAATATATTTTAATACAGGAAACAACATGTTATATTAGTAAAATAAAAAACATCTTAATATCATGTATTACCTTATTTGTAAATAATGGAATAAATTAAGGTTTCAACTATACGATTTATTAACTATACACCTTTTCTCAAATAGAGCATTCTTGTTATTTACACCACATTTGAGAAAACAAAAAAGCTCAGATTAATTCTGAGCTAACTTTGTTAAAAAATAGCAAGAATGCTTTTTATTAGTAAGCCGATATAGCTATTGGCGTTCTTTGTTTAAAACTATAAATATAGTTAAATCCACATTCCTTCGCCATTTGTAGAGCCTCTTCAAAATGGGAACCTACAGTTTCTGGTGTATGGGCATCAGAACCAATTGTTAAGATTTCTCCACCTAAGTCTTTATAAAGCTTTAGTATCTCATAGGATGGAAGAGACTCATTTATTTTCCCTCTAAGACCTGATGTGTTTATTTCAATCCCTATATTTCTAGCTATCGCTTTTTCTAATATAGCAACTAACTGTTCCTTACACTCTTTAAAATTTAAATTACCGATCGAATTAAACGCATACCGTTTTAGTAAATCTAAATGAGCAATGATATCAATGTCTGCCAAGCAAATCATTTGATACACTTCTGCAAAAAATTCACCATAAGCTGAAGTACTCTTCTTATTTTCTAAAAATATTCGCAGCTTTTTCTGATCGATATTATGGACAGACCCTAAAATAAAATCGAATTCAAATGACTTAAGTTGTTCTTTGTATTCTTCAATTCGTTGATGAGGCTCACAAATTTCGATTCCAGCTTTAATCATTAACTGGCTTTCATATTTCTTTCTGCAATTTTCAATTTCCTTAAAGTAGCTTTCAAAATTCATGTGTCCATATGTCGGCACAACGGGATTTAAAGAAAAATGTTCAGTAAAACAAATTTCTTTAACCCCCTTGAGAATTGCTGCTTCACATACATCTTCCATCCCTGCATTTGAATCAAATGAATGGTTTGAATGAATATGAAAATCGATAATATCCATCGACCTTATGCTTTACCTGAAGAACCAAACGTTCGCATTTTTCCAATTACTGTTTCTTTAATCGCTTCACGTCCAGGCCCGATAAATTTACGTGGGTCGTAGACATCAGCATCATTATTTAATACTTCACGTGCCACTTGTGTAAAGGCAATTTGATTTTCTGTGTTTACATTAATCTTTGCAGTTCCTAACGAAATTGACTTTTGAATTTGTTCTGTCGGAATTCCAGTACCACCATGTAATACTAACGGTAAATCAATCGTTTTACAGATTTCATCCATTTCTTTAAATCCTAGGTTAGGTTCTCCTTTGTATGGCCCATGAACAGAACCTAATGCTGGTGCAAGACAATCAATCTCTGTTCGTTTAACAAGTTCTTGACATTCCCTTGGATCTGCATAAATTACCCCTTCAGCAACTACATCATCCTCTTGTCCACCAACTGTGCCTAATTCAGCTTCTACTGATACTCCCCGCTCATGGGCGTACTCTACTACTTGTCTTGTTACTTTTACATTCTCTTCAAATGGAGAATGCGAAGCATCAATCATAACAGACGTAAATCCAGCATCAATTGCAGCTTTACATTTTTCAAAGCTAGAGCCATGATCTAAATGAATCGCTACAGGAACTGTAATATTCGACTCTTCTATGAGAGCTTTAACTATTGCTGTAACTACCTTAAATCCTCCCATATAACGCGCCGCTCCTTCAGACACCCCTAGGATAACTGGTGATTTCTCTTGTTCTGCAGCGTCTAAAATGGCTTGAGTCCATTCTAAGTTATTGATATTAAACTGACCAACAGCATAACCTTCCTTTAATGCTTTATTTAGCATTTCTTTCATAGATACTAGAGCCAAAATAATTCCTCCTAAAAATGATAATTTATATGATAGTTTATATATAACTAAAATGTTATATAGATAAACTTCTTGCTAAATTATAATCAGACATACTTACAGAGTGTTTTTCTTCTGCAGCTTTTTCAAATGAGGTATACGTAAGTTGGCAATTTTTCCACCCAACCATTACACCTTTTTTACCGTCTATTAATAAATCGACTGCTTTTGCTCCCATTCTACTAGCCATCATACGATCATAAGCAGTAGGAGATCCTCCACGCTGCAAAAGCCCTAATACTACTACTCTTGATTCAAGTTGTAATTCCTCATTAAGTGACTTTTGTAGTTCTTCACCGCTACATACCCCTTCTGCTAAAACGATGATACTGTGCATCTTACCACGTTCTTGTCCTCTTTTAATTCTCGTAAGAACATCTTCTATTTTATAAGAAACTTCTGGGATAATAATCGATTCTGCACCTGAACTTAATCCAGTCCAAAGTGCAATTTCTCCAGCATGGCGCCCCATCACTTCAATGATACAAATACGTTCATGGGAATACGCTGTATCCCTAATCTTATCAATGGATTCCATCACCGTATTAATCGCAGTGTCAAACCCTATCGAATAATCCGTACCTGAAATATCATTATCAATCGTTCCCGGTATACCAATTGTAGGAAAACCTAAATTTGTTAATTTACTTGCACCCTGAAATGATCCATCACCACCAATAACGACCAATCCCTCAATACCTACAGCTTGTAGTACCTCTATTGCTTTTTTTTGGCCTTCTATTGTTTTAAAAGTCTCACTCCGAGCACTTCGTAAGATTGTTCCGCCACGGTGTATAATATCACCGACGCTTCCAAGTTCCATTTGATAAATATCACCGTCCATTAAACCTGTGTATCCATGTCTTACTCCATATACTTCTAACCCATTATAAATTCCATGTCTGACAACTGCGCGAATGGCTGCATTCATTCCAGGTGCATCTCCACCACTCGTCAATACCGCTATTTTTTTCATACCATGGTCTCCAATCTCTTAAAGTCTCATCAACTAGAAGTCGCTATTTCTGTCTAACGCAAAAAGAAAAAGCTATATTTGTTATCTTGTATACTTGTCTACTAAGTTTATATGTATAAAGTGTACTTTTAGAATACATAATTGTCAATTAGTGATTAGCCAAAACTTATAAAAAATGGCATTAGAAGATAAATTCCAATGCCATTAGGTTTCTTAATATAATTAATACGTATACATTATATTGTTTCAAACAACCTTCTTCATTTTCTTATATAATGCATTATTTCATATTTTATCTAAATACCTCAATTAAATATAGTGATATTCCAGGGATGATTGTAATTATGGCTAAACTTAAGATCATAGCAATAAAGAACGGAAGTGTTGCTCGTGCTAACGTTTCCATCCTGATACCTGATATCCCTGATCCGACAAATAAGTTGACACCAACTGGCGGGGTAATGAAACCAATTGCTAAGTTAACAATCATAATGATTCCAAAATGAATTGGATCTACTCCAATACTAATAGCAATTGGTAATAAGATCGGAACTAAGATAATGATTGCTGCGACTGTATCCATAACCATGCCAACAAATAATAATAAGATAATTAGGAATAGCATGATCACTAATGGATTAGAGGAAATTCCTAATAACATATCAGCTACCATTTTTGGAATTTGTTCTAAAGTTAATATTCTACCAAATGCATTAGCCGTTCCAATAATAATTAAAATAGTCGCCGAAGTAAGAGCCGCATCTTTAATAACCGTAGGGAAATTTTTAATCGTAATTTCCTTATAAACAAATGTACTAATTATTGCCGCGTAAACAACGGCAACAACTGCTGCTTCTGTTGGTGTGAAAATCCCACCATATATCCCACCTAAAATAAGCACAGGAATAAAGATAGCCCACTTAGCGTCATTAATTGCATGGAGTGCTCTTTTAATTGTAAATTTTTCTCCAGTTCCTTTGTAACCTTTCTTCTTCGAATAAATGTAACTCCAAATCATCATAACCACAGCAATTAAAATACCTGGTAAAATTCCTGCAATAAACATGTCTCCAATTGAAACACTTCCTGATACACCATAGATAACCATTGGAATACTCGGTGGAATAATAATACCTAAAGAACCAGCAGCAACAACTACTGCTGTTGCAAATTTTTTATCATATCCATAGCTTACCATCGCAGGTATCATAATTCCTCCTACCGCTGCAACAGTAGCGGGTCCAGAACCAGAAATAGCTGCAAAAAACATACAAGTTAAAACTGCCGCTATCGCAAATCCGCCAGTTAAATTACCGACAAAAACATTCGCTAATTTAAAGAGACGTTCTGAGATACCACCTTTCCCCATGATTTCTCCGGCCAAAATAAAAAACGGAACAGCCATTAGTGGAAAGGAATCTGTAGATTGAACTAAGCTTTGAGCAAGGTATTGAATTGATACAACCTCTGCAAATATTATCGTGACAAGTGATGCCAATCCAAGTGATATCCCAATCGGCACTGTTAGAAGTAAAAAGAATACGAAACTACCAAATAATATTAGTGCTGTCATATAATCACCTACTCTCCAGATTTAAATGCAGTTATTTGTTTTATCATTTGTTGAATAATTCGAATCGAAGTTAAAAATAACCCAACCATCGGAGCCGCATAAACCCACTGCATTGGTATACTCATCGCAGGTGAAGTCCTCGTGACTTGGGACACCACTTCAAAACTATAGTACGTCAATAAGATCGCAAATAGTAGAAAAGCAACATTTGCACATAATGCTAATACTAATTTACCCGTTCTCTTAAAAATTAGCGCAAAAGCATCTACTTTAATATGGGCTTGTCTTTTAACGCCATAACTTACTCCAATATATATCATCCAGATAAAAGCATATCTTGCTAATTCTTCCGACCAAACGAGAGATGACCCTAATACATAGCGCATAAAGACTTGGATAAAAACAACGACAACAGTGAGAATACTTAAAACAATTAATATAAATGACTCGATATTCTCATCTAACCATTTTAATACTTTCATTGAGTTCCCTCCTCAGATGGAAAAAAGCAGAACCTACCTAAGGTCCATTTAGGATAGATTCTGCTTTTTCAATTAACTATTGTTGAGCATCTAGAATACTATCGATAAGGTCTTTACCATAAATATCTTCATATTCTTCATATACTGACTGTGACGCTTCTCTGAATGGAGCGATATCAACCTCGTTAACTTCCATTCCAGCCTCTTCTAATTCAGCTAGTAATTGCGCTTCGTTTTCCATAACTAGATTTCTATGAAATTCTGAAACTTCAGTAATACTAGATTGAATGATCTCTTGTTGTTCAGGTGTTAGAGTTTGCCAGAACTTATCACTAATTGCTACAGTAACTGCACTATAAGAATGTCCTGTTAAACTTAAATATTTTTGAACTTCATTAAACTTACTTGCATGAATATTAGATACTGGGTTTTCTTGTCCATCAACAGTTCCTTGTTGTAAAGCCATGTATAACTCACCAAAAGCCATTGGTGTTGGGTTTGCACCTAAAGCGTTGAAAATACTTAACAAAATTGGCATCTCTGGTGTTCTAATTTTTTGACCTTTTAAATCTTCCACTGTTTCAATTGGTTTTTTACTATTTGTCACATGTCTAAAGCCATTTTCTAAATGTCCTAAAACGCGTAGGTTATCATCAAGTAATTCACCATACACTTCTTGACCAATTGGCCCATCTAAAGTTTCCCAAGCTTGTTGATTGGTTTCAAATAGGAATGGTAATCCAAAGACATCAACTTTCGGCTCGTATTGTGCAAATGTACTCGCTGCAACCATCTCAATATCACCAAAAGCTACACCCTCAACCATTTGCGGTTCGCTACCTAATACTTCGTTCGGGAAAACTTCAACCGTAATTTTATTGTCAGACTTTTCTTCTACTAAAGATTTAAACTTTAGAGCTGCTTCATGTCTTGAATTCGACTCAACGGCACTATGTGCAAAGCGAATGTTTAGTTCTTCTGCACCAGCATTGGTAGCTCCAGAGTCACCTGTAGTTTCTGTTGTATCACTTGATCCACACGCTGCCATTAATGTTGTTACAGATAACAACGTTGAAAATAAAATTGTTTTTGTAAATTTCTTCACTGTAATTCCCCCTGATTTTTTTGAATAATTATTTATATAATAGATACAATATTTTTGTATATATCTATTTTTTCAATTTTACTAATTCGCAATATTTCTTCTAGACTTTCTTAAAAATCAATTACAATTTTGATTGGAGATCCATTTCTTGTTAAAGCAACATCCATTGCTTCACTGATTTGTTCGAAATTATATTTGTGTGTGATGAGCGCTTCTAAGTTATATTGTTGACTGGCGATAATGTCAATCGCTGTTTGGAAGTCTTCTTTTACATACATGGATGAACCAAACATTTGTGCTTCAGCAATCATAAACTGATTTAAGTCCATAGCGACCTGTTCTTCAAATAAAGCGATTGAAATTACTTTTCCCTTTCTCCTCATTACCGAGAAAGCTTCATCAACGACTGAGCCATGTCCTACTGTTAAAAATACATGGTCAAACTTTCCGATTTCACTAGAAGCATAGCCTTTTAATGATGCTTCTCTCACATTGACTACATCAGTAGCACACAATTCTTTTCCTATTTCAAGATTTCTTTCAACTGCATCTGTTAAGCAAATGGTTTCTGCACCCTTATAATGAGCAGCAACTGCAGTAACAAGTCCTATCGGTCCAGATCCTAGAATAGCAACTTTATCTCCTTTTTTCACGTCGGCAACATTCACCGCATGAACCCCTACTGCTAAAGGTTCGGTTAAAACTGCCAAGTCAGGAGAGACAAAATCTGGGATTTTGTAGACGGTTTCTGCTGGAGCCGCCATATATTCTGCAAATCCACCATCCCACCTTGGAGTTCCAAGGACCATTTTAGCTTCACAAATATTGTAATTACCACTTACACAGGGCAGACATTCGCCACAGCCTATATGAGGTTCAACTGTCACCATATCCCCTACTTTGACGGTAGTGACTTGCTCACCTATTCTTTCAACAGTTCCAATGATTTCGTGACCTAATATGCTTGGAGGATTACGAAACGGATGTTTTCCTATATACGCATGGACGTCAGAACCGCATATACCTGCTTTACTAACCTTAATTAACACTTCATTATCTTTTACTTCAGGCATCTCTTTTTCCATTATTGTCATATGTTGAATTCGATCAAATAACGCTACTTTCAATGATTTCCCCCCTACTCAACTTATTTAAAAATGAGAAAGATATATTAGTAGAAACCGTTTTCAATATACTATAAAATTGTTTTTTATAGCTTTAGTTGCCTAGTAAACGAAATTATATCCTCTAGTTTTTTAGTACGAAAGCTTGTCCAATTAATACTTACACCTTTTTTTCTAAGATTGATGACGTTTACATTTTCAAAACTAACAAATTTATTCCCATCTTATCTGTGAAATAAATAGATAGTGAGGACCAATGATTGTGTCCTTGATCACTTGTCTACTAAGTAACTTATAATCATAGTATACTTTTGACATACAAAAATGTCAACACAAATAATCAAAATACCACAATCATTCAATTAGGAAAATATAGGATTAAAAGTATATGAAATCAACAAAAAAGTGAAGGCTCCCTACTATAAATAGTTCAGAAATGAACACATTTATAGTAGGGAGCCTTCACCTAAAAGATACACTCCGCAAATTGTTATATTATTAATCTTTCCAATACCTATCATAGAGGTTTTGCATATGGTCTGTCATTAATTTTACGGCTGTTTTTTCATCATGTTCTTCAATAGCTTGGATTAGCATCTTATGTTCCGCAAAATTAACATCTCGATAATCTGGCCGAGTTACCGTTCGATCACGAATAAATTTCCACATTTCCTGTTGTTTCATCGCGTTACTAATAGCAGCCATCATTTTAATAAACAAATCATTATGAGATGCCTTCGCTATTCCAGTATGCAGTGCTTCATCTGTTTCAGGAACATATTGACCAGCTTTCGTTTCCTCTTCCATCTTTTGAATAGTGGCACGAAGGTCTTCAATATCTTCTTTAGTAGCTCTTAAAGCCGCATACTTCGTAATAATAGGCTCTATATTCATTCTCGCTTCTACAATATCTTCTACAGAAATCGATTCTAGAATAATGGCTGATTCAGAAATTCCATTCGTTACATGTGTATTTTTTACAAAAATCCCTTCTCCTTGACGAGAAAAAATAACGCCATTCAGTTCAAGAGCACTTAGAGCTTGTCTTACAGGTGCACGACTAACACCAAACTGTTCGCACAACTCTCTTTCTGCAGGCAATTTATCACCTATATTAAAAGAACCTGACTCGATTTCTGAAAGGATTTGATTATAAATTTGGATATATAACTTTTTACTGGATACACGATTAAAGCTAATATTAATCACTTCTCTCTATAGAAAGATCAATCTTACTAAAACACCTTTATTATAAACTTTTCTTTATGGTACAGCAATACTCTTATATAAAACATCAAATTTGTAGGATTATATTTGCCGATCTTGGAATTAGTAAAACATTTAGGAGCAAAGAAGAAGCTACTTCTCACCTGAAATCATCAGGGATAGGAGTAGCTAAATAATTCGCTTATATATTATCAGTTTCATATGCAGTAACTTTATTTACTCGATTGGCAGTTGTTTTTCTTTATGGATTTAATCTTTCCAATATCGATTATACAAATTTTGCATATGTGTAGTCATAAATTCAACTGCTTCTTTTTCATTATGGTTTGAAATGGCTGTAATTAATAATTGGTGTTCTCTAAAATTAACATCACGATAGTCTGGTCGTGTGACTGTTCGATCTCGTATAAATTGCCACATTTCTTGTTGTTTCATTGCATTGCTTATACCCGCCATAAAATTAATATATAAATCATTATGAGAAGCTTTAGCGATCTGATTGTGTAACTTCTCATCTGTTTCAGGTGCATATATCCCAGCCTTTGTTTCTTGTTCCATCTGTTTAATGGTCATCTGAAATTCTTCAATATCTTCATCTGTAGCTCTTAAAGCCGCGGATTTTACGATAAGAGGCTCTATATTCATTCTTGCTTCTACAATATCTTCTGGAGAAACGGCTTCTAATATAAAAGCTGAACTTTGACTTTCAGCTAAAGATTGATTACTTTTTACATAAACGCCCTCACCTTGGCGGGAATATATAAATCCATTCAACTCCAATGCACTAAGAGCCTGCCTAATAGGAGCACGGCTTACACCGAACTGTTCGCACAGTTCTCTTTCGGAAGGAAGTTTATCGCCTATTTCAAATGCACCAGATTGTATTTCTGAAAGAATTTGGTAATAAATTTGGATATATAACTTATGACTAGACACAGGATTAAAATTAATATTAACCACTTCTTTCACTCATTATTTAATTTTTTTTATACAAACAAGCCAGAAGAGACGGTTCTAATGTTTCCTTTATTTGAGTAATAAAGTGAAACTTCATTCAGTAGGGGTTTTCTTCCTCACCCACTGAATGCTAGTTGGGGCCCACACGAGGTGGGGCACACAGACGTTGTCACAGGACGTGACGTTATTAGTCTGTGTTCATTTAAGCATTTACTTAGTCTTTATTGTTGCCTCAAAGCCTTGAAGTGGGAGTCTTAGCGCTAGTTAAACGGGATAAATGGATTTAGTTAGTACCAAACACTTTTATTAAACTACTCTTTACAGAGAGATACAGGCAAACCTAAACGGCATGCCTGTATCGAAAAGAGATGATGGATATTAATCCATGTGCGATCCACCGTTAATATCAATTTCTTCACCTGTAATATATGATGCTTCTTTTGAAGCTAAAAATGCAATTGTTGATGCAATTTCTTCTGTTTCACCAGGTCTTCCCATCGGAATACCATCAATTACTTTTTTCGCGTCTTCTTCAGGTAGAGACTTCCAAATTTCAGTATTAACAAGTCCTGGTGCTACAGAGTTAACAGTAATTCCATCCACAGCTACTTCACGAGCAAGGTTTTTTGAGAAACCTAATACAGCTGCTTTTGAAGCTGAATAGTGGGCACCACCGAATACTCCTCCACCTCTTTTAGCTGAAACGGATGATAGGTTAATAATTCTACCAAACTTTTGTTTCTTCATTGTATCTAATACTCCTTGAGTACATAAGAATAGCCCAAACATATTAACATTAAAGACTTTTGTCATATCTTCAACAGTCATATCTGCAACCGTTACTTTTTGCGAAATTCCTGCATTATTTACAAGTATATCAATTCTTCCATAAGTCGCTAAAACTTTTTCGACCATTGCATCAACAGAAGCTTTATCAGTCACATTTAACTCAACACCTAAAGCTTTTCCACCAGCTTCTTCAACCGCTTTTACAGTACTTTCTATTCCTGCTAAATTCATATCAGCGATAACAACTGCAGCTCCTTGCTCGGCAAGCGTTAATGCAATAGTACGTCCAATTCCTTTTGGTGATCCACTTCCTGTAACGATTGCTACTCTATCATGTAATTCAAACATTGTTTTCACTCCTATAATCAACTGTTTATTTAATTTTTAACGAAGCATTTCTTTTGCTGTCTTAATAATGTTTTCAGTAGTAATTCCATTGAGTTCCATTAACTTTTCGTATGGAGCAGATTGTCCGAATTGGTCTTGAACACCGATTCTCGTTACTTTCCCTTTTCCTTCTTCTGCAACTACTTCACATACTGCACTACCTAATCCATTTAAGATGTTATGATCTTCAACTGTAATGATCTTTTCAAGTTCAACACATTCTACAACCGCATCACGGTCTAAAGGTTTAATAGTATGCATATCTAATAGTTTGACAGAGATACCTTCTTTTTCTAGTTCCTTCGTAGCTTCTAATGCAAGGTGAACAGTGTCTCCATTAGCAATAATTGCGATGTCGTTTCCTTCTTTCAATTTCTTCGCTTTACCAATTTCAAACTCTTCATTTTCGTCATAAATCATCGGAACTTTATCTCTTGTAAAACGAAGATACATCGGACCATGTGTTATTGCAGCTTGTTCTACTAATTTTCTCGTAGCATGATAGTCTGCAGGCATGATCACTGTCATATTAGGAAAGCTTCTTAAAACTCCCATATCTTCAATTGCTTGGTGACTTCCACCATCGTTTGCTGGTGTTAAACCACCATGCGAACAAGCAATCTTAACATTTAAGTTCGGATAACAAACTTCTTGTCTGATTTGCTCCGCCATTCTTAGAGAACCAAATACAGCGTAAGTGCTTACAAATGGAATTTTACCTGTTGTTGCTAATCCAGCCGCTAAACCTGCAGCATTTTGTTCAGCAATCCCAACATTAATATGTTGTTTAGGCAATTCTTTTATAAAATTGGTCGTTTTACAAGATTTCGCAATATCAACATCTACAACATAAATGTTTTTATTTTCTTTACCTTGTTTTACAATTTCATCTCCGAAACCTTCTCGTGTCGCTTTTTTCATTGTTAGTTCTTTTTCCAAAATGCTCATTATTTTAAGCCTCCTTCAATCTCTGCAATCGCTTGCTTGAATTCTTCATCATTAGGAGCTACTCCGTGCCAATCTGCAACATCTTCCATATAAGAAACGCCTTTACCTTTTATAGTGTTTAGTACAACACACTTCGGTTTTCCGTTTTTCAATACTTTAACTTCATCTATTGTTTCAACGATCTCTTCCATCGAATGCCCATCAATGCGTCTTGTTTCAAAACCAAACACTTCAAATTTCTTTTCAATATCTTGAAGTGGCATAATCTCATCCGTCGTTCCATCAATTTGGAGTTTGTTATAATCAACAAATACGATTAAATTATCTAATTCGTACTTCACTGCCGTTTGTGCAGCTTCCCAAATTTGTCCTTCTTGACACTCACCATCTCCAAGTAATGCGAACACACGATAATCTTTTTCATCTCTTTGTCCTGCAATCGCCATTCCTACTGCACAAGAAAGCCCTTGACCTAGAGATCCTGTAGAAATATCAATTCCTGGACACTTTTTCATATCTGGATGTCCTTGGAATGGAGATCCATACTCTCTTAACATATAAATCGTGTCATAAGGAACAAACCCTCTTAATGCTAGGGCTGAATATTGAATTGGCGCAACATGCCCTTTTGAAAGTACAAATCTATCACGATCTTCCCAGTTTGGATTTTGAGGATCAACGTTCATTTCTTTAAAATAAAGCGCTGCCATAAGGTCTGCAGCAGATAGTGAACCTCCTGGATGACCTGATTGTGCTTTATGGATCATTGTAACCGCTGTCTTTCTTAACTCAATAGCCTTTTCTTTCAATTCTTGAATACTTATATTATTCATATTTTTCACCTCAAATTAGAGTTATAAAGAAGTACATCACTTGTTATGTTGTGTACTTGTATACTAAGTAGTTCTATAATCGTAGTATACACTCGTTTCTTTTACTTGTCTACTAAGTATACAAAAAAGATGATGGTTTTTTTAGAGGTTATTTTTATTTCAGGGCAAAAGTGGGAGTTTTTTTGAAATTTGTATACGTATTGATTTTTTTAGAATACAGGGAAATTCCAGTTGGGGTCACACTCGATGACACACTGAATCTTTTATTATGAGAGGAAAATCCGTTTGGTGAAGTCACTTAAAGCTATTAAGGAAGTCGAAAATTATGGAGGCTATGGATCCGAATTGGCACTGAAAGAAAAATGAGGTACCCTATTTGTTCGTTCGAGTACCTCATTTTTTGCTTCACAAATTCCTCACTAAGTTTAATACTTTTCGTGTTTTTTCCACTTTCCTTACAATAATAATAGTGTTAATTGTGGAATAATCGCTATTATCGCTAAACTAACTAGCATGACAAAAAAGAATGGAACAACTCCTCTTACTAAAGTAGGCATACTTAGTCCCGATATACCTGCTCCGACAAACAAGTTCACTCCGAGTGGTGGAGTAATAAAGCCGATCGACAAAGTAACAATCATAATAATCCCGAAATGAATAGGATCTAAACCTATTTGCATCGCTACTGGAAAGAGAATAGGAGTAAAGATAATAACAGCTGCTGATGTATCAATAAAACAGCCAATCATTAAGAGCATCACAATAATGAGTAATATAATAACAATTGAATTTTCCGATAATGATAAGAAAGCATTCGCTAGTGCTTGCGGAATTTTCTCCATTGTCAAAATCGTACCGAATGTATTGGCTGTACCGATAATGATTAAAATGGCTACAGAACTCATCGCTGCATCTGCAATTATTTTACGAACTTGGTTCATTTTAATTTCTTTATGAAGGAAGAAACTTACAAACGCAGCATAGACAACACCGAAAACCGCGGCTTCTGTCGGAGTAAAAATCCCCCCATAAATTCCCCCTAAAATAATAACTGGTACTAACAGTGACCATTTCGCATCATTTAATGCGGTCACTAACTTTTTAAACGTAAATTTCTCATTCGTACCAGAATACCCTTTCTTTTTCGAATAGAAATAGCACCAAGCAATTAAACAAATCCCGATTAGGAGCCCAGGGATAATCCCACCCATAAATAAGTCGCCAATAGATTGATTACTAGAAATTCCATATAAAACCATTGGGATGCTTGGCGGGATGATGATCCCCATTGAACCTGCAGTAACAATAACAGATGTAGCAAATTTCCGATCATATCCTTGCGCTACCATCGCTGGGATCATAATACCACCAACAGCAGCTACTGTGGCTGGACCTGAGCCAGAGATTGCGGCAAAAAACATACAAGTAATAACAGCTGCTATTGCAAAACCTCCAGTATAACGTCCAACAAATACGTTCGCTAAGTTAAATAAACGAGTTGAAATTCCGCCTCGTCCCATGATTTCACCTGCAAGGATAAAGAACGGGATGGCCATCAACGCAAAGTTATCGGTAGACGTTACTAATCCTTGTGTTAAGAAGGTTATTGATATATTCGGTGAATAAATCGCCGTAATAAGTCCAGCTAAACCTAATGAAATTGCAATTGGGATGGATAGGGCCATAAACAAAAAGAAACTGCCGAACAAAATAAAACTTGTCATACCATTTTTCTCCTATATCCTTGTCTGTTCTTCAGGTTTTTGTTGATTTACATTTTTCAACTCTTTAACCTGCCAGACGAATTTTTGAATTAATCGGAATGCCGTTAACGTCATTCCAACTACTGGTGCAGCGTATACCCACCCCATCGGTATTTCTAATGCTGCCGATTCTCTTGTCACTTTTAATACGATATCCATCCCATAGATAGCAATAACAACAGCAAATATAAAGAACGCAACACTTACAATCATATCAATAATAAGTTTCCCTTTTTTCTCAAACATCATCGGAAAGGCATCCACACCAAGGTGCTTTCCTTTCTTAACTCCGTAACTCACTCCTACATAAATCATCCATATAAATAAGTATCTTGCAATTTCTTCAGACCATGTGAGAGAAGCACCCAGTACATAACGCATAAATACTTGAGTAAAAACAATGATAACCGTTAAAATACTAAGCACAACTAATATATATTCTTCGACGTATTCATCTAACCATTTGATCAACTTCATTTTCCTCCCCCTTTAAGAGCTTTAATGATCTTCTATTAACTTACGCGTCTTATTCAACCGCTTTCAAGATATGATTAATAATCTCTTCACCAAATCTATTTTTGTATGAATCATATACAGTAATTGCTTTTTCTCTAAATGCTTCCATATCCACTTCAACAATTTTCATACCAGAAGCTTTTAATTCGCTAATCATATTCTCTTCATTTTCTCTTAATAAATCTCTGTGGAATTGAGCAGCTTCTTTAGCACTATTTTCGATAATTTTCTTTTCTTCAGCTGTAAGTGATTGCCAAAATTCTTCACTAATCGCTACAGGTAAAGAGAAATATTGATGAGAAGTCAAGTTCAAATAATCTTGGACTTCATTAAATCTACTTGCATAAATATTAGCTACTGGATTTTCTTGTGCATCCACTGTCCCCTGTTGTAAAGCCATATACAGTTCACCGAATGCCATCGGAGTCGGATTCGCACCAAATGCCCTAAAGGTACTTACAGATAACGGAAATTCTGGAGTTCTAATTTTTAATCCCCTTAAATCACCAGGCTTTTCGACTTGAACATTTGCAGTAACATGGCGAAACCCATTCTCAAAATACGCAATAATTCTTAAGTTATAATCTAAGAAAGGTTCTGCTACGGCTTGTCCAATCTCACCGTCTAGAACGTTCCAAGCTTCTTCATAAGATTCAAACAAATATGGTAATTCCAGTACACTGATTCTTTGATCGTATTGACTAAACGCACTCGAAGCAACCATTTGCAGGTCATTGAAGGTAACACTTTCTATCATTTCTGCTTCAGATCCAAGTTGTTCATTCGGGTAAACCTCAACTTTTAATGTACCTTGTGATCTTTCTTCTACAAGCTCTTTAAATTTGATAACTGCTAAATGTCTTTCATTAGCTTCGGCAGCCCCATGTCCAAACCTTATTAGCGTTACGTCATCTGACCCAGTGACATCACTAGTAGTGATAAAAACTATTAGAATACTTAGTGCGAGTCCTGCAATGACAATTGTTATAAAATTACGCATTATTTTCATGTACTTCTCCTCCTGATAGCCAACTTCCAAAAAGTAAAATTCAACATCTCTTTCACAAACTAAAGCGTTTACTTATTTGAGTTTATACTTATAATTCCTTTAAAAGAAAAAATAAGTTATTTATTTAGTTAATCGTTTTACCGATTATTTAAGAAATCATAATATGTAAGCGATTTATAGTCAATGAATTTTTTGATAATCTAAATTTTCAAAATAAATTTTTTATCTTTTTTTTTCAATTTTTATGTATTCACTATGTGTTTTGAAAACCCTTGCAAGAAAAAAACAAGTAAGTTAAAATGTCATTGGATGGTTGTTTTAGTAAAAGGTTTAACCAGGGGATGATATGTTTGAAGATCACAATGAAGGACATTGCAAAAGAAGCCCGCGTTTCTATAGCGACTGTTTCTCATGTTATAAACGGGACAAAAAACATAACGGAAGAAAAACATAATAAAATTATGGAAATTATTAAGAAGTATAACTATATTCCCAATATAACAGCTAAAAATCTTAGACAACAAACAACAAAGACAGCTGGAGTCGTAGTATCTAGTTTTCCTGATACCTTCGTTACAGAAATGGTTTATGGAATAGAGGAACGAGCTCGGGAGATGGGTTATAGTATACTCTTAATTAATACGAATGAAGACAGGGATCGAGAGGAAAAAACCATTAATCTACTTCATTCGAAAATGGTAGATGGCATTATTTTATCACCCACTGCGAAAAGTATAGACTATTTAAATCAATTCATTGATAACAACTTTCCGATTGTACTCATTAATCGTTATGATCCAAAAATGTCGAACACCCCTCGCGTAACTGGTGACAACTATCAAACTGGTTATGATGCAACTATGCACCTATTAAAACATGGTCATAAGAAAATTGGCTTTATTTATACTGTGCCAAATGTATCCACGACAAATGATAGAATTCATGGTTATCAAGATGCTTTAAAAAAACTGAATGTACCTTTCAATACTAGTTATTTGGAAATTGGTTATGGGACTGTTAACGGTGGGGCTAACGCAGTTCATTCGCTATTAGGAAGAGAAAAAGATATTACTGCTCTGTTTATTCAAAACGACCTGATGACGATTGGAGCTATTCAAAAAATAAAAGAACTTGCATTAAGTATACCAAAAGATATTGCAATCATTGGGTTTGGTGACTTTGCTTCATCCGAAATTATCGATCCCCCGATTACAAATATTGTCTTACCTCCAACGACTATTGGAAGAACTTCCTTCGATGTACTATTAGGCCGAATAAATAACCATGAATATATGAAACATATTGAATTACCGCCTTCATTAATTATACGCAAATCTTGTGGCTGTTAAAAAGCATATTTATCTAATATCTATAAAACTACGGACGGATAAGTCTTCTTTTCCGTCCGTGGCTTCATTCATTTATCCTTTCTCATTCTACTTATTAAATGTACTTCTTTATCCTGGTTAAGTTCTTAAGGTAAAGACCCCCACTTCTTAGCGTACGTGGTAAGTTCTAATCAGGTGGAGTCCATCTGCTTCCCCGATGTTCCAGCTTGCTGGAACGAGTTCGCTTTAGGATGTCAATAGAGTAGGCTTTTCCTCCTCTACTTTACTTTCGATTTCTTAATGATGATGTTCCTCTTCAGCAGCCATGGCAATGGCTTTTGTTTGATGAACCGTTCCATATGGATGTTGGGGCGGCGCATAGATTGAGTATAGTTTTATAGGTTTATTCCCCGTATTGATTAAATTGTGCCATTTTCCAGCAGGTATTATGATTGCAAAGTCATCAAATACTTCTTCTTCAAAGGTTAGATTATCTTTGTTATCTCCCATTTTAATAATCCCTTGGCCTTCTTCTATACGTAAGAATTGATCAAGGTCAGGGTGAATTTCTAATCCGATATCTTCTCCAACATTGATACTCATCAACGTCAATTGTAGGTGGTTTCCTGTCCATAAAGCCGTACGAAAAGTGTTGTTTTGCTTCGTCGCTTCCTCAATATCTACAACAAATGAGTTTGGTCCATAATCCGTCACCCGCTGTAACAATTCATCATGCATAGACTGAAGTCTAAGAGCATTATCTTTTTCGCCATTTAACGCCCACAAAAATACATTTTGAATTTGTGGGTTTTGAGTAAGCAAAGAACTTCTTTGATATTGATTATAACCCTCGACTTCTAATTCATAAGCCTTTTGTAAGCCCTCTTTATAATTTTGGAATGATACTTTATTGATTTGGTACACTGGTTGATTTCCAGTAATAGCAATAAAAAGTTGAGTGAATTGTGTTAAATGAGCTTTTTTTCCTTCTAAAGTGTTTTGAATGTCATTTTTATGGGTTTGATTTGGCGCTATAGTTACTAATCGGCTGTACAAATCAACGGCTGAAGCTTCTTTTTTTATTCCTTCAAGTATAGCTGTAGCCACTGATTTTTCATTTTCTTCATAATGTCTTGGCATATATTCTGAGTAATACATCGGTTGATTAGAATTAGCGTAATAAGGATAGGAATACCCTCTAGGAGCATAATACATTTTACTCATTCCCTTCAATTTTATAAAATTATCATATGCCTAACGCAATAAAATGTACTTTTGTATTTTTCACGTAAAAAAAGAACGTATTGTCTAAACAACAATTCGCTCTTATTACATATTTAATAAGTAAAATCATTGATCAATATTTATTCTTCTGCATTTTAAAATGAAGCGAGTCCTTTATTCGTAAGTTTAATCATAATATCAGCCATTTCCTTTGGCGATTTATCCATTCCATTATCCAACCAATTTATTATAACGTGAATACTCCCACTCACGACAAACATACTTATATATTCAGAAATTTCCTTATCAACATTGTTGACAGTCATCCAGTTTTTTACAGTAAATTGATGAGCGATCATCATCACTCTTTTTTGAAAGGTAGCATCACCGTGTTCACTAAAGAGTGTTTGACATTTATCACTGTTTGCCGCTACATAATCTAACATTTTTTCTGTCATCTGTATTGCTTCTTCTTCCTTCGTGTAATTGTATTGACTCAGTGTTTCGTTCATATCCTCTATGAGTTCTTCTTCTATCTTATAAAGTAGGTCAAACTGGTCCGAAAAATGAGAATAGAAAGTTGAACGATTGATGTCAGCTAGTTCACATATTTCTTTTACAGTAATAGTAGAAATGGGCTTTTCTTTTAAGATTTTCATTAGACTATCTTTCAAAATCATCCGAGTATATTTCTTACGTCTATCCAATTTAGAAGTCAATATGAACCATCCTTTTTTCTTTATTATAGGTTGAGTTTAATACTTTTTAGAGGGATAAAATGTATCAAAGAAAACATCGAGTTAGGCCCTTTTTAGCGATAAATTTTCTTTTTCTAATTGTAATCCAACATAAATTACTGTTATGTTGCGAACTCAACGTATGTAGCTTAACTGTTTGTTGAATAAACAACACGGTGTCATTATAATGGTAAAGTGAAAATGATGCTAGCGCAAGAGAGGATGAATGATTATTGACTTAACTGCACGTATTATAAAACATAAAAAATTAGTAGTATTCGCTTTTATACTCATTGCGGTAATCTCATCGCTGGCGCAATTTTTTGTGTCTGTCAATTATAATATGGTAGATTACTTGCCAGATGATGCTCAATCTACAAGAGCACTTGAAATCATGAATGAAGAATTTGCAGGCGCTGTTCCTAACACAAGAGTTATGATCAACAATGTAACGGTACAGGAAGCACTTAGATACAAAGAAAAGCTTGCTGCAATTGATGGTGTCTCAGAAGTCATATGGCTAGATGATGCAATTGATTTGAAGACACCGTTAGAAATGGCAGATCAAAAGACGGTTGAAGCGTATTACAAAGATAACAAGGCGTTGTTTTCATTAGATGTTCGAAATGGTGATGAAGTTGTAATAACTGATACCATTTATGAACTAATTGGAGAAGATGGTGCAATCGCTGGAGAAGCGATAGATACAGCTACTTCACAAAAAATGGCGGGTACAGAATCCCTCCATGCAGCAGCATTGTTAGTTCCTATTATTATACTGATCCTTGTATTATCCACTACTTCTTGGATAGAACCAGTATTTTTCCTAACTGCGATCGGTGTTTCAGTATTGATCAACTTAGGAACAAATATTTTCATCGGGGAAGTTTCTTTCGTAACCCAATCTGTAGCCCCAATTTTACAGTTGGCGGTCTCGCTAGATTATGCAATTTTTCTTCTTCACAGTTTTTCAGACTATCGGAAGAAAACTAGTAACCCAGAAGAAGCAATGCAGCTGGCAATGAAAAAGTCGTTTCCAGCGATTACAGCAAGTGCAGCCACAACGTTTTTTGGCTTTACTGCCCTTACGCTCATGAATTTTGAAATAGGATCAGATCTTGGGTTCAACTTAGTAAAAGGGATTTTCTTTAGTTTTATTAGTGTGGTGGTATTTTTACCAGCTTTAACGCTATGTTTCTATAAGTGGATGGATAAAACACAGCATAAAAGCTTTGTTCCAAGCTTTAATGGATTAGGGCGTCGTGTTGTTAAAATTCGAGTCCCTAGTTTAATCATTGTTTTTGCCCTTCTGATTCCAAGCTTTTTAGCACAAAGTAACACCACATTCACATACGGTCTTGGTGAGCAACCAGAGACTAGCCGTGCTGGTAGTGATCTAATAGTGATTGAAGAGGCCTTTGGGGAGTCGACGCCAATTGTATTATTAGTACCTAAGGGCAATTTAGCAAAAGAGTCAGCGCTTATACAAGAGTTAGAGAAGCTAAACCACGTTACAAGTGTCATCTCTTATGTAAATGCAATAGGTACCGTCATTCCGCCTGAATATTTAGATGCAACGATAACAGATGAATTCTTTTCTAAAAATTACAGCAGAATTATTATTAATACTAAGATGGGTAAAGAAGGAGATGTCCCCTTTTCTATCGTAGAAGCGGTTCAAGAGACCGCAGTTTATTATTATGATGATGAAGCTGTAAGTCTCGGCGAAAGTGTCACATTGTATGATATTAAAAACACGGTAAATAGAGATAACATCATTGTTAATGTAATGACTGTCGTTACAATCGCCATCGTTCTATTGGTCACCTTTAGATCGATTTCGATCCCTTTAGTTCTGCTTATTACAATACAATCTGCTGTATGGATCAATCTATCGGTGCCTTATTTCACAGATACTTCTTTAGTTTTTACAGGATATCTTATTATTAGTACTGTGCAGCTTGCAGCAACAGTCGATTATGCCATTTTATTTACGGAAACTTATAAGGAGAATCGTAAGGAAATGCCTGCTTTGAAAGCAGCTAAGAAAACATTAGATGAAAAAACATTCTCTATTTCTATATCTGCTGCGATACTATCAAGTGTAGGCTTTATATTATGGTTTACTTCTTCCAACCCGATTGTTTCTTCGATTGGATTACTACTAGGAAGAGGTGCCTTACTCGCCTTTGTAATGGTCGTCTGTTTCCTACCTGCGATGCTTTTAGTATTTGATAACGTTATTGGAAAATCAACGTTTAAAGCAAACTTTTATAAGGAGAAATGATGATGCAAAATAAACGATTACTGCTTGTTGTTTTGACTATAATACTGATCATGCCTTCATTTCTTGTTGATACTGCACTTGGCAATTCAACCGAAAAAATAGAAACTTACTTAGATGGAGAGTTAGCATCTAAGGATGAAGTGGTGTACGCAAATTTAAATTCAAATGGACAACTGAATGAAATTTATGTCGTTAACATTTTAGACGTAACTAATGCAGGAACGATTATAGATTATGGAAATTACAGTAGTTTAAAAAATTTAACCGATTTATCAAAAATCGAACAAATAGTTGATATAGTTCGTATCGATGCTCCTAAAGGTAAATTTTATTATCAAGGGAACATGAAAGACCATGGTGAATTACCATGGGATATTACGATTTCTTATTTACTTGAAGGTAAAAAAGTTAACCCAGAAGAACTTGCTGGAAAAGAGGGTCATGTACAAATCAGCATTTTCACGTCGGCCAATGAAAATGTAAATCCGGTATTTTTTGAAAATTATTTATTACAAATTTCTCTCACCCTTGATCCCGATATCTATAGCAATATTGAGATCAAGGGTGGGATGGTCGCAAACGCTGGGAAAAACAAGCAAGTAACGTTTACCGTTATGCCTGAACAACAGGGAGAACTTAGCATTGAAGCCGATGTGATCGATTTCGAGCTACAGGGCATTGAAATCGCAGCTGTTCCATCATCTATGTCCATCGATGAGCCTGATATCGATGAAATGACGAAAGATATGAGGACATTATCAGATGCAATCGCAGAGCTAAATGACGGTGTCGGAAAATTAAAGAACGGCGTTTCCGAATTAAATGATGGTGTCATAAGTCTTCGGAATGGTTCTGAACAATACAAAAATGGAATGGCTGAAATCGATGGAGCCTCCACTGACCTTATTGAGGCTTCTCGCTCCATTGAGAAAGCCCTCGCTACGATCAGCACAAGTCTCAGTGACGATTCTGGTGAAATAGATCTAAGTGAACTCAATAATTTACCAGAAGGACTAATGCAAATGGCCACTGGACTTGATGAAATGGCAGATGGATTAACAATCTTAAGAGAGAACTACTCTGTTGCTTACAGTACATTAGATCATGCAATGGAGGCCATACCTGAATATGCCATTTCGGAAGAAGAAATACACATTTTGTATATGAGCGGAGCAGATCATAATATTTTGGATCAATTGATCGAGACATATTCGGCTGCACATATTGCAAAGGGGACTTATTCCGCCGTAAAAAAAAGCTTTGCCGCAGTGGATACGACGTTACAAGAAATGAGTGAACCTATAAAAGAAATGGGAAACACACTGACTTCCATAGCAAATGAGCTCTCGTCCTCTCTAGAAGGCATAGACATTACAAATTCTATAGCTCAACTGTATGAAGGATTAGCAACATTGTCATCCAATTATGGCGAGTTTCACGCTGGGTTAGTAAACTATACAAATGGTGTGGGCCAATTAGCAAACTCATACAATGAATTACATTCTGGAATCGTGGAGTTGTCTAGAGGTACGGGAGAATTAGAAGATGGTGTTGATGAGCTTCAAAACGGTACAAAGAAATTGTATGAATCAACTAGCGATTTACCTACGCAAATTCAAGAAGAAATCGATCGAATGATTGCAGATTTTGATAAATCCGATTTCGAATCTGTATCCTTTGTCTCCTCTAAAATCGAGAATGTCAACTCTGTACAATTTGTTATCAAAACAGCGAGTATTAATAAGGAAGAACAAGAAACATCAACAGAGCCCGTTGAAGAAGAAAAAGGATTTTTGGCGCGGCTATGGGATTTGTTCTTCTAAGGATAATGTTTACAAAAAGAATTATTATTTGGTAAAGAATAATTATGAAGGGAATTTCGGATATACTGAAGTTCCCTTTCAAATTAATATTGAATGATACTTCTAATAAATAACCTTACTTTTAAAGTGAAACTTCCATCAATTAGGGTTTCCTCTTCCCCCACTGATGGTTGGTCCACACGATGTGGGTCACACAGACGTTGCCAGGACGTGGTGCATTTGTTTGTATTCATTTAGTTGTTACTGGCAGACTACCCCCACTTATTTTTCTTTGATTACTCGAAGTCTTGAAGTGCGGGTTTTACTGCCAGTAGTTGCGAGTTAAATTACATTTTATAATATACTATTTGCGTCCGAGATTTCTTTTATTAAAATAAAGGTAGTAAGAATAAAGGTACCTCGCTAAAAATGGATATAGATTTACGAAGGGAAAGATGAAAATGATTAAAAAAGCGGATGTATTGAAAAGGTTAAACTCATTAATCGGTCAAGAGCTAACGAGTAAAAACCTACATGAAGCTTTGTATTGCGAAGAAAAAGATCAGAAAAAACTTCGTCGGTTTAACTTTGGGACGCATTCGTATGTTCAATACAAAATTCAACATGATGATAACTCAGATATCCCCCCATTTGTAGACATAACGATTCCAGGTAATCCAAACACCTTTAGAGCCGAACTTATAGAAAAGGAAGGACAAATGATCATCCACTCCGAGTCAAAAATAAATTTTTATATATAACTAAGTACTACCATTAAACTTGATACTTATTCGAAACCTGTTTAACAGCATCAATAGCGCTTTCTAGAAAAGCTAAGGAAGAAATGTTATCCAAAGGCATATTCATCAGACCTCCTTATATTCCTTTACCCAATAAAATTGAATTTGTTCAAAAACAAAACTGACATTTCCCTTGCAGTTCAGCCTTGTTTTGTCCTTCATTGGCTTTATGAAGAAGAATTCATTTGTTCAGCTCTTCTGCTCCAGTAGTTGAAGAAGCGCCAGCTTTATTCTGCTAACGCCTCCTTATATGTTGTACCAATGTTCTACATATTCCAAACTGTCAAAAACATCATTAGTTAATTGCTTTATTACAGCTCACTAATTATACAGAAGAAATGGAAAAGACAAAACAACAACAACAACAGATGCAAGGACAGTCTAATCAGCAATAACCATCATTATAAAAAAGAAAAGGACTTTCTTAATAATAGTCCTTTTCTTACCTACCTATTGTGAATAGTACGATGAATATAAATTAAAGAATATAAACACTACTGTTTTAGCTTTATTAAGTTAAGTACTCCTCCAATTCCTAATTTCTCTTATAATAATTCACGAAATTAATGAGTTTAAAGTGATGTAGTTTGAACATGTAAAACCTTCTTTATTCTATGATTAGACACTTGAATGATTTTCCCCAAAAATAGAGCTGTAAGCAATGTTCCAAGTCCTACTGGTCCACCTAGTAAAAATCCAAGTATGACACCACTTACTTCAATACAAGTTCTAGAAACATTAAAGCTCCAACCAAATCGATTACTGATTGCAACCATTAGTCCATCTATCGGTGTTTTCGGAAACTGTGCTTCCATATAAATACCCATTCCCACTCCTGTAAGAATTAGGCCAGTGATAAAGGTAATCCATTGGACTTCCCATGAAAAAGAAAAATCAACATTTCGCAACACAAGATAAACCCAAATATCCAAAAAACAGCTTCTTATAACTATTGGTATAATCGACTCAATTCTTAGCCTCGTTTTTTCAAGTATCCGAGTAATTACTAAAAAGATAACCTGTGAAAATATAGCCCACGTCCCGATCGTTAATCCAAAATAATTGTTCATACCGACTGCAACTGTATCCCATGGTCCTGCACCAATGAAAGATAAAATAATAAGAGCGATCCCTAAAGCAGTAATAGCTAAACCAACTAAATAAATTCCTATTCTTCTTCCCATTATGACACCTTATTCTAAGATAGATTTCAACATCTGTTGCACTATATAAGCTTTTTTTTATAGAACAAATCGTTGTAAGTACTAGCATAAATTACATCCATTTTGACTTTTTAATATATTTATAACATTTATGTTCTAGTTTACTAAATTCATTTTCTAGCTATTTTTATTAAATAATCAAGGATTAGCCAAGGTAGAATGTACCTTGTAACCAAATCAAAAACATAAAACAAAGTAAAAATACCGTTAAACTTTAAAATCTCGATGTTCTCATAACCGAAAAAAATCAGTAACCCTAATAGAAACGTCACTGCAAATACAAATACATATTTCATTACAGACTCCTTTAAAGAATATTATATATTTTAACATGAGTTTGATTGAATAATGAGAATTCTTAAACATTTTATCTTTCTCTTACCAATTAGTTTGATCTACTTGTCTTGAAGCGCATCTTCTATTTTTTTCCTCAACCTATTCATTCTTTTTTCACTTTTTAATGTCTTCTCAACATTTGCCCATCCTATAATGTGTCGGATATCTTCATCCTTATTTAAAAACTTATCATTTGTTTGATAGATCGATCGAAACCATTCTGTCGATTTTAACATCTCTATATTTCTATTCGTTCGTTCTTCGTTTGGCATTCCACGAAGAAAAGCTACCATTGTCATTCCGATATTCGTTATAATTTCTATCAACAAGAAAACCACTCCTTGCTTTTGCAATTATATAAAGCTCTTCTTTTTCACTATCTTCAAGAAAAGAAGATAATAACTTTTTCAAGCAACCGCGAACAATTCTATCAGATACCCTAAGACCTAAGGATAAAGAAATTGCTATTGTAAAACACCGATCATACGCCAATAAGGTACGGTCACAAAAATGGCAACAACAACGGCGACGATATAACATAGTCCAGCGATAAAAATATGTTTGGCTAACCAGCCTTTGTTCTCAATCACACTTTCCGCCATTGCAAGCCACGGCTGTTGATAGGAAAGCAAAAAGAAGTTGATCCCTGCTAAATAAACAAAAGACGATACTAAAGGATGAAATCCAAATTGGTTAAATAGTGGTAATAAAACTCCTACCGTTAAAGCTATAGTAGAAAATCCCCATGGGACATCAATAAAACGAATAATGAAAAATCCTAACGTCGCTACTAATAGGAAAACTAGAGGATCAGCTGCAATACTAAGCAAGGCTGGATATAACATAGGGGCAACCCACTCATCAATATTGGCTGCCATAAATATCGTAGACAGACTTATCGTAACACCGTAGAACACGATTACATCCCAGTTTGCTCCTGTGCCAATCTCTTTTGGTTCAACGACCTTAAATACAAGTAATAAAAATAAAGCTAATAATGCAATAGCTGTAGTTGGGATGAGATGCAGATTTTCTGTTGTGAACATGGCCAATGTCCCTAATAGGATAATTGCTGTTATCATTTCTTGCCGACTTACTGGCCCTAATGCTTTATATTCATTTACAAAAGTATCTTTAGAAATCCCTAACGGTACATTAGGTTTCATAAATAAATAAACGAGAAGTACAAATAGTAATGTAATGATCATCCAAGGAAGAGCTAATATTTGAAAATACGTTTCAAATGTAACCATATGTTGCAATTCGACTGGGAGAAATCCTAGAAGAATTGGCCCTGAAAGAGAGCCAGTAAGCCAGCCAGTTCCAGGAAACAAACACATGGCCCAGCAAATAAGGGCAATAAATGCAGAACCTTTCGAACGGTATTCTAGTTTACAAGCTTTAATTACACCTAATGCAATAGGCATCATAATTGCAATCCTAACAGTAATTGAGGGGGTAAGAGCGGATAACGCAACCCCAATAATAAGCCAGCTCATGGACATACTCATCCAGCTAGGTTTAAAGCTTTTCAATACAAGATAGGCTATTCTATTTCCCAATCCCGTCTTTTGTAACGCAAAACCGAAGTACAACGCAGGAATTAATATCCAGACAGATGAACTAATAAATCCAGATACCACGACATCATAATTCAAACCAAATATAAGTCCTCCAGCCACTAAAACTGTACTCCCAGCCATAAAAGGAACGCCTCCAGGCTTAAATATCCATAAACCCATTGTGACGATAACCGTACCTATTATGTAATGACCTAGTGGTTCTAGGTTGGTAAAAGGCTGAACTAATCCGGTAACGAGCCCTATTATTGCAAACAATATTGCTCCAATAATGTTCTTATTCACCATATTTTCTCTTCCCTTCTTTGCAATTAGTACCCTTTCTAATTGGAAGTAAAGTTATATTTTTGAAGATTAGTTACATCGTAATTGTAATTGAAAATTTATAGCAGAGTTTTATTGTTTAGTATAAACAGGTATGATTTCACTAAAAACAAAAAGCATATAATACATAAACCACAGTAAATATTTAGAATATTGTAACATATAGTAATGTAAGTGTAGATAGTGTATGTTTCTATCTTATAGTAATAAATAACAAAAAAATTTACAGAATACAAGATTTTGAATGGAAAACTAAAAAAGACTAATATGTTTGCAGTTCAACTGCTAAACATATTGGCCTTCAATACACTTTAAATTGTTACTCTATTTAATAACGATTGTAAGATCATTTTTCGGAACCAGAGTATATCAAATGGTTACTTTTTTTGATCCTTAAAAAAGCACTCCCCACAAAGTTATATTTTTGTAGGGAGAAGCCGTATTCATTAATTTTGATTAAGTTTAAACAAAAAGCGTTAATTACCTCGCTAGATTTGGAATCCATAATACGAGATCTGGCCAAACCGTAATAATAAATAAAACGATAAATGACACAATTAAGAAAGGAAAAATTGCTCGAGTTAGCGCTTCAATTTTTACATTTCATTGAAGATGCTATAAATAAGCCAGCCCCTACTGGTGGGGTTAACAATCCTATCGTTAAGCGAATATTTCAACAGGGTATCTTACAAATAACTGTAATGTTCGTGTAAACCTTCATTAAGTCGAGGGGTCCTTCATCCCCCAATAATGGTTAGCTGAGGCCCACACGATGTGGGTCACACAGACGTTGTCACAGGACATGGCAACGTCTGTGTTCATTTAGTTGTTACTGCCAGTTGATACAGGATAAAAATGGAAACACTTCGTTAAATAGTGTAACAAATAAGTAGTTTTACTGTTTCAAATTATTGATTTCGAACTCTTTGTAAATTTTCTTTTCTAAACAACATCCTTTACCGAACGACCACTAATATAAACCTTATCATTCCTCTCATCAGCTGTTAATAAGAAAATATCTTTAATATTTTCATAGCCATTTTGGTGAACTTGTTCATCTAACCAAGCCATGCTATAACCTAACTTCTCTAAGTTTGCTTTATTCACTTCTCCTTCTAAAATTAACACGGAAGGATAACCTTTTTCTGAAGGAGTTTTGTCTAAATCACTAGGCGTTAAAGCGTCATATTTAGACTTCTTTATAACACTAATTTGTCCATTGGGTTCTAGAATGGCGTAATCAATTTCGGTTAAGTCACTCGCTTGGTTAAGCCTTAAATCCATAAATAGTGCTTCAACGGTTAGTTTTGCTTTTCGCATTTGATCGACTAAGATTTGTCCTTTATTAATAATAATAATCGGTTCAGCTTCAACAAACCGTCTGACCTTTGCATTTTTGAGAGCAAGAAACGTTAAGGTAAGATGTAATCCGACAATTAAAGAAGCAGCTGCTAGGGGGCCACCGAGAGGTAATTCACCAGTCGATAAAGGTTCGCCGACAATATCTCCAATGATGATAGCAAAAATAAAATCAATGGGGTGAAAGGATACCATCGACCGTTGGCCAAGAATTTTTATGATCATAAAAATATAAAGATACACAATACCTGCTCGTATGAGATATCCATATATCGGTAAATCTTCTGCTCCATTCCAAAATTCCACAATTAAACTCCCCTTTACATCATCTGTTTTGTTACACAAGATGTTACCACTATTACCGTTTTCTAACTTTATATTCACTAATGAAAAAGTTTGATTAACCTTGTATTAAGTCCTTATAGTAAGCTAGCAAATAGTAGGACGGAATCATAATAAGCCAGCAGTTATCTATGCTGGCTCTTTTTACTAATGGTGATATTTTGAGATTGGAATTAATCCTGATTTAGTATCTCCACCATACCATTCTGGAATTTCACCAGGAATAAATATATCACTTAATAAAATGTTATTTTCTACAGTGGTAGTTTCTGTCGCAAATGGAATAACAACTTTAACATTTGCGATGATCGTAATATAAACGGAAACATGCGTATTATTTACTCCAGCACTCACAACTTTAGCTCTTACTTCGGATTGTACATCCCCAATCGTTGTAAATTTCACTGGAATTAACGGTCCAAAATTAGCTAGTAGGGAATTATTCGTTGCAATTCCTAAAGGGATATGATGGATGATTCCTGGATCATTTTCGATATCATCAAAGAAACCTGAAAAACTTTCCGTGTTAACAAACTGTAAGCTACGTTGAACTCTAGTAGTGGCCTCTGCAGTGACTCGGTTATAGATTTGCGGGTTAAACCTAACTGAGCTGATTTCTCCATCTTTTTTATAATCAATCTTTAATAGTTGATCCATATCCAAATGCTCGACTATTTTTTTATCGATTGCATCATTTATAGATTGAGCTGCGATTCTTTGAGTTTCAGTAACTGCAACATTAATTATAGTTGGTCTTATTCCTCTTTCTACAATATATAGTGCCTGAATTGTTAAAAGAACGAATAGTACGAAGGATACTAATAAAATGCTACGTAGTGATATTGGTTTTTTCTTATTTAATTTTATCAAGAGCACTTCATCCTTATCCTCATCATTTGAAAATCAAGACAAAATGGCACAGTTTACAAATCAAGCAACCTTCAAAACTAGAAAAATAATTAGCATCTACCCTATTAAAGCACTATTAGTAAAGGTAATTTTTTTTACTATTACTGAAGTATCTCCAAAAGGTAATTTTATTTTATACGTTTGATTCGCCTTCGCTAGGAGTAGTTGAGAGCCGACAGGAGATAGGAAAGATATTAAGTCCTTTTCAGGATTTGCCTGATAAGGAAACACAATAGTAAAGGTTTCATTAATATGATCATCAAGATAATACACTTCCACCGTACTGCCAATGAGAACAACTGAATTAATACTCTCTTCATTAAAATTAGATAGTATCCTTTCAACTACTTCCATATACTTATGAACTGTCTTTTCAACTTCACTCTTTTTACTTTTCTCTTGAACAAACACTTCTAAAAAACGGTGCAGCTCCTCATCAAAATAGACAAGTTGATTTATTAGCTTAGATCGCGAGCCTATCATTGCTATATTATCGTTCATAGTAAACCCGTCTCCTCTTTTTGTAGACTGGAATGGTTTTATACCACCACGTTTAGTTAAATTATCGCTCTATACAAAAGGCCCCAAAAGATTGGGACCTTTACAAATTTAAAAATTATTTAGTTGTGCTACCTTGTCACTTAAAATAAAAGGTAAAAACCTTAAAGAAACTTACAACTTATACTGCAAAATACCTTTTCTTTTTCTTTAACTATATGGAACTATATTCGATATTTTGAATAATAACTTCTTTTAATTGCGAACATTCACTTAGGTTAAAACGATCACCTACTTGGCGTAATAATAATTGTTGCCCTATGGGTGAAAGGTATGAGAAATATTCAATCTCCTCATTTTCTTGTATTGGAAAACAGATATTTATTGTTTTACTCAATTTATTTTTCACTTCATAAATGGTTACCCTACTATCAATCATGACAAAAGGAATGGATGGAAATTCTACTAAATCAAAGACCTTTAAACTGTACATCGATAGTCTATCAATATAATTATCAATTAACTGTTCAGGATCTACATGAATTTCTTCACTTTTATTAAAAATTAACTTTTGAAGAATTTTCAGTCTGTTCATTTTCAGATAATTAACTTGTGCGACCATACGCTTTTTCATCCAGTTATGCATAATCGCTTTTCTAAGGATCATTAGTTAATCCCCCTAGTATTATTATTGTCAGATCCACAGTTTCAATTTTCATAAGGTAATCACTTCTTCATTTTTTTGAAAGTGTTTCTGTTCAGCGTTTTTCTTTTCCTCATTTTCGTCTTTTTCTAATTCTGGCTTTATATATTCTTCGAATACTATTCTCTTTTGCCATTCGAGCCACTCTTGATTACTCATTTCTAATCACATCTTTCAATGATAAATTAGATTAACAAACCTTTTTTGTTTGTTATTCCTTCTTCGTTAATGCCTTTTTGGGACGGCAAACCTTACAAACTTTCATCGTCTTACCATTTTCATTAACTAGGTCATATAACAGTTTTATCCGCCTTCTATTACATATTGGGCAAGTACCTCTTCCCCGGCCTTCTAATTCACGTAATACTTTTCCGCGTGTTGTTGTTGCCAACTATTTCAACCCCTTATTTATTTTCACACAATTCATAAAGCAAATTTTCAGCATCTTGTAGAATGAGTTTTTTTATAATCATAATCTCGCTAACTATCATATTGTAATATTTACTGTATATCTCACGTTCACTTTGATTCAGACCACTCTCTCTTTTTTTTTGAACTAGCGCTTGCAATATCTTTGCAATCAGTTGAATATCACCTTCCAAGAGAATTTTTTCATAAAATTTTTGTTTTTGATGCAATGGATACATTTTAATATTCGTATGAACTGGAACTAAACTAGAAAAAACATAACTTAATTCCTTGAAATTCATTACAGACCTAATATTTTTATGAGACAAACGGTGTAAGGGTAGAGAAACACTAAGGTCATCTAATATTAAATTAATAACATAGTACTTTTCTTGTTTCCCCTGAATACACTTCTCTTCTATAGCGGATACAAAACCCGCGCCATAAGGTGGATATACAACTTCGTCCCCTACCTGAAACAATTTAACCTCTCCTTTCTATTTAATTGGAGATTAATTGTAATTCGGCAAGAGAATCACCCCCTTGTCGTGATCAAGTTTATTATTTTTCTGCATTTATGTTTTTCCCTCTTAAAATGAAATTAAGGTAATTATTGCTTTATATAGCTGAAATAAAGTACTACAGTAAAATATTGTATGTACACATATAGATCATAACATAATACTTGCTAAAGGTACATTGAATTTATGTTACAATATACGTACCCTATACTTAGGATGGTGAGTCGATGACAAAACTTTCTATATCGGTAAACAAGTTTGGCCTAACACAAAAAGAAGTCCTACACCTTTTAATCTTACAATTGCTTAATCAGTCGCCTACACATGCTGCAGAAGTTTATAGATTAGTTTCAGAAAGTTCTAGAAACGATCATTTAAGTCCAACTCGTTCTAGAACATATGTGTATAAAACTCTAGACGAACTTCAAAATAAAAATTTAATCGTATTTCAAAAACAAGGACGAAAAAAAATTCTTCACTTAAGTGAAGAAGGTGCTGTGTACTTACGTCATTATGCAGAAAATCTCTATCCTACACTCATTAAACTAATGAAAATAATTGAACACATGAAAAAAGTAATCGTAAATCAGCTAAACCACACCTTAGATACATCACTAACAAATTATGAAAAACAATATATTAGTAAAATTATTAATGTAAAAGCGTTGATACAATGGTATACATTACAACGACTTATCCATGAAGGTACACTGCATGGCGGAGCCCTTTATAGGGATATGGATATTTGGTTTGGGTGGATGAATAACCATGGATATTTTTATCAAGTGCTTAGAGAAATGAATCATGAAGGACTAATTAGCGGAACATGGTTAGATGAGGAAACACGATCACAGCGAAAATATACAGTAACTAAATTGGGTAAGAGTCAGTTTACTTCTTTAAGCATTGAAATTGAAAACCATTTAACTGAAGTTCATCAGTTTTTAAGGTCTATGATCGAGAAATTTAATCATACCCCTTAAAACCTGGGGAGCGTTTGGCATTAGAATATGCCCTATACTAATCGTAGCCTTCTTATACAAGAAGGCTACGTTTTTCGTGAGTTTACGTATTTATTCACAGTAAAAACCAATTTATTATTGACCTAAACTTTGGTTTTTTTCTACTATTTTTCTTCTTGATTCTGAATAATAATAAATCGCTTCAATTAATAAGGCAGCTAAAATCCCCATTAATAAACCGTTTGAAACGAGTGGTTGAATGAGTACAGGTATTTGCGTAAAAGCTTCATTTGGCAAGTTCATTATTGACATTCCTAATAAGGCAGGTAAAGCAATGCGGTAAATCGTTTTTGAAGTAAATTGCAAGCCTTCAATATTTCTTAATGCAGACCGAAATAACTGCAAATAGGCTACAAACAAAATAGTATTACCTACACTATGAGGTATAGTAGAAAAGAACGCACTTAATGCTGGGATTGCACCTATGATAATAAAAAGTACTGAACCAATGAAAAACGGTAAGCGACCTTTAATCCCTGTCGATTGTAAAAAGCCGAGTGAAGAAGCATAAGGTGCATATGGAACAAGTCCTAAAATCCCTGATAATGAAGAATATCCACCAGATAGCATTAAGGACGCACGATATTGCTTCGGTTCAGTTTCCCTTTCATATAAATCCTCGGCCCCTTTTAAAGTAGCGATCGTATTTGTTGTATTTAATAATCCCGTAATAACAACTGTCAGCACAATCCCCCATTCGAGACTTGGCTCCCCCCATGGAAACCAAGTAAGCAAAGGTGTTGTTTTTACTATACTGACTGTTTCATACGGGAACATGAGAACTGCTCCTATCCAGCCGACTACCATTCCGATAAGTAAAGAGAGGTTACTTATTACACCCTTTCCTTTTACATTAAGGAAAATCGTAATAGCAGCGAGAACTAGCGAAAAACAAGCAACACGAACATCAATGTACTCACTATGATTTAAACCTAGCATTCCTTTTAAAAATATATAAATTAATTGATTGGCCAGCAGTAATAAAAAAACGAACATAACAACCGGTGTGAACCATTTCTTTAATAGATTACCAAGGCCAAACATTCCTAAAATAGATATGATCAGGCCCGAAATAATAGCTCCAACAGCTATACTGCCACCTATTGTTGTCAACTCCATATTTAAAGTACTAGCCGTTGCTGCAAGACTTAAAATAACTCCCCACCATACCCCAGATTGTCCCTCCATTAAAGCATAACGATGCCCGATTAGTCCTTGTAATACACAAGCAATACCTGTAAAAATAAAAGAACGCTGGATAGCAGAAACAATTTCGGCTTGCTCTAAGCCAAAAGCCCCACCAATGGATATGGGTATGACTACGGTATTAGCAAACATGAAAAATAACCATTGAAACCCACCTAATAAAGCAATACTAAACGGTAACTTCCCCACTGCCTTACATCCTTTCACCTTGAAGTTAATCCTAGCATAATACCAAATATTCGTAATCTAGTCTACACTTACTTGTAATATTTATAGCTTAATAGGGCCATTCATTAATATAAGGTTAAGTTGTGGTATGATAAAATACATACTAAATCTATTTTAAATAGGAGTTTGTTAAAGCATGAAGCTGAAATTTTAGTATAAGTAAGGGGGAAGACAATTGAAAGTTCTTGTGTTAGGTGCGGGTGCAGTAGGTGGTTATTTTGGTGGACGTCTTATAGAAAGTGGAGTAGATGTTACTTTTTTAGTTAGAAAAAAACGCCAACAGCAAATTAATGGAAAAGGACTATTTATTAATAGTATTCATGGAGACATTCAACTTGAACCTAAAACATTAGTGTCTGGGGAAGAAGTTAGGACGTTCGATGTAATCATTTTTGCTACGAAGGCACAACATTTAGAAGGGGCTATTCAAGCAGTAGAGCCTTATGTTGGCCCTTCGACTACGATTATTCCATTGTTAAACGGAATTAGCCATATCTATCGGTTGCAAGAAGTATTTGGGAAGGACAAGATAATAGGTGGTTTTTGCTTTATTGAAACTACTTTAAATGACATAGGACATGTTGTTCAGACGAGTAAAAGTCATCAAATATCATTTGGAGAACTTGATGGAGAAAGAAGTTCACGTATCGAAAGTATACAAACACTTTTTAGTGAAACAAGTGCATCATTTAAACTGAGTGACAATATTCTTCAAGACATGTGGCACAAATATTTATTTATCACTACTTTATCGGGTATTACGACGCTAATGCGTTCATCCGTTGGTCCTATACTCGAAGTAAAGGATGGAGAAAAACTAACCCTTCAATTATTCGAGGAAGTGGCTTCTATTATGGAAGCGGCTGACGCACCAATAGCTGATGATATTGTTGACAAACAAATGGCTACAATGAAAATGCAACATTATAATATGAAAGCATCTATGCTTCGAGATATTGAAAAAGGGATCTCAATAGAAGTTGATCATCTACAAGGTTATTTACTTACTTTAGCTGATCGATTTAACTTAGAAGTGCCATTACTTCGAGTGATCTATCAACATTTAAAGGTATACGAAATTAACCTTAATAAAAAGTAGATCTTTTGTTCTGAGCCAATATTTAACTTACAATTAAAATATGAACTTTCCCCCTCGCTATACAAGGGGGAAAGTTCATATTTATGATGATCCTAGGAAGAAGTTCTAATCAGTAGGATCCAGACTCTTTGTTAACCATTAATGTATAAGGTTAATAGAAACGTTTCGCTTACCCACTCATCTTTCCATCTTGATTTTCCCTCATCCAATGCCGATGCTGCGCGATCGCATGGGTGAATTCTTGGTGAAAAGAACTCAAGTCTGCTGCGTTACGGATCGTAACAATCCCCATGTCTGTAAAAACTTGAGCTTGAGACTCTGGTGTTGCCAACGTAATTCTTTGAACGTCAGATGATTCTAATAAATCCACTCCTTCGTTCGCAGCTCCAATTGGTTTTGCATGAACAAAAGCATCGCCCACAAAATCTTTCGCCTCTTTATGAGTCATTAATAGATCAACAGCCCCCTTACCTCCTGGGATATAAAGTGCATCATACATAATTGCTCCGCTTGTAGCATAGCTCTTATTTGCTTCCAACTGTTGACTGTCGGCACTAGTAATCATCCCTAAATTTTTGCTAATTAGGTCCGCATGAACCCCTTCACCAGACAGTGCCGTCATAACCTGCGTTACATCATTAAAGTTAAATCCGTTTTGACCTTACCCACCTCAAAATGAAATGCTTTGATAATATGCTTCTTTTCAGCAGGTGACATACTCTTCCAGAAAAGCGTTGCTTGACGATAATGGTCATTAAAGCTTTCACTGCGCTTTTTGATTTTTTGCCCCTCTACTTCTTCAGCATAATGAGTATATCCATTCTCTTTGTCCGTGGCTGGTTGTGGAGAGTTACTCCGAAGCGAATTCGGTGAATAACTGACTGACCCTTTATCAATGGTCATACAATGAAACCCATCTCGCTGATTATTATTTACGGGTGCAATTGGGCGATTAATCGGGATTTCATGGAAATTAGGCCCGCCCAGGCGTAGAAGTTGCGTATCCGTATAGGAAAACAAACGTCCTTGTAACAACGGATCATTACTAAAGTCAATTCCAGGCACAACATGTCCAGGATGAAAAAAAGAAGTAGTATGAAGCCAAAAATTCAATACTACTTCTTTTCTATAATTACAAATTATTATGTTACTGATTTTGTTGTTGCGCTTGTTGTAGCTGTTGTGTTGCTTGTTGTAGCTGTTGTTGAACTTGTTGGAATTGTTGCTGTTGTGCTGGCTGAGCACTGTTTTGCGCTTGTTGCACTTGTTGTGTTGCTTGTTGTAATTGTTGCTGTGCTTGCTGAATCGCTTGAGGATTTGCTTGTTGAGTAGCTTGCTGAATCGCTTGTTCTGCTTGTTGAATGGCTTGTTGTGCTTGTTGAGCTGCTTGTTGAGACTGTTGGTTTTGTTGCATAGAAAACTCCCCCTAAAAATGTAATTGATGTTACTTGTATAAGATGCCTTAGATAACTCCCTAACATACACATTTTTAAAAATTATCTTTATGTATTTTTACGATCCATTTGTTGCGTTAAATAACCCTGATTTTATTGCTTGTTCAATTTCTTGATAACCTGTACAGCGACATATATTCGATTCTAAATGATCTTTAATCACAGAAACACCTGCTTTTGGATATTTTTGAATTAAGGAGTTACAGTTCATAATAAATCCAGGTGTGCAATAACCACATTGAAAGGCAAATTTTTCGATAAACTCTGTTTGAATGGGTGCATTTTTCAGCCCTTCAACTGTAATTACTTTTTTTCCGACTGCCTCTACTGCAAGCATCAAGCATGATTTCATCGCATCCCCATCTACATCTATGGTACACGCACCACAATCTCCATTTAAACAACCAGGCTTTGCCCCAGTTAAGCCTAAGTTTTCACGCAAAACATACAATAGTGTATCAGCATTCCGAACATATACAAAACGATCCTCACCATTGATCTGTAAAGTAATTTCTGTCTTATACATTCTCTCCTCCTTCCAACGCATCCAGTACATCAAGCAACGTATTTTTCAATACGAACAATCGATAGTCTGCTGAACCATTGACATCATCTAAAATGGAGACGGAAATTTGTTGAAGAGCCTGGTCGACTCTTTCTTCTATTGCTAATTGCTTAATATTTAAACTTTCTTCGATGTTTTTATCACGAAATGGAAACGTACCTAAACCGCTGAATGCTACTTTAATGTAGCCATCCTTCTTTAATGCCGCGGTTGTTATTAAAGGATAGCCGACATCCCACTGCCTTCGCTTTTTTACACAAAGAAATGGACAATCGATTTCACTTTGTTCGGTAATTACTTGAACTAAAAATTCGCCTTTTTCTAAATTTAATTTTTGATCAAAAACGTCCTGAAGCGGAACTTGCTTTAAGCCACCAGTGCCGGCTATAACAACTTCGCTATTGGTTAGCAATAGTGGTAAAACCGTTTCTCGATAAATAATATTGGCACAAAGGTTTCCACCCAATGTAATTTTATTACGGGCGGTATGATCGGCGATTTCAACAATCGCCTTGTTTAAAAAAGGGAAGATTTGCATTTCGTGAATTTTCGTTAATGATTGTGCCGATCCGAACGTTACTTTATGTTCAGCTTTTTTTAAAACAAGACATTCTGGGATACCTTTGATATCAATTACTGCATCCGTTTGTATCTGATTCATTCTTCCTAAAGTAATGACTTCTGTTCCTCCCGAAAAATAGATAGGATCCTTTCCTTGCTTAGTTAACGATTGAAACAGATTAGTTGCTTCTGTCACAGACGTGGGTTTGTAATATTCAAAATCAAAGGAAATCATTCATCCACCGCCTTCTTTTTCTTCCAAATGAACTCGGGAGTAATGGGCAGTTGGTTCAAGTCGACACCTGCAGCAGTCGATAAACTATTTGCCAGAGCCGCAGGCATCCCAATCAAACCATGTTCACCAACTCCGCGTGCTCCATAAGGCCCATCAATATGTGGTGTTTCGATAAAATGAACGATGTACTCAGGATGGTCCCCATAACGAAACGGCACGTATGTACGCAATCTAGGGTTAAGGACCTTTCCATCCTCACTAAAGGCAAATGTCTCGCTACTCCCAAAGTTTAAACCCATGCTCATCGCACCCATTACTTGTCCTTGGGCTCCTTTGTTATTTAGTACCATTCCAACATCTAGGACAGAATAAGCTTTCAAAATTTTATATGTAAAATCTCTCATATCAAATTCTACTTCGACCCCTTGAGCACCCACTGAGTATTCAGGTCCTGGTTTACCGACACCTGTTTCGTGATCTAGATGCGTTAAATGTCGTAACGTATAATTTCCTCTTCCTATAATCTGTCCACCTATTGAATAACCATTTGGATACTTGTAGCCAAGACAAACATCTTTTACATGGGTAAAAGTGTCTGGTTCATCACGTACATAAACCATTTCATTTCCGACCTCTAAGTCATCGGGTGAACACATTAGAACTCGAGAAGCTATATCTTTTATTTGAGAAATTGCATCTTCGGCTGCCTTTAGCAAAGCTCTTCCAGCCATTAATGTTCCTCGACTCGCCACAGTTTTCCAGTGTTCAGGTGTTGTTTGTGTATCGATTTCCATTTTGACGTGAATTTTATTAATATCCATCTTAAGTCTTTCAGCTAGTAATTGAGCGAGAATAGTTTTTGTGCCAGTCCCGATTTCAACAACACCTGAAAGAATATTAACGCTCCCGTCAGCATTAAAAATTAATAGAACTCCAGAGCTTGCTTCCGAATCAATGGTTGATGTCTTCCATATACAGCTGATCCCTTTTGCTCTGACTTTCCGCTCATTTACTCGGATGACTTGTCCTTCTTTCCAATTCATCAATTGTTTTAATTGATTTATGCATTGAGGTAAATTACCAACCGTACTTTCATTAAGACGGATTTGAGTTGGTGTTGTATGTCCTGGTAAAAATACATTTTTGTTTCTTAAATCGAATGGATCCATATTTAGTTTTTTTGCAAGCATGTCCATCGAACGTTCAAAAGCAAATAATAGCTCCGAATGACTAAAACCACGATAAGCTGTTGCATACGGATGATTTGTATAAACACAGATTGAATCACACCATACATTTTCTATATGATACGGTCCTGTACACGTAACTGCAGCGGCTCGACTAATCGTCGCCCCTTTGTCTGAATAGGCCCCACTATCAAACTTGTACAATATTTCTGCTGCAGTTAAACGACCATCTTTTGTCGCTCCTAGCTTTACTGTTGCATCAAGTCCGATATGGACGGGTGAAGTGATCATATCTTCTTCTCTTGAATTTAGCAGTTTCACAGGTCTCCCGCCAACAGCAAGAGTCGCCATATAAGCAATCAATTCTAATTGCACCGCTACTTTACCACCGTAACCTCCTCCGACCAACGGCGTATTGACGATAATCTTTCCTTCTTCCAAATCGAAGTAATCGCTTAATAATTTTTTGATCATATAAGGAGACTGCGTCGCAGAAGAAAATACAACAGAACTATCTGGTCTGATTTCTGCAGTAACACATCGCGTTTCCATCGCAATATGGTCGGATGGACCAAATGAAAAGTTTCCTTCAATTGTAATATCACTCTCGTTCCAACCTTGTTCCATGCTTCCTTTACGAATTTTGGTCCGATCTGCTATGTTTGTATTCGGTTCAGGATATACATGTTCAATTCGTTCATAACTTCCTAAGTTTTCATGTACGAGCGGAGCATTAGGAAGGAGCGCTTCCTTTACAGAATTCACAACGGGAAGAACATCATACGTCACTTCAACCAATTCAGCTGCTTTTTTTGCTTGAACAGGATCATCTGCTATTACTGCTGCAACGGGTTCACCGTGATACCGTACTTTATCATAAGCAATAGGCGGACGATCACTAATTTCTTCTCCTGTGAGTGGAAAAGGTTGTCCAAGTAAAATAGCTCGAACCCCAGCAATCTCCCTTGCTTTTGTTGTATCAATTGCTTTAATTTTCGCATGAGCTTGAGTACTAACGACTAATTTTATATGTAACATTTCTTTCGCTGAATAGTCATCCACATATTTAGCTGCCCCTGTAACCTTTTCAATAGCTTCCTTCCGATAGGTACTTTTCCCGATACTCCAACTCATGAAACCAAGCCACCTCTAACTATATTGATCAGAATACAAATTACTCTTCATGTTGATTGATATTCTAGTATATAAAAAAGCCGTAATTCTTATTAGATTTGCCAAATCACAGTAATATGTAAGGTACTAAATAAAAACGTATATTTTCCTATTATTGGTCTTCATATACTCATTCATTCGTCATATTGAGAAAATCAATTTTTACGTTAAGGTAGAGAGTTTTTGAGCTTTTTCTCTTATAAATACTCGCTATCCATTTTTACACATAACGCAAATGAAAAATCCTGTATATTTACTCTTTGTATAAAATTTCTCATATAACAAAATCTATAAATGGTAAATTTTTTATGAGGAGTCATTAACATGCCCAATAACGACGACATTATTTCACCTGAAATGCTTGTATTAATAATTACCGCAACCCTTATTGGAACATTGGTCCGCTTTCTTTCAATAAAATTGGATTACAGACAATACCCTAATTATCCAAACGGCTACTTAATACACCTTGTAACAGGTGCACTTGCTGCCGCAATAGGTGCCTTTATTATCCCTACATTAATGACAAAGAATTTTACAGCGGTAACATTTCTTGCTTTAGCAGCACAACATTTTCGTGACGTTCGCAAAATCGAAAGGGAAAGTCTTTTAGACCTTGAGGGGGATGAATTTTCACGACGTGGTGATGCTTATATTGATGGAATTGCCAAAATCTTTGAAGCGCGCAACTATATCACATTACTTGTTTCCTTTTCTACTGCATTAACGATACAACTATTCCAAGAGCTTCTGGAAGTAGCTGCTTGGATCGAAGTGGTATGTGGCTCCATCGTCGGACTTATTGTATATTACTTACTAAAGAGATTTACAGAGCGACAAAAAGTAAGAGATATTGCCACTGTTGAAGAGGGGAAAATTGAAATTAAAGGGTCTGATTTATACGTAAATGATATGTTTGTTTATAATTTAGCGGGTAGAGAGGAAGCCAAAGAATGGTTTTTAGATGACGGAATTGCTGCCGTTATTCGACCGAACAAAGACCACTTTCAAATTCCCCTTTTTAACGGCGGACAACGCCAAGCTATTTTATTTGAAGCCACGAGAAGAATAGGTCAGAAAAAATTATACAGCGTAGAAAACCCTGGTGCAGGAGTCATTATCATTGTTTTAGTTCCTATCATAAAAAACTTTGAACTTTTGAAAGAAACGATTTTACTTACTCCTTTATTAGAGACAGTTAAAAAGAACCCTGAACTATTAAATATCCAAAAAGGGGGGCAAAGCTAATGGGCGGAAATAACGGTGGACAGATTAAAGGAATTCTAGCCATGGTCACAACAGACAAAAATCGTTATTTAGGAGGGGCGCCTCTTTCGTTATTAGCGAAGGATCAAGAGGAATTGATTGATATCTCCAACAATCTCGCTGAAGTATTTTTGGCAGATATTCTAGAACTTAAAAGCGGTGATCACTTAATCATTAAAAAATAGTCTCCATATATAAAAATGACCAACCAGGCCACTATGAATGTTGTGGCCTTTTGTTGTATGCTTTGTCTAACTTCAGGACCTCTTCACTTTTTCCCTTTAAAAAGTTCTATTGTTAAAATTCTTTCATACAAATCTTTACATAATTAAAGTTCAATCATAGTACATAGCTTATATTCAATTAATTGTGGGCCCATAAAAAGGAGGTATAAATGAACGATTTATTTGACATTTTGAAGTTGATTCAAACTACTGATCAAAAAAAAGTATTAGCTACCATTATTGATGTTGATGGTTCTTCTTATCGTAAAGAAGGAGCGATGATGCTCCATTTAGAAGACAGTACACAAATTGGCCTACTAAGTGGTGGATGTTTAGAAAATGATGTAGCTTTAAGAGCTGAAGAAATCATTAAAGAACAACAATCTCGTGCAGTTGTTTATGATATGAAGGCAGATGACGATATTACCTGGGGTCTAAATAATGGATGTAATGGAAAGATATCCATTTTATTAGAGTACGTAGATGCAAAACTCCAGAATCACTTAAAACAAGTAGAACAATATTTAAAAAAAGGTATACCCGTATTTCATATTAAAAGATTATCCGATTTAAACTCTGTTTTAGATTATATATTTATTACACCCTCTCAAAACCGCTTTGGTGAATGGCATGATCACAACCTATTAGATATTTATAGAGCAATCGTCAACGTTAAACCAAAACAGGGGTTGTTTGAAAGAAACTTAAACCGTTATTTTGTTCAAGCTTTTTTCCCGAAACCACGCATGATTATTTTTGGTGCTGGTCCTGATGTAAGACCACTTGTTGAACTAGCAGTTAGTACAGGGTTTTATACAATTGTAACAGACTGGCGCTCACATTTTTGTTCTCCTTCTTATTTTCCTAATGCAAATGAGGTCCATGTTGAGTTTCCTAGTACATTTGTAAATAACTTTACGTTTAATCCCGAAGATTCAATTATCATTATGACGCACCATTTTCATAAGGATCAAGAAATTTTACAGGAGCTTATACAAAAGAAATTAAAATATCTTGGAATCTTAGGACCGAGGAAAAGAACGCAACAACTATTAGAAGATCAAATCCCCAAATGGATCCGTTCACCAGTTGGCTTACCAATTGGTGCAGAAGGTCCGAATGAAATAGCAATAAGTATACTTGCTGATGTCATTAAAACTCATCGAAAGAAGGCTCATAAACATGATTTGTGGTATTTATTTGGCGGCTGGTCAAAGCAAACGAATGGGCTGCCCTAAGTTAAATCTACCTATAAATGGAAAACCACTAGGAAGTATTAGTTTGAAAACAGCTCTTAACTCTAAATTAGATAAAGTCATTGTAGTTGTAAATAAAGAAGATCCCCTCTCATGGTTACCTTCACAGTTCTTTAATTCACACTTCAGCAGTACATGTATTCTTAAAAGATCTATGAATTCAACCAACAGTCAAGCCGAATCCATCAAATGTGGTATTAAAACTGCTCAAAAACTTCAAGCCAATGCTGTGATGATCCTACTTGCCGATCAACCCTTTATTTCAGGAAAACTTCTTAACCAATTAATTAGTATTTATATAAAAACAAAGCCTGACTTTGTTGCTTCTTCTTTCAATGGAATACAAAGACCACCAATAATTATTAATTCAAGCTTATTCCCAAATATGTTGAAATTACAAGGAGATATAGGTGCTCGATCTATTATTAGAAATAGTAATCAAGGGATAATAGTTAAGGATAATGAACAAATTCACTTTCTTGATGTTGATACCCCTATTCAATACCAAACTCTGATAAAATTTTTAAGCAAAAAGGTGTAGGTTCTATATCTTATGTAAAGTTAATGTAATTTCCATACAACAGAAAACGAGGTACTCACATTCTGAGTACCTCGGAAACATTCCTATTCTACACACTATGTTATTTCTAATTAGATCCTATACTGCTGTTTTTTGTTCATTTACAACAATGGATGCTAAAGTGTTTACTGCAATAGCTAAAACTTGTTCATCATAATCGAATAGTGGATGATGATGATGCTTTGCTAATTCTCCGCCGAATAATAAATACGTTGCAAGTCCTCCTTGTTCTTGGACACGTGCTTACTCCTATATAAAATCAAACTTGGAGTAAGCACCGCTATTAATTTAACTCATTAAGCAAATACTTGGCTTGCCTTCATTAAGCCGTCTCTTGCTTCTATATATTCCTGATGAAGCTTATCAACATACTCTCCTGCACTTGTAACCTCGTTAATCACACCGATTCCTTGACCGCTTCCCCAAATATCCTTCCAAGCCTTTGCTTCCCCATCCCCAAAATTCATTTTTGACGGGTCACTTTCAGGAAGGTTTTCAGGATCTAAGCCTGCAGCACGAATGGATGGAGCAAGATAGTTTCCGTGAACACCCGTAAATAAATTGCTATTCACAATATCATCGGACGTTGATTCAACGATCGCTTGCTTGTATTCCTCTGCTGCTCGTGCTTCATGTGTAGCGATAAATGGCGATCCGATATAAGCAAAATCAGCACCCATAGCTTGAGCAGCTAAAATTGACTTTCCGTTTGCAATAGAACCTGCTAACGCTAATGGACCATCAAACCATTGACGTATTTCTTGAACTAATGCAAATGGACTTTTATTTCCAGCATGTCCTCCTGCACCTGAAGCAACGGCAATTAAACCATCTGCTCCCTTATCAATTGCCTTATGAGCAAACTTATTATTAATGACGTCGTGTAACACGATTCCTCCATAGCTATGAGCAGCTACATTAACCTCTTCACGAGCTCCTAGAGAAGTGATAATAATAGGTACCTTGTACTTCGCACATAGCTCCATATCATGTTCAAGCCGATCATTTGACTTGTGTACGATTTGGTTAATAGCAAATGGTGCTGCTGGTCGATCAGGATTTTTCGCATTGTAATCTGCTAGCGTTTCCGTAATCTCAGCTAACCATTCATCTAGTTGTGAGGCTGGTCTAGCATTAAGTGCAGGCATAGAGCCGACAATTCCTGCCTTACATTGTTCAATTACAAGCTTTGGATTACCAATGATGAACATAGGCGATCCGATTACAGGTATCCTTAAGGATTTCATGATAGATGGAATGTTTGACATTTTTACTTCCCCCAATTTCAAAACATATTTACTGAAAAATATAAACCATTCCGAATACGATAAGGACCAAGTAGTCTTTATATGAATATCGGAAAACGTTTACAATAATCCTTATTTATTAGTAATACTATATTTATAGCGTTATAGTCAAGCCATAATACCTAGTGTTGGAAATATATAACAACTTCTTTTAAGATAATAGGTTGTTTCAGAAAGATAAACCGTTGAAGAAATAATAACCAAAATATGTGATCTCAAGTGGAGGATTTTGCAGTTCTACCACTTTTAATTAGCCAGTTATGCTGAATTATTTCAGTGAAGGAATGTAGCTATATAAACCATAACTGGATCTATATTCATAGTAGAGAAAGATCCATTATTTAAAGAGGATTTTATCGGTATGGGGATTTAAACTTTGAAATATGAATAAAAGATGAGATTAATAGAATAATTGTTTATTACGTTCAACGATAAATTGGTCAACATCATCTAAGCCAACTTTATATATGACAATTTCCTTTTAAAATTTGGCTCGAGCTTCTTTTTCTGTTAAGTCTTCTTATTAAGTATGTAACTTGATAGTCCTTTTCAAATAAAAAAAGTTGTGCTAATACATAGATACAGCACAACTAGTGACAGAAAGAATTTACTCTTGGTTGTATAAACTTGGACGTAAACCCCCAGAAAAACAAATTATCCTATAAAGTTTGAAAAGTTATTTTCCGAATCAAACTTGGATTCCTTTTTGAGTAATGAAAAGACTAGCACATCGTAGAATTCTCTCCCAAGTAGTTGATGTTCACGGAGTACTCCTTCTTGTTGAAAACCATATTTATTCATTAATGTCAAAACAATACGATTTTTAACATTTGTATAAGCATAGATTTTGTTTAAATACATTTTTGTGAAACCATATTCTATTAAAAACATTAACGTTTCTTTTCCGTATCCTTTCCCCCACTCTTTACTTAAAATATTTCCGCCAATCTCTGCATGGTGTGATAATCTATTCCAATTCTTAAAGCCGCACGTTCCAATGACCTTTTTAGTTTCTTTTAATTCGACTCCCCAGCTTATAGAATTATGACTCTGATTAGATTGCTGAAAGTTTTTGATTAATGTTTTTGCTTCTACTAGGTCTTTAATAGGTTCACTTTGGTCTAACCTCATGACTTCAGGATCAGAATAAAGATAATAAATGTCGCTTTTATCATCGATGGAAAAATCTCTAAAGATTAAGTTTCTTGTCTCAATGGGTTCTAAAACCGACTGTTTCTTTTCCATAACAAGAGCACATCCCTTGTCCTTTAAATAGCTTCATTCTGTAGTCTATTATTAATAGAAAAATGGGCCATGGTGAAATCGTCTGCGACGGAACCTGAAAGCTGCGATAGATGCTATTGCAATTGCAGTTAATGCTGCCGCTGCAAAAAAGTACATTCCATGCCCTGGGCCATGTGAAGGACCTATCGGTCGAAGATAAACACATTCACGATCTACTCGTTCAATTTGTCCAACATACAGTTTACCATGATGATCTCTTATCTCAACATCTGCACCGATGTTTCTACTACATAAATCGTAATAATACTCATATGACATGCTATATTACCTCCCTTACTTTTAATTTAAAGGTATTTCCCCGTTCATTAATTACTGTATGTATTGGAAAAGCTATTGGTATAGTGAAGTTCCTATTTTTATTTAATTTTATAAAAAAGTTTTAGTAGACTTTTATCTAGTCCGTGTAACAAGTGTAGTTGATAATAAATGGGTACCAACCAGAGAAGATGTTTGTTAATCAGCAAATTTTCCCCAAACAGAAAAAGGTAACTCACTAAGCTACCAAAACCTTTTGAGTCACCTAAATAATATCTAGTAGCTTACAACTGAAGCACCTATGATAATTAATAACCTGATTTATTCATAAAAAAATAATATTTGCCTACTAATGTCCATTTAATAAGCTTTTTTGTTACTCGTTAACGCATCAAATAAATGAAAAAAGAACCCATTTCTGATAAGTTAAAAGTGCGAACCAATAACCATCAGAAAGGATTCTTATAATGGCTACTTTACCGCAATTAACACTTGATTTCAATCGTAAAATTAAATTATCTAATGACGGAGGAGAACTCTCGTCTGATACTGGTGAGTTCCTCTTTAGGGAATTTGATGAAAAGATTGGTTTCTCTAAAACATTGGCTGAACATTTAAACCTGAAAGACAATAGACGTTACTATATTCATTCGAATGAAAACTTAATTCGTCAAAAGATTTATCAAATCATTGCTGGTTATACCGACGATGATGCAGCTGATCAATTGACGAAAGACCCTGTATTTACTCAAATTATTGGTACAGATGCGTTAGCTTCTCAGCCGAGCTTATCTCGTTTCTTTAGACGGTTTGATAGCCAATCTATTGAAGAATTGAATCGAGCCAACCAAGAGCTTATTGACAAAGTGCATCAATTTAGAGAGTCAAAGGTACTTATTATTGATTTAGATTCTACGCATTCCGATACCTACGGAGACCAAGAAGCTGCGGCTTTCAATACTCATTATGGTACCGTTGGTTTTCATCCATTAGTTGCCTTTGACGGAGTAACAGGTGATTTCCTTAAAGCAAAGCTACGACCTGGAAACGTGTATACTTCAAATGGTGTCGTCGATTTTATTCAACCACTCATTGATCATTACAACGAAAAGTTCCCAGAGACAACACCTTTTCTTCGTGGTGATAG